>DFUT01000009.1 GCA_002381125.1 Bacteroidales bacterium UBA4179 | reverse complement strand
ATTAGTGTAAATTCGCACTTGCCGGTTGACTCTACAAGATTATAAATTCACAAAAGATTCTTTGTTAATTCTTTGAAATATTGTAACTTTGCAATCCGATTATTGTAAAAAAGTTGCTTAAAGTCTGATTTTGAGCTTCTTTGTGTTTCTACACCCTTAGCAGGAAACGACATGAAGCAAAATGAATGGACTGATTTTTAATAAACTAAAAAACAAAGAAAGTGGATACATTAAGTTATAAAACCATTTCTGTAAACAAAGAAACAGCCCAAAAAGAATGGGTTGAAATTGATGCAACAGGGCAACACTTAGGACGTTTATGCTCCGAAGTGGCGAAATTATTGAGAGGAAAATACAAGCCAAGCTTCACTCCTCATGTAGATTGCGGCGATAATGTCATTATCGTAAATGCCGACAAAGTGGAATTAACCGGAAATAAATGGACTGATCGCGTATATTATCGTTTCTCGGGTTATCCCGGAGGACAAAAAAAATTCACTCCTGCAGATTTAATGAAGAAAAATCCCGAAAAACTATTTCGAAAAACAGTAAAAGGCATGCTCCCGAAAAACAAACTCGGCAGAGCCATTCTAAACAATCTTTATGTATATGCAGGAAACGAACATCCGCATCAAGCTCAGAAACCAAAAAAAATAGACATTAATACACTCAAATAAAATGGAAGCAGTAAACGCAATAGGAAGACGTAAAGCCGCAGTAGCACGAGTATATGTTAAGGAAGGAAATGGAAAAATCGTTATCAACAAACGCGAACTTGAAAACTATTTCCCATCGCCTATTTTACAATATATCGTCAAACAACCTCTCAACAAGCTCGACGTGACCGGGAAATACGATATAAAAATCAATTTGAACGGCGGAGGACACAAAGGTCAAGCAGAGGCTGTAAGATTGGGCATTGCCCGCGCTTTGGTGAAAATCGATCCCAATGTCAAACCTATTCTGAAAGCCGAAGGCTTTCTGACTCGTGACCCGAGAGTTGTCGAACGCAAGAAACCGGGACAACCAAAAGCGAGAAAGAAATTTCAGTTTTCGAAACGTTAATTATTTAAGTAAACGATTTTGGGAAACGGCAATTGTTACATACCTTCCATGTATGTATATAGCTGGATATATGAAGGATTAACAGTGAGCCACTTAAAATAAACGTTTAGTATCTAAATCGTAAGGACATTATTGCTGAAAATACAATACAATAATCTACCTTATGATTCGACTAAGAAAAAGAATGTAAACGAATAAAATCAAAAAACAAACATGGCAAAATTAGAATTTGACCAACTTCTTGAAGCCGGAGCACACTTCGGCCACCTAAAAAGCAAATGGAATCCGGCAATGGCTCCATATATCTTCATGGAACGCAACGGCATTCACATCATTGATCTTCACAAAACAATTGCAAAAGCAGAAGAAGCAGCCGCTGCATTAAAGCAAATTGCAAAATCGGGGAAAAAAATCCTTTTCGTAGCAACTAAAAAACAAGCAAAAGATATCGTTGCAGAAAAAGCACAAAGCATCAACATGCCTTACGTGGTGGAACGTTGGCCGGGAGGTCTGCTTACCAATTTTCCCACTATCCGAAAAGCGGTAAAAAAAATGAACAATATCGACAAGATGATAAAAGATGGAACTTTTGATACCTTGTCGAAGCGCGAAAAACTGCAAATCACACGCCAACGGGCAAAACTCGAAAAAATGCTCGGTTCCATTCAAGATCTTACTCGTCTTCCGGCAGCACTTTTTGTGGTAGACGCAATGAAAGAAAATATTGCCGTAAAAGAAGCCGAACGTTTGGGAATTCCGGTTTTTGCCATTGTGGATACAAACACCGATCCATCAAACATAGACTTCGTGATCCCGGCAAACGATGATTCGGTAAAAACCATTGAGCTGATCGTCGGATATATCTGTGACGCCATAAAAGAAGGATTGGAAGAACGCAAAGCCGAAAAAGCCGATGCCGCGGCCGCCGAAGAACAAGAAAAGGAAACGGCACGCAGAGAACGAAAAGCAAAAGCGGCGAAGAAAGAACGAATAAAGAAGGAAGACAAAGAAGCAATAAATGCGGCTATAGTAAGCAAATATGCAAAAGAAGAAGGAGAAGAAGAATAAACAACAACAAAAAAAATAAAAAGGAAAAA
This sequence comes from Bacteroidales bacterium UBA4179, assembly GCA_002381125.1. Lineage (GTDB taxonomy): Bacteria > Bacteroidota > Bacteroidia > Bacteroidales > Dysgonomonadaceae > Anaerorudis. Next base: position 89,667 of record DFUT01000009.1, on the reverse strand, counting down.
ATTATGGCAATTACAATAGCAGAAATTCAGCATCTTCGTAAAATGACAGGAGCGGGGATGATGGATTGCAAAAATGCATTGACCGAAGCAAACGGCGATTTCGATAAAGCAATGGAAATTATCCGTAAAAAAGGACAAGCGGTTGCTGCAAAACGTGAAGATCGCGAAGCTTCCGAAGGATGTGTTCTAGCCAAAACCGAAGGCGATTTTGCCGCTATCGTGGCATTACAGTGCGAGACCGATTTTGTGGCAAAAAATGCCGAGTTTGTTGCCCTCACGCAACAAATCCTGGATGCAGCGATAAAACATAAACCCAAAACATTGGATGAGCTGCTCGCCATTCAGCTCCCAAAAGGAACAATTTCGGATCTCATTACCGATAAAATCGGAGCCACAGGTGAAAAAATCCAATTGGGATACTACGAATACATTTCCGCACCTTACGTTACGGCCTATGTGCATATGGGAAACAAATTGGCCGCTATCGTTGGGTTTAATAAACCCGATGTGGATGAGCAAGTTGCAAAAGACATAGCCATGCAAATTGCGGCAATGAATCCCATATCCATAACTCCCGAAGGCATACCGGCTGAAATAAAGGAAAAAGAATTGGAAATTGCACGGGAAAAAGCTCGGGAAGCAGGAAAACCCGAAAATCTGTTGGATAGAATAGCCGAGGGCGCTTTAAAGAAATTCTACAAAGAAGTTACTTTGTTGCAACAGGAATATATAAAAGACAACAAATTAACCGTCGGCGAATTTCTAAAACAATACGACAAAGATTTGGAGGTTGTTGATTTTAAGCGTGTTTCATTGAGCGATTGATTCTTTTTTCGATATATAAAACTAAAAACCGTTTCGACAGTGAGACGGTTTTTTAGTTTTAAATACAAGCCTTTTTTCTTGAACAAAAACATATTCGCAAATTATATCGATTTTTTTCACTTTTAATTTCTTATTATCCGATAAAAACCTATCTTTGCAATAAATTTATACGTTTACAATGAATAACTTATATTCAACATACGTTCAAACCTTTTCCTCAACGACAATGACCCCTTGGGGGGTTATCTGATATCTTATTCCACAAACAATTTCCTTGTTTCCACGAACCATTCGGTTCTTGCTTTCTAAAACATCCTTTTTTAATATTTAATCGCCGTTAAAACCAAAAACGGATTAATTGTTCATAATATGAAAGTTATGAAATTTGGCGGGACTTCCATAGGAACCCCCGAAGGTTTAAAGATAGTAAAAGACATTATCGAATCGGAAAAAGAACCCGTAATCGTTGTTGTGTCGGCACTTGCCGGAGTTACCGACAGGCTGCTGCTTGCAGCCGATTTTGCAGTCAAATCGAATGCAGGTTATAAAACCATTCTGGAAGAAGTCATCCTCATGCACGAAAATATAATCGAAAAAACGATTGCCTCACGCCAAGAAAAAGAAGAAATAAAACAAAAAATACAGATCCTATACGATGATTTGCGAAACATTTTACGTGGCGTATTCCTCATCGGCGATTTGTCGCAAAAAACTTCCGATAAAATCGTAAGTTACGGCGAACGATTATCTTCGCTTATCGTCAGCAAAATAATCGATGGAGCAAAACTTTACGACCCAACACAGTTTATCAAAACATCCATCCAATTCAACAGCCATATTCCCAACATTCCCCTTTGTTTCGAACTCATTAAGAAAACTTTTTCCGAATCTCCCCTTCCAAAGGTAATGTTGGTGCCCGGCTTTATTTCATCGAGTAGCGAAGAAAGCGACATTACCAATCTTGGGCGTGGCGGATCGGATTATACGGCAGCGCTCATAGCCGCAGCCATGAATGCTTCTGTTCTTGAGATATGGACCGACGTCGATGGTTTTATGACTGCCGATCCCAAAATAATCAACTCGGCATATGTGATTGATGAACTCTCGTTCATCGAAGCTATTGAATTATCGAATTTTGGAGCAAAAGTGATTTACCCCCCTACGATTTTCCCCGTTTACCACAAAAATATCCCAATCCGCATAAAAAATACATTCAATCCCCACTCGGGAGGAACGCTCATATGCAATATAAAGCCACAAAGCAACGGAAAAATCATCAAAGGCATTTCGTCTATCGAAGATACGGCACTGATTACGATACAAGGATTGGGAATGGTGGGTGTGATCGGTGTAAACAAACGTATTTTTTCGGCACTTGCCAATAGTGGCATAAGCGTTTTTCTTGTTTCGCAGGCATCATCGGAAACCAGTACCTCGATCGGTGTCCGCACCCAAGACGCCGCTCTTGCCCAAAAAGTACTGAACAAAGAATTTGCCCAAGAAATTGCAATGGGAAGCATCAATGAAATTACCGTTGAATACAATCTCTCAACTATAGCCATAGTAGGGCAAAACATGAAACATGTACCCGGAATAGCAGGGAAATTTTTCGGAACATTGGGACGAAGCGGTATCAGCGTAGTAGCCTTGGCACAAGGTGCATCGGAAACCAATATTTCATGCGTAATTTCAAAGAATGACCTAAGAAAAGCATTGAATGTAATACACGACTCGTTCTTTCTCTCCCCTTATCAGGAACTGAATCTGTTTGTCGTCGGAACCGGTACGGTGGGAAATAAACTGCTTTCCCAAATACAACAACAAAAGCATACTCTGGAAGAGCAAAACAAATTACGAATCAATATCGTAGGTATAGCCAATAGTCGCAAAGCCTTGTTCACCAGAGAAGGAATATCGCTCGAAAATTACCAAGAGGAACTGGAAACAAAAGGTATAAAAAGTTCACCGGCCATCATCCGAAACGAAATACTGAAAATGAATATCTTTAATGCCGTTTTTGTGGACTGTACTGCCAGCAAAGAGATTTCGGATCTATATGAAGAATTGATGTCGAGAAATATTTCGGTAGTCACAGCAAACAAAATAGCCACCTCATCATCATACGAAACGTATCGACGTCTGAAAAAAACTGCACGGAAAGCAGGCGTGAAGTTTCTTTTCGAAACCAATGTCGGCGCCGGACTACCCATCATCAACACAATGAATTCGCTTATCAATTCGGGCGACAAAATTATAAAACTGGAAGCCGTGCTTTCGGGCACATTGAATTTCATCTTCAACACACTGAGCAAAGATATTCCTTTCAGTAAGGCCGTCCGTATGGCAGTGGACGCACACTATGCCGAACCCGATCCGCGAATAGATTTGAGTGGGCTCGATGTAATTCGCAAATTGGTAATCCTCTCACGCGAAGCGGGTGCCGAAGTGGAACAAAGCGATGTGAAAAAGGAATTATTTATCCCTCAAAAATATTTTGAAGGAACCCTAGATGAATTCTGGGAAACAATATCCGAAATGGATGAAGCATTTGAAATTCGACGAAAGAAACTTGAAAAAGAAGGCAAAAAACTTCGTTTTGTTGCTATTTACGAAAATGGACAATGTGAAGTGGGTCTGCGCGAAGTGGAACAAGGACATCCCTTTTACGATTTGGAGGGTAGCAACAATATCATCATGATTACCACAGAGCGTTATAACGAATATCCAATGGTGATAAAGGGTTATGGAGCAGGCGCCAACGTTACGGCAGCAGGTGTTTTTTCCGACATCATTTCCATTGCAAATATCAGATAACCGGTTTTGTCTATGAAATATATCATCATACTTGGCGACGGAATGGCAGATGAACCCATTGAACAACTGGGGAATAAAACGCCATTGCAAGTTGCTCGTACACCTTATATGGATTTGCTGGCCGCCAAAGGCCGCAATGGATTGCTGGATACGATTCCCGAAGGATTCCCTCCGGGAAGCGAAATTGCAAATTTATCGGTGCTGGGATATGATATTCCCGAAGTATATGAAGGACGCGGCGTCTTGGAAGCAGCCAGTATGGGGGTCGACATTCTACCCGGCGAGATGGCCATGCGTTGTAATCTGGTATGCATAGAAGGGGAACTATTGAAAAACCATTCGGCAGGGCACATTTCAACCAACGAAGCAAAGGAACTCATCGATTTTCTTAATGAAAAACTGGGAGACGAAACCATCAGCTTTTATCCCGGCGTATCTTATCGACATTTACTGAAGATGAAAGGAGGGAACAAGAACATCATTTGTACGCCTCCACACGATATTCCTGAAAAGCCATTCCATTCTTCGTTGATAAAACCGATGGATGAACATTCAAAAGCAACAGCGGATCGACTCAACGATCTCATCCTTGCTTCGCAAGAACTTTTGGCAGACCACCCCATCAACCGCAAACGCAAAGCCGAAGGGAAAGATCCGGCCAACAGCATTTGGCCGTGGTCGCCGGGATACAGACCGGCAATGAAACCGTTGAAAGATAGGTTCGCGATAAAAAACGGAACGGTAATCTCAGCCGTAGATTTGATTCGCGGAATCGGCGTCTACGCCGGACTGGAAGTTGTAGTGGTGGCAGGAGCAACAGGATTGTATAATACCAATTACGAAGGTAAGGCGCAAGCCGCAATAAAAGCGTTGAATGAAAAAGATTTTATCTATCTTCACGTTGAAGCGAGCGACGAAGCAGGACACGAAGGCAATGTGCCGTTAAAAATAAAAACCATCGAAAACCTCGATTCACGAATCGTAAAACCCATTTATGAAGCAATCGAGAAAATGAATGAGCCGGTGACCATTGCCGTTTTGCCTGATCATCCAACACCGTGCGCTATACGCACACATACCCGAGGAGCTGTTCCCTTTTTGATTTATCACCGCTATATAAAACCGGACGACGTTGTGACGTATGACGAATTTGCGGCACAAAAGGGAAGCTATGGATTATTGCATGGCGACGAATTTATAAAAACATTATTTTCAGAAACAACAATAAAATGAAATACTACAGTACAAGACATATTGCCCCGAAGGCTACGCTGCAAGAAGCCGTTATAAAAGGACTTGCGCCCGATAGAGGATTATATATGCCCGAAAAAATAAATCGATTGCCTGCCGATTTTTTCAATGAAATAGGAAATCTGAGCTTAACGGATATTGCGAAAGTAGTTGCCGAAAAATTTTTCGGCGAAGATATCGATAAAGAACAATTGAATACGATCGCAATTGAGGCGCTAAATTTCGACATCCCGCTCAAGAAATTGGAAGAGGGTGTTTATGTATTGGAACTCTTTCATGGACCCACCTTTGCTTTTAAAGACGTCGGGGCGCGTTTCATGTCTCGCATGTTGTCCTATTTCGTACAAGAACAACGCCTCGAAAATATGAAAGTATTGGTTGCAACATCGGGAGACACAGGGAGTGCGGTTGCCAACGGCTTTTTAGGCGTAGAGGGCATTCAGGTGTTTGTTTTATATCCATCGGGCAAAGTAAGCGAGATTCAAGAAGCTCAATTTACAACGCTTGGACAGAATGTTGTTGCATTGGAAATCGATGGCACGTTCGACGATTGTCAGGCACTGGTGAAATCGGCTTTCATGGATGAAGAGCTCAACAGAAAAATGTACCTGACCTCGGCCAATTCCATTAATATTGCCCGCTTTCTTCCTCAATCCATTTACTATTTTTACGCATATGCCCAATTGGCCAAACAACAGCCGGTAGATAATGTGGTCGTATCCGTACCCAGTGGAAATTTGGGAAATTTGGCAGCCGGTTTATTTGCAAAACGAATGGGATTGCCCGTCAAACGATTCATTGCCGCCAACAATCGCAACGATGTGTTTTTTCAATACCTCGATACCGGCAATTACGAACCAAGAGCTTCGATTCAAACCATCGCCAATGCTATGGATGTTGGTGCTCCTAGCAATTTTGAACGTATTCTCGACCTATATGGTCAATCTCACGAAGCCATAAAACAAGATATTTCGGGAAATACCTATTCCGATGTGGAAATCAAAAATACCATACGAACCGTTTACGAAAAAACAGGTTATTTGCTTGACCCGCACGGAGCATGCGCATATCAGGCGTTGAAAGACGAGAAAAAACCCGACGAAACAGGCGTTTTCCTTGCCACTGCGCACCCTGCAAAATTTAAAGAAACCGTAGAAGAATGCATAGGATCGACTATCGAAATCCCCCAAAGACTATCAGCCTTTATGCGTCGCAAAAAACAATCTCACCTTCTTTCAACCGATTTCAATTTGTTTAAAAAAACCTTATTCAATGTCTCTTAAATTTTATTTTTATACTTTTGTTCCAAAATAATAATCCATTTATCCATGCTACCGGGCTATTTTTGAATGAAACATCTCGAAATAAGCATATTTTTTTTCCTGGTATTTACTTTTTTTTCTCAATCTCCATTTGCTCAAACAAAAACGGAGAGTGACAGTTTGTTATCCCAAAACGACTCCATACCAATTACACCGGTAGATACGATAAAAGCGGACACAATAAAAACAGATACCATAAAAGCGGAAAAAGAAACCCTTGAAGCTCCGGTTCATTATACAGCTACCGATTCCTTGGTTTTTACGAAAGACAATATCGTCCATTTATATGGCAATGCGGATGTAAAATATGGCAATATCGGCATCAAAGGCGAATACATTACGTTGGATTTGGATAGCAGTATTATTACGGCCACATTTGGTATAGATTCCCTCGGAAAAGAATTTGGATATCCCATTTTTGAAGAAAACGGCACTCAATACGAGATGAAAAAAGTAAGCTACAACTTTAAAACCGGCAAGGCTTTTATAAATCACGTCGTAACCCAACAAGGAGAAGGGTATATTGTGGCCAATGAAGCAAAAATGAATCCCGACAACACGTTTTACATGCAAAACGCAAAATATACGACCTGCGACGATCACGAACATCCGCATTTCTATTTGAATTTGTCGAAGGCAAAGGTTCGACCCGATAAAGATGTCGTCACCGGACCGGCATGGCTGGTTGTGGCGGATGTTCCCCTGTTTCCGATCGTCTTGCCCTTCGCATTTTTCCCTTTCACCAAAAGCTATTCATCGGGAATCATTATGCCTTCCTATGGAGATGAAATGGAACGCGGATTTTATCTCCACGATGGGGGATATTATTTTGCCATAAACGATTATGTGGATCTAGCCGTCACCGGAGAAATATATACCAAAGGAACGTGGGGAATCGGCGCGCGATCCAATTACCGAAAACGATATAAATACTCGGGAAACTTCAATGCCTATTTTCTCAATACTGTCCTTGGCGACAAAGGGTTGCCCGATTATTCGGTATCGAAAGACTTTCGCATCAGTTGGACACATTCACAGGATCCAAAAGCAAATATGTATCGCACCCTGTCGGCAAGCGTGAATTTTTCTACCAGCAAATACGAAAAAAACGACTTGCGCGAACTCTATTCGCGAGAATCGACAAACAATACCAAAAGTTCCAGCGTAAATATTACGCAACGTTTCCCCAATTCACCGTGGAGTTTGTCGGCAGCAATGAGTATCAATCAGATATCGCGAGATTCCACCATATCGGTTACCTTACCCAATCTTTCGATTAATATGAGTCGTGTTTATCCATTTAAACGAAAAAAGGCCGTAGGAGCCGAACGTTGGTACGAAAAAATATCGATGAGCTACTCGGGAGAATTCAGAAACTCAATCACTACCAAGGAAGATCAGTTCCTTAAATCGAACATCATCAAAGATTGGACAAACGGCATGCGTCACAGTATTCCCATTAGTGCCACTTTTACGGTTTTTGACAACATCCAGATATCCCCTTCCATCAATTATAACGAAAGATGGTATACTTCTCGCCACGTTGAGGCATGGGATTCTGTCCAAAAAAGAAATGTGGTAGTGGATACGGTTTACGGATTCAATCGCGTATACGACTATAGTACCTCCCTTAGTTTCAATACCAAACTTTACGGAATGTATACGCCGTGGAAAATTTTCGGAAACAAAATACAAGCCATACGCCACGTGTTTACTCCATCCATCAGTCTGAGTTATACTCCCGATTTTAGTGCATCGCGCTATAATTTTTACGAAAAATATACCTACAAAAACGAATACGGCGAAGATGTGGAATACACCTATTCGCCCTATTCAGGCATGATGTTCGGAACAGCCCCAAGCGGAAAGAGCGGAAGCATCGGGTTCAGTTTTAAAAATAATCTCGAAATGAAAGTTCGCGACGAGAACGATCCCACAGGTTACCGAAAAATGAGCCTTATAGACGATCTGAGCATTGGTTTTAGTTACAATATGATGGCCGATTCACTCAAATTGAGTACGATCAACACGAGTCTCCGACTGAAACTCGGCAAATCCCAAACATTTAGCCTAAGTGCCACATGGGATCCTTATTTATATGAACTTGATTCTCAAGGGCGACCGGTGCATGTCGACAAACTCCGAATTGCCAAGGGAAAAGGATTCGGGAAACTTATGAGTACAGGAACATCGTTTTCCTATTCTTTCAATCAAGATACTTTCAAAAAATGGTTTGGAGAGAAGGATGACCGGGAACAAGAGAGCGAAACGGATCGTTCTAATCTTGAAACAGCCGAAGGGAATCTTGAAGAAGAAAGCATCACAAAAAGCATATTCGATACATCCGCTCAAGATACCGGCGAATATGATGCCGATGGTTACCTGAAAAACAGGATAAACTGGAATCTTTCGTTCAATTATTCTTTGCGTTACGGGTATGGCGAGTTCGATAAGAAAAAAATGGAATATAAAGGGAAACTAACCCATAATTTCGGATTGAGCGGTTCGCTACAGCCAACCAAAAACTGGAATTTTACCTTCAATACCGACTACAATTTCGAAGCCAAACGCTTTTCATACATGAATTGCACATTGACCCGCAACCTGCACTGCTGGAGCATGTCGGCTAGTTTCATACCGGTAGGGCCTTATCAGTCGTATAACTTTATTATTCGCGCCAATTCTTCCTTACTAAAGGATCTCAAATACCAGCAACACAGTTCACCTTATCAAAAAATGGATTGGTATTAAATTGCAATCGCAGCATCTTTTTATCCTCCCCTTGCTTATTGTTTTTGACAAGAATTTTATTGCACGATTTTCAAAAATTCCTCGATTTATTTTTTATTTCCCCACAATTTTTTCATCCGAGCCTTTAATTTTGCTTCCGAAGGATTGTCCTGAGGTTCCCAAAAACGACGACTTTTAATTTCCCGAGGTAAATAATCTTGCTCTACAAAATGATCCTCAAAATCGTGAGGATATTTATAATCTTTGCCATAATCAAGTTCTTTCATCAATGCTGTTGGCGCATTCCGCAAATGAAGCGGAACAGGAAGATTCCCACTACGTGCAACTTCATCAAGCGCCTTATCGATGGCAAGATATGCCGAATTGCTTTTGGGTGAAGTTGCCAAATAAATAGTTGTTTCAGCCAATATAATACGCCCTTCGGGCCATCCTATTTTTTGTAAAGCATCGAAACACACATTAGCGAGCAATAACGCATTCGGATTGGCTAGACCAATATCTTCCGCAGCCGAAATAACCAAGCGCCGCGCGATAAAAGCCGGGTCTTCGCCTCCTGCAACCATACGTGCCAACCAATAAATAGCCGCATCGGGATCGCTGCCGCGAATAGATTTAATGAACGCCGAAATAATATCATAGTGCATCTCTCCATCTTTGTCATATGCTGCCGGATTTTCTTGTATTCGGTTTGTTACGCTGTCATCGGTAATCACTATTTTATTGCCGTTTTCGGCTATAACAACCAACTCGATAATATTTAACAGTTTACGGGCATCCCCACCGGCAAAACGAAACAAAGCATTTGTCTCTTTCACTTCTATCTCTTTTTCTTTTAGAAAAATATCTTCGGTCAACGCCCGACGAAGCAAAATCTCCAAATCTTTTCTCTCAAGAGGTTTCAACACATATACTTGGCAGCGAGATAATAAAGGGCGAATTACTTCGAATGAAGGATTTTCGGTTGTCGCACCAATGAGTGTAACCACTCCCGTTTCAACCGCATTCAGCAACGAATCTTGTTGTGATTTGCTAAATCGGTGAATTTCATCGATAAACAAAATAGGACTAGCCGCATCAAAAAAACGCTCGCTTTTTGCTTTTTCAATCACATCCCTCACATCTTTTACCCCTGAATTGATGGCGCTCAACTTGTAAAAGGGAGCATGAAGCGTATTGGCAATGATATGTGCCAACGTAGTCTTCCCTACTCCGGGAGGTCCCCAAAAAATAAGCGAAGGCACCCTGCCCGAATCAATCATTTTCCGTAAAACAGCGCCTTTACCGACCAAATGCTCTTGCCCGATAAATTCATCCAGATTTTGAGGGCGCATCCGCTCTGCCAACGGTGGATTCATATGAACATCTCCAATTGTTTCTTACAAATGTACAGGTTAATTCTTAATTTACACACAAATACATAAAACCCATCTTCGAAAATTCTCTATTTATTCGACGACTAGAAAACTACTCCGAAATATTTTCGATCCGGTAAACATTCTTTTTTTAAGTTTAACACAGCATCCCTATATATCACACTATCAAAAAGAGACCACCTTGCTCAAGATGGTCTCTTTTATTACGGTTTATATGGACTAGTATTAAGGTAAAAAGATTGTTTTAGGTTATCGGTTACAAATATATAGGGGTCTTACAAGAAAAACAAATAAAAAAACATATTATAAAACATACTTTTACAATATGTTTTGGGTCCCCTATACCTATCCATATCTATCATTTATTTGAAAATCAATCTCCTAAGTGAAAATAATCCTCATAGATAGAAACAAAAAAGAGTAAATGAAAATTCATTTACTCTTTTTTTGATTTTTTCTTGAAAATTTATTTCCTTATACCCAATTCTTTGATAATTGCTCTATACCTTTCGATATCTTTCTCAATTAGGTAATTGAGTAAACGACGACGTTTACCTACTAAAATTTTCAAGGCTCTTTCTGTGTTATAATCTTTCTTATTTGACTTTAAATGTTCCGTCAAATGCGCAATACGGTAAGAAAACAATGCTATCTGAGCTTCAGGTGAGCCGGTATCAGTGTTAGACTTCCCGTATCGTGCAAAGATCTCCTTCTTTTTCTCTGCATCTAAATACATACACTTTATAATTAAATAACTTTGGACGGCAAAGGTAAAGGTTATTTTTTTAACCAACAAGCATTTTTGGATTATTGTTGTCGACGACGAAGCTTATCGCTGAGCTTTTTAATAGCAGCCGATATTTCAGCATCGGGTTCTATGACATTATATTCACCCCAGAAATCGGAATCTTGAAAATCTTCCACTTTTTCGGCAATAATATCCGTTGAACGTATACGCTCACTTCTTGGAAATTTCACTACATCATCTGTATATCGGTCGGTAATGGCTATTTCGGAGGTAATGGTATACCTGGGAGCAAAAAGACCGAAAAAACGATGCGACCAATTCACCTTAAAAGCAACATCTGTCCTACTGTAATTGAAATACCATTTGTGGTCTCTTTCAACGTAATCCACAATATATCCGGCGTGATGCATATCCACTTTCATTTTTGCAGGTTTCTTTTTTATAAAGATATGAGAAGCATCCTTTCGTCCTTCGACGTTCATATTGAATTCCATTCTCGTAAAAGCCAAACTGTTTGCATCCAGATAAATTTTCCCTCGAAAAAGAATCTCTTCAATATCGAGACGTGGCACAAATGAAATTACATAATTGGGTTTTTCATTGATGTAAACCATGTTCTCGATATTGAAAATATATTCTTCGCCTTCTTTGCCAAAGACTATCTCCGGATTTTTAGCAACGTCAAGCATCAAGGAGCTCGTAATTCCTCCCTGAAACTTCAATAAAATCGTATCGCGCGGATTGATGTCAGTTGCCCTACGCCCAATGTAAATACGGGCCTGATCGTTTTCAAAAGAACGATACGATGCCTTATAAATATCTACTACTGCTTCAACAAGGGATATATAGGTATTTCTCTTCTTGATCGATTCACGATAAAAAGCAACCATCATATTTGGAACATCGGGATAATTATCCGGAATGCGAAGCAGTGCTTCACGCACCAATGGTCCCCCGTCACCTGAAACAACCTCAACCTCTTCCAATAAAATAGAATATGGCTGCATCATTATGTAATCATTTGGCCTATTGATCAGCGTTATAATAGGAATAATTTTATTTCGATATCCCAAATGTCGGATAATGAGTTGCGAATTTTTTGCCGATAACGGGACTTTGATCGAAAAATATCCATCCTGATTGGTAACGGTCGAAATATTTGAATTTCTCACAGAAACACTTGCATAAACCAATGGTTCACGCGTATCTTCTCCCCATACTCTTCCACGCAACTCGTAGTAGGAAGAATCATTTTTTTGCTGCAAACCGGCTGCATTCAGGACTGCAACCGTTGTGCTGAACAAAAACAATAAGGTCAATGAAAATGTTTTCATATAGATGTATAACAAATTAAAAATGAATACCGTAATAAAGGAATATCCTATAACAAAGAAAATATTTTATTGCGAATATTACAATAGAATTCCGGTATTTAACTAAAAAACAATTGCACTTTTCGAAGAATCGGATCCTGCATCCAAAATAATGTGTAATTCATTGTGTATCTGTAAGGATAAAATGAGAATTAAAAAGGATTTTCTTTGCAAATGGACTATTTTAAACTTAAAATGTCCATGATTAGAGTTTAATTTATAAATTTGTAAGATAGAAAGAACAAATATACCCGTATGACTTATAAATACGATTTTCTAGTAATAGGTTCGGGCATAGCGGGGATGAGCTTCGCATTGAAAGTTGCCGATTATGGAAAGGTAGCTATCATAGCAAAAAATTCGTTGGAGGATGCCAATACCTACTATGCACAAGGCGGAATAGCTTCCGTAACCAATCCTTGGGATAATTTCGATAAGCATATTGCAGACACTTTGGATGCCGGTGCAGGATTGTGCGATGTGGCCGTGGTAGAAAAAGTAGTACGCGAAGCACCTGCACAAATCAAAGAACTGATCGGCTGGGGTGTAGATTTCGATAAAGATGAACAAGGGAATTTCGATCTCCATAAAGAGGGAGGCCATTCCGAATTTCGCATTCTTCATCACAAAGACAATACCGGTGCCGAAATCCAACTTAGATTAATCAACGCAATCAAAAACCATCCCAATATCGATGTATTCGATAACCACTTTGCCATTGAAATTCTTACTCAGCATCATCTGGGAAAAGTAATTACATCGGAAACCCAAGGGATCGAATGCTATGGCGCCTACATTCTGGATCAGAAAACGAACCAAATCGATACGTTTCTATCCCGAATAACCATGATGGCTACGGGTGGCATCGGCTGCATTTATCAAACAACCACCAATCCATTGGTCGCAACCGGAGACGGCATTGCAATGGTATCCCGTGCAAAAGGTGAAATCAAAGGAATGGAATTCGTTCAATTTCATCCTACAGCCCTGTATCATCCCGGCGACCGCCCTTCATTCCTTATTAGTGAAGCGGTACGAGGGTATGAAGCAATCCTGAGGACAAAAGACGGCAAAGAATTCATGCATAAATACGACAAACGTGAATCGCTGGCGCCACGAGATATTGTTGCAAGAGCCATCGATACGGAAATGAAAAATCGTGGCGACGATTATGTATATTTGGATGTCACGCACAAAGATCCGGAAGAAACAAAAAAACATTTCCCCAACATTTACGAAAAATGCAAGTCGTATGGTATCGACATCACTAAAGATTACATCCCCGTTGCACCTGCAGCCCATTATTTGTGCGGTGGAATACGGGTAAACATTCATGGGGAAACCAGCATCAAGCGATTATATGCAAACGGCGAATGCGCTTGTACCGGTTTACACGGTGCAAACCGATTGGCTTCCAATTCACTTATCGAAGCCGTGGTTTTCGCCGACGCAGCGGCCAAACATTCTGTTCCCCGATTAAAAGATTACTCTTTTCAGGAAAATATTCCCCCTTGGAATGCCGAAGGTACCACTTTACCCGAAGAAATGGTATTGATAACCCAAAGCTACAAAGAGGTGAACGAAATCATGTCGTCGTACGTCGGCATTGTCCGTTCCAATCTTCGCTTACAACGTGCAATGACAAGATTGAATATTTTATTTCGCGAAACGGAAAGCTTGTTTCAACGCTCGGTAGTTTCCCGAGAAATTTGTGAGTTACGCAACATCATAAAAGTGGGATACCTGGTAATCAAACAGGCAATGGCACGAAAAGAAAGTCGCGGATTGCATTACAATATAGATTATCCTTATCAGTTACCCAATTCCACATTATAACGCATGAAAAAATTTCTCAACATAAAAGGTTCACTAATGAATCTCTCAACTCCATTGGTAATGGGTATTATCAATATTACACCCGATTCGTTTTTCTCCGAAAGCCGCAAAAACTCGGAAAAAGAAATTCTCGAAAGAGCAAGTCAAATTTTGGAAGAAGGTGGAACTATCATCGATTTAGGAGGGCAATCCACTTCGCCATCGTCTGTTTTACTTTCAGCAAAAGAAGAACTCAATCGATTGGAACCTGCACTTAAAATTGTCAGAAAAGAATTTCCCGATGCCATTTTATCGGTAGACACTTTTTACGCAGAGGTAGCCAAAAGCGCTGTCGAAAAATATGGAGTTGACATGATAAACGACATTTCGGGTGGGCAAATCGATAAGAATATGTTTGCAACAGTAGCGCAATTAAATGTTCCGTATATCCTTATGCATATGCGTGGTACCCCTCAAACCATGCAGCAATTGACCAATTACGATAATTTTATTCAAGATATTCTCTACTATTTTTCAGAAAAAACAGCCCTTCTCAATCAATTGGGAGTAAATGATATCATCATTGATCCCGGTTTCGGTTTCAGCAAAACGTTATCACAAAATTATCAACTGATGGCGTACCTTAGGTATTTCGATATTTTTGACTTGCCGCTTTTAGTGGGAATATCACGAAAATCCATGATTTATCGGCTGCTCGATTCCGATCCATCACAATGCTTGAATGGGAGTACCGTTTTAAATACCTATGCATTAATGTATGGTGCCGACATTTTACGCGTGCACGATGTGAAAGAAGCGGTAGAATGCGTAGAGATTATATCGCAGCTCAAAAAATTCGAAACCGCATCGATCCAACTAAACGAAATCAATTAATTATGTTTGAACATTTCGGGATAAAAGATTTTGTCGATATTTTTCTTGTGGCACTTTTACTTTTTTATTTGTATAATATAGTAAAGGTATCCGGCATACGTCCGTTATTTATAGGAATATTGGTTTTTCTCATCATCTGGGTACTTGTCTCACAAGTATTTAATATGGTTTTGCTGGGAACTATCCTTGATCAACTGGTAAGTGTAGGGCTCTTTTTGCTGGTCATTCTCTTTCAAGATGAAATTCGACGGTTTCTCATGTCGCTGGGATCAAAAAAAGGATGGAAATTCATATCGAAGCTTTTCTTCCCGAATAACAAACAAAAGCAAGACAATTCGCACCTAACGGCTGTGGTATTGGCTTGCATGAATATGGCCAAATCCTATACGGGAGCACTCATCGTTATTCAGGGTGATATTCAGTTGGGTCTATATGAACAAACAGGAGAAATTATCAATGCCGATGTGTCCTCACGATTAATTGAGAGCATCTTTTTCAAAAACAGTCCCCTGCACGATGGGGCCATGATTATCGTAGGAAAAAAAATTAGGGCAGCCGGCTGTATTTTACCCCTGTCGCAAAACCCCAATATTCCCAAATATCTTGGGTTGAGACATCGGGCAGGACTCGGAATTTCACAAGAAACCGATGCTAAAGCGATTATCGTTTCGGAAGAAAGAGGAAAAATTTCGTATGCATGGAAAGGGCGTCTTAAAATGAACGTTTCACCTGAAGAATTACAACAACTGTTACTTGAAGAATAAAAAAAGGTATTAGGGAATTTTCGATGATTTTACAACAATTGTCCATTATAAATTACAAAAATCTGGTACAGGTAGAACTTGATCTATCTCCCAAACTCAACTGCTTCATTGGCAATAACGGTATGGGAAAGACCAATCTATTGGATGCCATCTACTATTTGTCTTTTTGCAAAAGCCATACAAATCCTATCGATTCTCAGATTATTCGCCATCATTCCGATTTCTGCATGCTTCAGGGAAAATACGAATTCCCCGATCACGCGATAGAAGAAATCTATTGTGCCATACGAAGACGACAAAAAAAGCAATTCAAACGCAATAAAAAAGAGTATGAGCGATTGTCGGATCATATTGGATTTATTCCTCTGGTAATGATTTCACCGGATGATGATCAACTGATTATTGGAGGCAGCAATGAACGACGAAAATTCATGGATATGGTTATTTCCCAATTCGACAAAAATTACATGCATGCGTTGATTCGCTACAACAGGGCCTTACAACAACGTAATGTCTTACTGAAAAACGAAAAAGAAGACATCGACATCAACTTACTCGAAATATGGGAAGAACAAATCACGGATGAAGGAATGTATATTTTCGAAAGACGCAAAGCCTTTATCGACCAATTTATTCCTATTTTCAATCGCTTTTATAATTTAATTAGTCGATCAAATGAAAATGTTTCTCTGAACTATATCTCACAACTACAAGATAACGACCTTTATCACCTGTTAAAAACAAACCGAAAGAAGGATATTGTGCTAGGATATACCACTGTAGGCATCCATAGAGACGATTTGGAAATGCTGTTGAACAATTTTCCCATCAAAAAAACAGGCTCTCAAGGTCAAAACAAAACTTTTTTCGTATCCATGAAATTGGCTCAATTCCATTTTCTGCTCGAAACAACAAAAACCAAGCCTCTTTTGCTGTTGGACGATATTTTTGACCGCCTGGATAGTTCACGGGTAGAAGAAATAATAAAACTTGTTTTGAATAACGAATTTGGGCAAATATTCATATCCGATACCAATCGAAAATCGCTAGACAAAATGCTGGAAAAAACAGCACATGCCGATTACCGTCTTTATTCTGTAAAAAATGGCTACATTAACCAACTAACCGATTAAATTCAGTTTTTATGCTTAAACGCGAATCGAAATCCATTGGCGACATCTTGTCGGAATATTTTGAAGAAAATCCCTTCCTAAAAACCAAAATAGCCGAACAACGTGCCGTACGTGCCTGGAGCGAATTGCTTGGCTCAGGAGTAAGCAGCTATACAAAAAATGTCTATCTAAAACGAAACACACTTTATGTTCAACTCACGTCATCGGTTCTGCGAGCAGAACTACAAATGAATAAAGACAGCCTCATCGAGAAACTCAATGAGGCTGCGGGAATGCCTATTGTATATGATATTGTACTAAGATAAATCGCTTTTTATATCATTCGGCTGGTTGCGAATTCGTTTGGCTTTGCTCTTGTTGTTGTGCACCCTCCTGATTGGGCAACGTCGGCGAAGGCATCGGCATGGTAGGTGTCACATCGGGAGCTACGCCCGGACTAAGGGGAGCAGGTTGTTGCACCTCAACCTGAGGTTGAGGACCCTGAGAATGTGATGCCGTATATTTTGCAGTAAAAATGCTTAAAATAATGATCGTCGCGGCAAGAATCCATGTTGTTTTTTCCAAAAAATCGGTAGTTTTACGTACACCCATAATTTGATTGGATGACGAGAACCCGGCCGCTAATCCTCCCCCTTTGGATTTTTGAACCAACACAATAAGAATCATTAAGATAGCTGCAATTAAAATAAGAATGGTGAGGAAAACATACATATCAAGATTGTTTTTTATTTTTTTCGTTTATAATCAAATGCTCCAAAAATTGAATTTGGTCGGCAAAGTAAGCATTTTTTTTTGGAAAATTCAAACTTAATCGCTTAATAATTGTAAGCGCTTGTTCGTATTTTTTTTGTTTAATATAAATTTTTGCTAGTGTTTCGGTTAAAAATTTATCTTCATCGATTTCATTATCCGGAATTTCATCCATTTGATTTTTATCGATAGCCGCATCGTCATTGTCATTTCTTGTTAAAAATGCTTCATTCGAATCTGCTTTTTCAATAAACCGATCAATAATATCGTGATGCTTCAACAAACTTTTATCCGATTCGTTTTCACTTTTCGCATTTTCTTGGTCAATCGATTCCAGATACGATAAATAATCGTATGAAATCGTTCCTATCCCTAAATCGGGGAAAACCGCTTCATCGGATGTTGCATCCTCTTCGACGATATCGAAAAAAGAATCGATCAATGTTTGAGTACGATCTTCTTGAACTTGTTTTTTGGGCTCATCTCCGACCAAGAATAAGGCATAATCCCGTTTATTTATCAAATAAAACAATCTCTTTCTGTCGGCACAAAAGAAAGCGGTTTTAGCCAATTCGCTCGAAAAACGTGGATGTCGTAAAATTTGCAGATTTTTTTGATAAAGCAAACGCAGCGTCTGAAAATAAGGGTACTCTTTTAAATTCTCCTCCAATTTCACAAACGCGACATTGTCCAACGCCTCAGGACTTTCAACCCAATTATATAATTCGCCATTGCCCATCAGAAAAATACGACTTACCAATTCGACATCGTTGCATTGAATATCTGATCAATAATATCTCCGGAGAGCTCCTTAATCAATTGATCTTGCACATCGGTCAACAAACGATCACTGGGAAAGTTTCTGTAAGCCGATATAGTTTCCTCCTTATCCTGGCCCTCCACTTTATTGTTACGATAGCGCATTCTCACTGTCATTGTCAAACGGGTTTCCGAAGCAAATGCATCTTCTTGCACAGCCATCGGGGTGAGTTCGTACCCGATGATCTCACCCTCGATCTCCAGATCGGCGTTTTGATTCACGAGCTGAAGTCGGGTATTGCGAATGAAAACATCTTTCAAATCCTCATTAAAACGCTGTTCAAGGGGAGGATATATCAACTGCGCTTGATTCGGGAAGTTGGCCAAATATAACGTTTTGGTCGTGTTATAATCAATGGATGCCCCGTCGAATCCATAAGAAATAGAACATGACTCCATCAAAATACAAATCCCTGCAAAAGCAAAAAATAGGACGGGTTTCATAGATTTTCCAACTTATACTCTTTGATCTTCCTATATAATGTTCTCTCGGATATTTTTAAATCATTGGCAGCAGGTTTTCGCTTGCCATTATGACGCTCCAATGCTTTCACGATCATCTCTTTCTCCACATCTTCCAATGAAAGTGCTCGCTCTTCATATTCCGCAGCTTCTTGAATCTCCTCCTCATCATCATCCTTCGACTCATCTTCCTTAAAAGAAGTATCCGGAACTGCGTCATCATATTTAAAGGGAAAATTCAACGAAGTTATGTCGTGAGGCACCAAAGAAGGATTGCCCATCGGTCTTTCTGTAGCAAGAGCGGTTTTTATCTTGTCGCCCGAAGCAGACAAAATAGTGGCAACAATTTGCTTCAAATCCATAATATCCTTTTTCATGTCGAACAAAACCTGATACAGGATTTCACGTTCATTTGCAAATGTTCTTTGTCCGCTTCCTTTTGGATCGAACAAATGGATAGGTACCATCCCCACTTCTTCGTCGGGTAAATATCGTTTTAAAATTTCGGGCGTAATTATTCTTTCTTGTTCAATAATGGAAATTTGCTCCGTAATATTTTTCAATTGACGTATATTGCCCGGCCACCGATAATTTTTCAGCATTTCCTTTGCAGCACCGGTTAAACTAATGGGAGGTATCATGTATTTTTCCGCAAAATCGGTAGCAAATTTATGAAATAGCAAAGGAATATCTTCTTTTCGCTGACGAAGAGGGGGTATGCGGATAGGTACCGAATTCAATCGATAATAGAGATCTTCCCTGAATCTTCCACTTTCAACGGCTTGAACCATATTCATATTGGTGGCAGCAACCACACGTACGTCGCTCTTCTCCACTTTGGATGAACCCACTTTGATGAATTCTCCCGTTTCGAGTACCCTGAGCAATCTCGCTTGCGTTGGAAGGGGCAATTCAGCCACTTCGTCAAGGAAAAGGGTCCCCTTGTCGGCCACTTCAAAATACCCTTTTCGGGTTGCCATTGCGCCCGTAAAAGAACCTTTTTCATGACCGAAAAGTTCCGAATCAATAGTTCCTTCGGGAATAGAGCCACAGTTTACCGCAAAATAAGGACCATGCTTTCTTCGACTATATTGATGGATTATTTGAGGAAAAATTTCTTTACCTACCCCGCTTTCGCCTGTAATAAGAACAGATAAATCTGTCGGGGCTACCTGTAAGGCCACATCAATAGCACGATCCAATTCGGGTGAAGTGCCTATAATGCCAAATCGTTGTTTTACTTGTTGAATATTTTGTTTTTCCATATATGAATCTCCAAACTGCAAAAATAAAATCAATAACAGGATGGAATATCAAAAATAATAAATTTATTTGACATTCCCCAAAGCATACGTCCTTGATTTCAAAAATTCTCCAAGTTTTTCTATATCCCGATATTTTGCCATTTCTTCAGGCATGATGGGCTCACCAAAAGTAATAACCAATTCTTTCCCCCTTTTATTTTTTAATTCATGACACAAACCCAACGTACGTACCTGCCAACCCAAAAGACGCAAAGCATAAAAACGCGGCGAATTCCCCCCTGAAAAATGCATGGGAATCACCGGAACTTTAGCTTTTTTTATCAACTTAACCACCGAAGGCTGCCATTTTCTATCGGCAATCGTTATTTTGAAACCTTTTCTCGTAAAATCCGAGATGGCACCGGCCGGGAAAAATCCCAAATGATGTCCCTGACGAACATGATCGATGCATTCTTTTATACCGTTGAGCGTGACATCGCGTTTTTTATCGGAATTAAAAGGATTAACTACAATAAAATTTTCAGACATGGTATCGATCATCCCCAATACAAAGTTTACCATCATTTTATAATCCTTCACGCGGCTTCCTACCACTTCTATGGCTGCAATACCGTCGATGTGCCCATAAGCGTGGTTGGAAACGGTAATAAATGGCTTGTCATTATATTTATCCAACACTTCCACATTTCGTAAGATGCGTTGTATTCCCAGTTTATCCAATACATCTTTGCAAAAAGCAGGGCCCGTCAGGTGTTTTGACTTATCGTAGATTTCATTTACATGATCCAATCCCGATATTTTCATTATCAATTTGAAAAGATAATCCCCATGTTTTCCTCTGAAAATCGGATGAATTTTTCTTATCTCATCATAACTAATCAGTTTGTCTTTCATTACGCAACACTGTTAACCTCACGTTCTCATCTTCGCATTGCCTGCATATTCCACAAAGCAACACCAAAACCCCTAAAAAATCAAAGATAATTATTTGAATCCTTTTATCATTTCAATAATCTGTTTTCCTATATTTTCGGCTTCTTCAACCGATCGGGCTTCGGAATAAACCCGAATAATAGGTTCCGTATTCGATTTTCTCAAATGTACCCATTTATCGGGAAAATCAATTTTTACACCATCGATAGCTGTAATCTCCTGGTCTTTGAATTTCTCCTTGATAGCTTCCAAAATAGCATCTACATCCATATCGGGTGTCAATTCTACTTTTTGTTTTGCCATATAATAGGCAGGATAAGAAGTGCGCAATTCCGAAACTTTTTTACCGGATTTTGCCAAGTAAGTAAGGAACAAGGCAATACCAACCAATGCATCACGCCCATAATGGGAAGCGGGATAAATAACCCCACCATTTCCTTCGCCACCAATCACCGCATTTACTTCTTTCATTTTAGCCACGACATTAACTTCTCCTACGGCTGCTGCATAATATTTCCCGCCACGTGCTTCGGTAATATCGCGCAAAGCGCGAGTAGAACTCAAATTCGATACCGTATTTCCCGGCTTATGTTGCAATACGTAATCGGCAACGGCAACCAATGTATATTCTTCGCCAAACGGTTCTCCGTTTTCGCAATAAATAACCAACCTGTCCACGTCCGGATCAACAGCGAAACCGACATTGGCATGCGCACTTTTCGTCAGATCGGCCAGTTCGGTCAAATGTTGCGGAAGCGGCTCGGGATTGTGTGAAAAATTACCATGAGGCGAACAATGCAATTTGAATACTTCTTTTATTCCCAACGCATACAGCAGTTCCGGTACCGCTATTCCCCCAACAGAATTCACAGCATCAACCGCCACTTTAAAATTGGCCTTTTTGATTGCATCGGCATCCACCAGATCAAGCGACAATATATGTTGAATGTGTGCTTGAAGATAAGATTTACTTATCGTTTTCCCCAACTCTTCAACGGGAGAAAAATTAAAATCGCACGCTTCGGCAATATTCAAAATTTGCTGTCCTTCCTCGGCATTTAGAAATTCGCCATCCGAATTCAATAATTTCAGCGCATTCCAATGCTTGGGATTGTGACTCGCAGTAATAATAATTCCTCCGGCAGCATTTTCCTCCACAACGGCAATTTCCGTGGTCGGAGTTGTTGCCATACCGATATCCACTACATCAAACCCCATCCCATTAAGTGTCCCAACAACAAGTCGGTGAATCATCTCACCGGAAAGACGCGCATCTCGCCCAACAACAATTTTTCTCTCTTTTCCTTGCCGATTTTTTTCGATAAATGCGGCATATGCAGCCGTGAATTTAACAACATCAAGCGGTGTCAGATTATCACCGGCTTTTCCTCCAATCGTTCCGCGAATTCCGGAAATGGATTTAATCAGTGTCATGTCTATTTTATTGATTTTAATTTACAGGATAATCAATATCTTCTATACGATACTGCAAATTCTCGTAAAAAGCAGTCCGAAAATTGGATTTATCATAAGTTAAACCGTAATTAAACGGAACAATCATTTTTACTCTGCCCAAATGCCCCACATGAACCAACGGCAGTATCCAAGCATAACAGGGGTAGGTGGTGGGGTTGCCATAAACCAACGTTTCGGGATCGGGACTATAAATATTTGTGTATTTTGTAGTATCCCCATCTATAAAGTAGGTCAGTCCGCTGAATCGTATATACACTTCTGCACCGGGAACAGCTTTGGGCTCTCTTCCCGAATCAATCACATTATAATATACTCCCGTGGCCGGATCGCGGTAAAATTCGTTCGGCTCGAATACACGATCTGCAGGATATTCATCAAGAACAACGATTCCGTTTTCGGCAATGAATTGCTTAATGGCTTTGGATTCATCTTTTAAATATTCCGCATAGGTTTTCTGACTATCGCAGGAATTCCCTATAAACAAGAAAGTGGCAATTATGATTACTATAAAATTTATTTTTTTCATTCTTATTCTTAATAATAAAATTCGAATTCGCTACAAAAATAAATAATCAGCCTCAAAAAAATAGCTAATTATGAAAATTAAACGATTCTTCTCATCTAAAACCATCCTTTTTATGTATTCAAGAAGACGCATTTTTCAACTTCGACTCCTGTTTTTTTAGAGCCGCTTCAAATAACGCAATCGCATCCTTTATGGTTCCATAAAATTCACCTCCTGCCGCATTCAAATGACCGCCTCCTTGAAAAAATTCAGCAGCAAATTCATTACAGGCAAAATCGCCACGAGAACGAAAAGACAATTTAACGTGATTATTATCTTCGTAAATAAAAGTAGAAAAAACGACTCCTCTTATACTCAGCGGATAATTCACGAAACCTTCGGTGTCGCCTTTTGTCGATTTATATTTTTGCAAATCCTCTTTCGAAAGATAAATCAGGGCCGAATGCATATCATTATAGACTTTCATCCGTTTTAACAAAGTAAATCCCAACAGCCGAAAACGTTGTTCGGTATAATTGTGATACACATTTGAGTAAATGGCGTCTTTATCGATATTCTTTCTCAACAAAAAGCTGATGATTTCGAATATTTCAGGATCGTTGGAATTGTAAGTAAACCCTCCCGTATCGGTCATCATACCGCAATAAATACATTCAGCGATATCTTTGTCGATACTTTCGCATTCCCCCAATTGATAAAGCAAACGAAAAATCAACTCACTGGTGGACGACATCTCGGGATAAGAAATCACGGTATCGAAAGAATTATCAGGATAAGGATGATGATCGATCAAAATTGTCTTGGCACCGGAATCCTTTACAAACGGAGCCATATCGCCAACCCGTTTAAGAACATTGAAATCGAGACAAAAAATCAACTCTGCATGCTTGATGATGCGCCGACCCGCCTCGGGATTATACTCATAAATCAAGGCATTCTCTGCCCCCTTCATCCACTTCAAGAAATAAGGAAACGAATTAGGAACAATGAGTTTCACATCTTTTCCTTTACGAGAAAGATAGTGATATAAAGCCAAAGACGAACCTAAGGCATCTCCGTCGGGAGAAAGATGTGTGGTTATGACTATTTTATTGTATTTTTCGATATAAGAACGAACTTTTTCGACGTGTTCTTTCGAGATAATTTCTGTAATTGCAGTTACTTTCATCCGATCTATTAAACTATCCGATTTCCATCGGGTTTTGCCGCAAATATACTATAAATTTATGGAAAATGCCCCCATTTGCGTTACATCATGTACTTTTATATGCAATCGCCGACACTCTTCCGTTATGCGACCGGCGGCATATTTCGAAAGCGAACTATCAAGAATAACCACTTGCGGTGAAAAATAATCGTTCAACGTGTTCATGGAAAAAGAATCATCTTCCGATAAAATCAAAAAATCGACGGGAAACGTTTTCTCTGAAATTTTCGATCGATATGTATTTTCCGATAACCTTACAATTCGTTTCGAAGAATACGCCAGCACATTATTCCCTTTTCTCATCACAGGTGTTGCTTTATTGTTTACGACGACTCCCATTTCACTCACTCCGGGTCGGTTATAAACGACAAATCTATCGGCAGTCATGTTGACGATATTATAGGTATTTATAAACAAAAAAACAAGAACGGATTCCAGTACGACAAAAACGTAGCCAGATCGCTTTTTTATCACGTATCTGCCGATGACAAACAAAACGATAAAAAGAAGTATCACCTGTGCGAAAGAAAGATAATGATTGGTGATCCGGGAACAAGGCAACGATTCAAACACGTAAACTATATGTATAATCAAACCGATCAACCTATTGAGTGCCCAACTCATTGCCCGAAACAACGAATGAAAAACAGCAAGATTCAGTTGATTCAATATGCCAAAAAAAACAACAGGGATAACAGCATAAATTGCCATACCGATAAGGGGTACAATCAATAAATTTGTAACAAAAAAATACGTGGGAAACGTGCCGAAATAGTACAAAACAAGAGGGAATACCCCCAATTGTGCCGATAGGGAAAGGGTGAAAAGATCCCGAATCTTCAGGAAAGAACGACGAGAAGGCGTGTATAACGTATCGAGTTTCGGTTTAAAAAACAAAATAGCAAATACCGACAAAAAGCTCATTTGAAAGCCCACATCGAAAAGATTCATCGGATCAAAAACAAGAATGAAAAACGCCGCAGCCGCAAGGCTGTTATAAGAAAATCCTTCCCTGTGAAAAGCCTCACCCAGACAAAAAATCGAAAGCATAATTGCCGCTCGAACAACCGAAACAGGCAACCCGGCAATAAAAGCATAACCCCAAAGAAAAAGAACAATCAACAGCTGCTTCAAAACGAATTTTTTACCGAAATTACCCAGAAAAGAAAAAAACATGTTGAGAATAAGATAGATAATCCCAACATGCAATCCACTTACAGCCAGCACATGTGCTGTTCCCGATGCACGAAAAGCTTCTTGCAAATCATTCGAAAGATTCGATTTATATCCCAAGGTAAGTGCTGCAATAAAGGCATATTCATCGGGGTTCAATCCAAAAGATTTATAAAAATCGAGTGCCTTGGCTCGTAAATTTTGCGACAAGGTGTAAACCGACCGAATGCTTTTTCCTGTTTTCATCCACCGGTGGGCAGGAACATATGCCGATCCTGCAAAACCTTTTATTTTCATAAACCGAACATAATCGAAATCATCGGGATTACCCAAATTTTTAAAAGGTTGCATCTTGGCTTGAAATAGAATCTCATCGCCGGGTCGAAGTACACTGCTTTCGGCATCTTTTTCCAAATAAAGAATTACTTTTTTCCGTACAGGGTACATCAAGTTTGTATTCACCCGGACGGAACGGGGTTTCTCCTGCGGAATATCATGAACAACTCCCTTGTAGATACCCTGCGAAACGACCGATCCAAAAGAACTATCTTCGGTTTTCCGTTTATACTGAAAAGTAATAAGAGAAAAAATGAATACGAAAACTCCGGCCCCAAAAATCCATCGATAACGAAACTCGTTATTTTTGGGAATAAAAAAGGATAACAACATGGCAAGAAACCCTATGGAAGAGAAGAAAACTGCCGAAGGTAGAAACTCAATGAATTCATTTGCAACAATTCCCAATACCACAGGAACAAGCAACCGAAAAAAAGGCGTTTCTCCAGTTATGTTGTTCATCGCATATTCAGCACAAACGCAGAAATCTTCATTTGTGAAAACACAATAAAAAGATTTTTACAGATTTTTCAATTGACGAATAGTTTCAATAGGATTTTCGGAAGAAAAAACAAAATTGCCAACTACAAGCACATCGGCACCCGCATCAACCAACCGTTTGCCCGTTTCAAGATTAACACCACCGTCTACCTCAATGAGGGTAGATAGATTTTTTCGAAGAATCATTTCTTTTAAATCCGATACCTTTTTTACCGAATGTTCAATAAATTTCTGCCCTCCGAATCCGGGATTTACCGACATCAACAAAACCATATCCAACTCATGCAAGATATCTTCCAAAAAAGATACCGGAGTATGTGGATTCAATGTTACACCGGCTTTCATTCCCGCATTTTTGATTTCTTTGACCACGCTGTGCAAATGAGTGCAAGCTTCATAATGCACATTCATCATATATGCGCCGATTGCGGCCACTTCCGAAACAAATTTTTCGGGCTGAACAATCATTAAATGAACATCCAATGGCTTGTCGGTTATCTGTTTTAGCGAATTTATCACAGGAAAACCGAAAGAAATGTTGGGAACAAAAACACCATCCATAATATCCAGATGTATCCAATCGGCTTCGCTTTGGTTCAACATTTCCACATCTTTGCGCAGCTCCAGGAAATTGGCAGAAAGAATAGAAGGTGCGATTAAATGATGATTCATAAGTGTTTAATTATTTTTCCAAAGGTACTGCAAAATTTCGAAATGAAAAAAGTCATTAAACCTTTAATGCCCCCATGCTGTCAATAAAATGATTTTTATCATTATTTTTGTGAAAAGAAAGGGAGGGTATGTCGACACATATAAAAGTAATATTCTTATTTATTTTTGGAGGGTTGCTTTTCCCCGTATTTCCCGGTATGGGTCAGACAAAAGGATTTACGGTAGTAATTGATGCAGGCCACGGAGGAAAAGACCCGGGCGCCATTGGTTCGTCATCGCGCGAAAAAGACATCACGCTTTCCGTAGCAAAAAAACTGGGCGCATTGATAGAAAAAAATCACAAAGACGTAAAAGTGATCTATACGCGTAAAGACGACAGTTTTGTGGCACTCGATCGCAGAGCAGCCATTGCCAACAATGCCAAAGCCAATCTTTTCATTTCCATTCATTGCAATGCAGTACCTAAAAACCGAAACTCGCCTCAGGGCGTGGAAACCTTTATTTTGGGACTCCATAGGAGTAAAGACAACTTGGAAGTGGCCAAAAAAGAAAACTCCGTAATTTTACTCGAAGAGGATTATTCGCAAAAGTATGAAGGTTTTAATCCACAAGAACCCGAATCGTACATTATTTTTGAATTTATGTCCGATCAATACCTCAAACAAAGCCTTCATCTGGCTTCATTGGTTCAATATAGTTTGGTAAAAAATTCCGGGAGAATAAACCGGGATGTCCGTCAAGCGGGTTTTCTGGTGCTTCGCGAAGTAGCCATGCCAAGTATTCTCGTCGAATTAGGATATATCAGCAATCGGAACGACGAAAAATACCTAAAAAGTGCCGTTGGGCAAAACTCCATGGCAAATTCAATTTATCTGGCATTTAATGAATACAAACGGGATTACGATAAAAAAAACCAAATTTTCTCGAACGAACCTCAAAAACAATCACAAAACACGATTTCATCGGAAAATACAATCGAATATCGGGTTCAATTCCTGACTTCTTCACAAAAATATGAAGCGAATTCGCCCGTTTTCAAAGGATTGTCGCCTGTGAATTGTTATAAAGACGGAACAGTTTATAAATACACCTACGGCAGTGCTACCGACCTAAAAGAAATCATAACGATATTACACGAAGTGCAGCCAAAATTTAAAGACGCTTTTATCGTTCAATTCCAAAATGGCGTTCGAATAAAATAGCAAGTGGGGAGAGGTAATGGAACTTAAAAATCGGTTTCCGGAATGAGCGAAAAAATTATTTTCGTTCCTGCCATTTGGAGGGTTTTCAAAATTTTTTCGTAACTTGCGCCCTTGTTGTCCTCAATATTTATCCGGTTGATTACCATAGGTATACAAATTTTATTTGGATGGACAACGTTTTATGTCATATTCTTAAACAAACAACGGGTAGTCATACTAATTTATGAAATTGAAATTAAACAAAAATGCATCCATCGGATTAGCGTTCCTTATCAGTCTTGCGATAATTTACTTTGGTATTAATTTTCTGAAAGGGATCGACATTTTCCGAAAACAGAATAATTATATAGCTGTTTTAGACGATGTTTCGGGATTAAACACCTCGTCTCCCGTATTGGTAAACGGATATCAAGTAGGATTGGTAAGTTCTATTCGAATGATCAGTTACGATCCTCTGAAGTTTGCGGTAGAAATAAGATTAGATGACGAATTTAAAATAAAAGAAGGAAGCAGACTCGAGTTTGGCACAGATCTGCTAGGCGGATCGTCGGTCAAATTGAAAATCAACGACGAAAGCACCCGATATTTAAATCCCGGGGATACGCTTATCGGAGGACGAGCACCGGGAATGATAGACAGCGCCGAAAAAATTGCCCCCAAAGCCGACTCTATTTTGTTACATATCGATTCCACGATCATGGCATTAAACTTATTGCTCACAGACCCGGTATGGAAGGAATCCATCAACGGAATAAACAACACGATAAAGGAGTTGCAGACAACCGCTCACAATATAAACAAAATCGTTTTTTCCGTAGGAGAAGAAATTCCCGAAATTACCCTGAATCTGACAACCGTAACCGATAATCTGAAAAAAGTAAGCGAAGAGTTGAAAAACTCCGATTTAAGCAATACCCTAGCATCGCTTGACGAAACAATTACAAATTTGAAGTTACTTTCGCAAAAAATCAATTCGCCCGACAACTCGGTAGGAAAACTGGTAAATGGTTCTGAACTTCATGACAGTTTAGTGATCGTTATCAATAGCGCAACAAAATTGCTGGAGGACATACGAGAAAATCCGAAAAGATATTTAAGCGTGAAATTGCGCTTATTCTAATTTTAAAGCCTATTTGACTTTTATCTCAAGAAACATTTAAGTAGATTCACTCTAAATAAGTGTTTCTCGTATAAAAATCGCAAAAGTATTCGTATTATTGCATATAGCGATAAAAAACGAAATGCTTTTACATTTTCAAGGTTTTTTATACACTTAATAGGAACACTGATTTTCAAAGCTTTGCCGGGATGGCGTTTTTGTAGATAATTGACATCTAAATACTTAACGCTATTCATTTGATAATTAACCCTGTGCTTTGTTGTCCTTTTCCAATAAAGAAACACATTTTTTTTTCTGAAAAATATTCCCAAAATTTGTACTCAGGAAACGATAAGAAAACGATTTTAAATAGCCCAATGAAAGCAGATTTCAAGATTTTATGGAATAACTGTCTGAACGTCATTCGCGATAATATTTCCGAAGCTGCATTCAACACTTGGTTTGCACCGATTACCCCTTTGAGTTATCAAGATAATGTGTTGACAATCCAGGTGCCAAGCCAGTTTTTTTATGAATATCTTGAGGAAAAATACATTGACCTGATTCAACAAACACTTTATCGCGAAATTGGAGAGGGTACCATTCTCAACTATCGGGTATTAATTGAAACAGAAACCAATACGGCTGTGGAACTTCGGGGCGAACCCCGAGCACAACAATCGGGAGACAAAAAACTTGCAAAAAAAATAGCCATAAAAGTTCCCAATCCGTTTGAACGCGTAGAAACTCCCGAATTCGATTCCCAAATAAACTCCAAATATACTTTCAATAACTTTTTTGAAGGTGAAAGCAACCGCTTGGCACGCACGGCCGCAGAAGCAGTAGCCGAAAACCCTGCAAAAACTGCCTTTAATCCCTTATTCGTCTATGGTAATTCGGGAGTCGGCAAAACACATCTCTGCCACGCCATCGGATCAAAAATCCTCGATAAATATCCCGAAAGAAAAGTGCTTTACCTCTCGGCTCACCTTTTTAAGGTGCAATTTACCGATGCCCGCCGATTCAATACAATAAACGACTTTATCAATTTCTATCAAGGCATCGATGTATTGATTATCGACGATATTCAAGAATTATCGGGATTGGAAAAAACGCAAAATACATTTTTTCACATCTTTAACCACCTACATCAAAACAACAAACAGCTGGTAATGACTTCCGATTGCGCTCCTATGGATATGCTGGGAATGGAAGAACGATTGCTAACACGTTTCCGATGGGGGTTGACGACAAGCCTGGAACGTCCGGACAAAGAATTACGCAAAAAAATATTGAAGCACAAAGTGCTTTCCGATGGGCTGTCCATTTCGGATGAAGTTATCGATTACATTGCGGAAAATGTTACCGATAACGTGCGCGACCTCGAAGGTATCATTGTTTCGCTAATGGCACATTCCATCATCAACGACCGCGATATCGATATAAGTCTTGCCAAACGAGTGATGGAACAAACGCTCAAATTTGAAAAAAAACGCATCACCGTACAAAAAATCCAAGATACTGTCTGTGATTTTTTCAACATCAAGAAAGAGCTTGTC
Organism: Bacteroidales bacterium UBA4179; assembly: GCA_002381125.1. Taxonomy (GTDB): domain Bacteria; phylum Bacteroidota; class Bacteroidia; order Bacteroidales; family Dysgonomonadaceae; genus Anaerorudis. The sequence goes on along the minus strand of DFUT01000009.1, from coordinate 58,624 downwards.
CACTCTGCATCCCGAAAAAGAGAAATTGTTCAAGCACGTCAGGTAATTATGTATTTTGTAAAAAAACATACCAAACTTTCACTCGCTCAAATTGGAGCTCAAATTGGCAATAGAAATCATTCCACGGTTCTGCATTCCTGCAACGCCGTAAAAAATCTTGCTGAAGTAGATAAAAGATTCCGTGCCGATATTGAAGAAATTGAACGATTACTTAATTCATGAAATTTTCATGCATTGCCATGATTTTGACTCAATCCCTATTCAACAAATCGGATGTTGATTTAATATAATTACTTTTGGAATTGGTATCGGTATATTTTTATCCCTTCCTTCCGAAAACCCATTCAGTTTATAATTCATCTCAATGAAACGATTTTTATATATTCTGCTTTTCCTAACCTCTTGGGTATCGGTTTGGACAATAGAACCGATAAAGATAGCCGTTGTGAGCGATGTACATTATCTATCCTCCCAACTCGCAGGAAAAGGCACCGCTTTGGAAAAATACGAAACGGCAACGGGAAGGAATACGGAAGATCTTCACGCGGTATTGGATAAAGTAATAAGCGATTTGCTCGATGAATGTCCCGATATTTTGCTCATTCCCGGCGATATAACCAACAACGGAGAAAAACAAAGCCATTTGGATTTTAAGGAAAAACTCCTGCCATTAACCAAAAACGGTACGCAAGTATTTGTTGTTCCGGGTAATCATGATATCAATGTTCCCACGGCAAAAAAGTACATTGGAGACAAAGCCGAACCCGTAGAGAGCGTTTCAGCCGAAGAATTCGCGGCAATCTATTCCGATTTCGGCTATGGAAAAGTCGTGAAACGCGATACCGCTTCGCTGAGTTACCTTGCATTCATAAACGATTCGCTATGGCTGCTGTGTTTCGACACCAATCGATACAACGAATACCGCACCTCATCCATTTCATCCGGAAGAATTCTCCCACAAACTCTCAACTGGGCATTGGACATTCTCCACGAAGCAAAAGAAAAAAATATCGACGTAATCGGCATGATGCATCACGGTTTGGTGGAACACATGCCTTATCAAAGCGCATTCTTTTCGGAATATCTGATTGATGACTGGAAAAAAAATGCAGAAATTCTTGCAGACAACGGATTGAAAATTGTTTTTACAGGACATTTTCATGCCAACGATATCACCTCTTTCACGTCACCCGCAGGGAATACGATTACCGATGTGGAAACCGGGAGTCTGGCCCAATATCCCTTCCCATACCGCCTTATCCTTCTCGAGAATAATACCCTGAAAATAAACACGCACGTAGTAAATTCGATTCCTTCAAAACCACAACTGGCAGCTGAATACAGAGAAAAACTACGTAAACAAACCGAAGCTTCGGCTTCATCAAAAATAAACAACCTCAACATACCTTTACCCAAGGAAATCCGACAGGCGCTTATCGATGTTATCGTTGAAATGAACCTGTTGCACGTTTGCGGAGATGAACATTTGACAGAAGAAATGTTGCAGGCAATACAAATTTTCGAAAAAATAATGGGGCAGGAAAATTTTGACCCGACCTCATTCCAACCGGATTACCCGCCTGCCGACAACAATGTGGAACTTGCCTTATGAAAACAAAAGCGTTTCCACATTTGGCATGCCGTATGAATAGCAATTGCACGGAAGCCGGTTGCGACGAAGCCGGGCGCGGATGTCTGGCAGGGCCTGTCTTTGCCGCCGCCGTTATCCTCCCTCCGAAGTTTGAATGTGCCAAACTCAACGATTCCAAACAACTTTCGGAAAACGACCGCGACGAACTGCGAATCTTTATCGAAAAACAGGCGCTTTGTTTTGCCGTGGCATCGTGTTCGCCGCAGGAAATCGATGAAATGAACATCCTTTGGGCATCGATAAAAGCCATGCACAAGGCACTGGACAAACTTACCGTAAGACCACAACATATTCTGGTAGACGGAAACCGTTTTCGTCCGTACAAAAATATTCCCCATACATGCATTGTAAAAGGTGACGGAAAATATATGTCGATAGCGGCCGCTTCAATTTTGGCCAAAACCTACCGAGACGAATACATGAAAAATCTTCATACCGAATTCCCGGTATACGGTTGGGCGCAAAACAAAGGATATCCCACACGCTTACATCGCGAGGCAATCAAAAAGTACGGAATTACTCCTCACCACCGCAAAACTTTTGCGCTGTTTGAAAAACAATTGAAAATCGAGTTTTAAGAAACACAACGTCGCTTTCTTTCCCCTTCCGGTCAATTAACCGAAATCACGTGCACAAAACAAATTGACTATTGGTCTCGAATTAAAATTATTTCATGATAATTTGTGTGTTTTTACGGTAAAATAGGAGGATATGCCTTCATTTAAAGCGTTTAACTTACAAATATTCCCTAACTTTGTCGAGAAAGAACTATGGCAAAACTCAAATCGGTTTATTTTTGCAGCAATTGCGGCAATGAGTCACCCAAATGGATGGGGCGTTGTCCGGCTTGTGGCGAATGGGGAACATTCGTAGAAGAACTCGTTGGAAAAAACGATTTCTCGAAAGAAGAAGATATGCGTTCTTTTTCCGGTATAAAAAGTCAGCCATTGCCACTCAACGAAATAAACGCCGACGAAGAACCACGAATCGATCTTTGTGATGCCGAATTGAATCGCGTACTTGGCGGAGGGCTTGTCCCGGCATCGGTGGTACTGATCGGCGGAGAACCGGGTATCGGAAAATCTACCTTGGTGCTGCAAAGCCTGTTGAAACTGCAACATATACGTTCGCTATATGTGTCGGGGGAAGAAAGTGCACGACAGATAAAACTCCGTGCCGATAGAATCGGAATCGCAAACGATAACTGCCTAATCGTTTGCGAAACAAATCTCGATCAGATTTTTACACATATCAAAAACACGTTACCCCAATTGGTTGTAATCGATTCCATTCAAACGGTATACAGCGATGTATTGGAATCATCGCCGGGAAGCATTTCTCAAGTACGCGAATGTGCCGTTTCGATTTTGAAGTTTGCGAAACAATCGGGTATACCCGTCATCTTGATTGGGCACATCACCAAAGAAGGGAACATTGCGGGACCTAAAATTCTGGAACATATTGTGGATACGGTTTTGCAATTCGAAGGCGACCGCCATTATATGTATCGTATTCTACGAAGCATAAAAAACCGTTTTGGCAGCACATCCGAGGTCGGCATTTACGAAATGAGCTCGTCGGGCCTACGCGAAGTAACCAACCCATCGGAACTGCTACTCACCCAAAACCATGAAGGCCTGAGTGGCGTAGGTATCGCTGCCGTTATCGAAGGTATCCGCCCCTTTCTGATCGAAACTCAGGCCCTGGTAAGCACTGCAGCCTATGGTACGCCGCAACGTTCGTCCACAGGTTTCGATATCCGAAGAATGAACATGCTGCTGGCAGTATTGGAAAAAAGGGCAGGTTTCAAACTCTCGCAGAAGGATGTTTTTTTGAATATAGCAGGAGGCTTGCGAATAAATGATCCCGGACTGGATTTATCGGTAATCAGTGCCATTTTATCGTCTAGCCTCGATATTTCGATAGACAGAAACATTTGTTTGGTCGGCGAAGTGGGACTATCGGGAGAAATCCGCCCCGTTAACCGGATCGAACAACGCATCCTTGAAGCAGAAAAACTCGGCTTTTCATCTATTCTCATCCCGGCACATAACCTAAAAGGTTTTACTGCAAAAACAACAATAAAAATTGAAACGGTACGCAAAGTCGAGGAAGCATTCAAACGCCTTTTTGCATAAAATAATGGCTTTTGTTTTATGAAATCGGGAAATTGTATTATCTTTGCAGTTACCAATTCTTGGTACCTTGACCGAGTGGCTAGGTAGCGGTCTGCAAAACCGTTTACGGCGGTTCAAATCCGCCAGGTACCTCTAAAACAAGCAAAAACGGCACTCCAAAGTGTCGTTTTTATTTTTCAATTGAGAAAGCTAATCGTTCGCTTTCGCGTTTTTTCCTTAAAAGGAACAAATGGTGTATCTTTGAAAAAGAAATAGTAATTACATATAATTAAACGGTAAACTATGTTGAACGTTGTTATTTTTGGAGCACCCGGTTCGGGGAAAGGAACTCAAAGCATTCATCTGAAAGATAAATACGGTTTGATACACATCTCAACAGGGGATTTGTTGAGAGCAGAGATGGCTGCAAAAACCGACTTAGGGAAAATGGCCGAAAATTATATCGTTGAAGGTCAATTGGTCCCCGATGAAGTGGTCATCGGTATGCTGGAGGATACCATCAAAAAGAATCCGGAAGCAAAAGGATTTATCTTCGACGGATTCCCTCGAACGCTGGCTCAAGGAGAGGCTCTTGATGAAATACTGAAAAAATTCGGTCAAGAAATATCCATTGTGATCAGTCTTGAGGTTGACGATGAAGAACTTATCGACCGATTGCTCAAACGAGGCGAACTGATGGGGCGTTCCGACGATAACCGCGAAACCATTGAATCGCGATTGAAAGTCTATTATAACCAAACTGCTCCTTTAAAGGAATTCTATGCAGAACAAGGTAAACTGGTGGAAATTTCGGGAAAAGGATCGATCGAAGAGATTTTTGCTTCGATTGCAGAGGCAGTCGACAAAGTTGTGGCGGAGAAAAAAGAATGACAAAATCTAATTTTGTTGATTATGTGAAAATATTTTGTCGCTCCGGAAAAGGAGGTAGCGGCTCTGTGCATTTCCATAGAGCAAAACACCTTCCAAAAGGCGGACCCGACGGAGGCGATGGCGGTGACGGGGGAAATATCATCCTTCGAGGGAACCGCAATTATCATACGCTATTGCACCTGCGCTATCAACGCCATATTTTTGCAGGACATGGAGAAAGCGGCTCGCGCAACCAATCCTCGGGGAAAAAAGGAGAAAGTAAAATCATCGAAGTACCTTGTGGAACAATAGTTTATGATGCAGATACAGGTGAGTTTTTATACGATATAACCGAGCATGGACAAGAAGTCATCCTGCTGAAAGGCGGGAAGGGCGGATTAGGAAATGCCCGATTCAAATCGGCTACCAATCAAGCGCCACGTTATGCACAACCCGGTGAGCCTTCAGAGGAACGCTGGATAATTTTAGAACTAAAGCTTCTGGCCGACGTGGGGCTGGTAGGTTTCCCCAATGCAGGGAAATCAACCCTCCTATCGGTAGTTTCAGCGGCAAAACCCAAAATTGCCGATTATCCTTTCACTACATTGGAGCCAATTTTGGGAATGGTGGAATATCGTGATGGAAAATCGTTTGTGATGGCCGATATACCCGGGATTATCGAAGGAGCAAGTGAAGGGAGAGGGCTCGGATTACGTTTTCTGCGACATATCGAACGTAATGCGCTGTTGCTTTTTGTTATTCCGGCTGATTCCGAAAATATCCACAAAGAATACGATACACTGGTAAACGAACTTGTACGATATAACCCTCAACTGGCAGACAAGCGCCGCGTTTTGGCCATCTCGAAATCGGATATGATCGACGAGGAGCAAATGAAAAAAATTACACAAGATTTACCCGATATTCCTTATGTGTTTATTTCTTCCATTACAGGTTTCGGCATCCAAAAGCTAAAAGATGTTCTTTGGGAAACACTCGATTTCGAAGATTTTGATCCTCATGCAATAGTAAAAGACACGCTGGTTCATCGGGATATGGATATACCATCCACCCACTTCAACAAAGTGAAAGACGCTGCAAATAACGAAAATGGCAGCAGCGACAACGATTCGAAAAACACGATCGATTACTACGAAGAAGATTTTTAAATTAAGCGATACGATTAAAAATATAAAAATAGAGATGTCGGTTGTTTCAACATCTCTATTTCCATATCAAACGTGTCAATGTTACCGGATTTAAACTGCTTTCAATTCATAACGTTGGCCAACAACGTCCCAGTTTATAATCTTCCATAATTCTTTCAAGTGATCGGCCCGGCGGTTTTGATAATCGAGATAGTAAGCATGTTCCCAAACATCAAATCCCAAGATCGGGGTCAATCCTTTTCTTATCGGATTGCCGGCATTGCTTTCTTTTTCTATGGAAAGCTTGCCGTCCCCGTCTTTAGCCAGCCAAACCCAACCTGAACCGAACAATGAAACTCCGGCTTCGTTGAATAATTCCTGAAATTTTTCAAATGAACCGAATTGTTCATCAATCGCTTGAGCCAACTTGTCTTTTGGCTTCCCACCTCCGTTTGGAGAAAATGACGTGAAATAAAGATCATGATTCAGAACTTGTCCTGCATTATTGAAAATAGCCCCATCACTTTCTTTCACAATCGTTTCCAAATCGGCATTCTCGAATTCTGTTCCTACAATCAGCCTATTTAAATTATCCACATAAGCCTGATGATGTTTGCCATAGTGAAATTCAATTGTCGTTTTGCTAATAACCGGCTCAAGAGCATCGGGTGCATAAGGAAGCGGTACTTTTTCAAACTTCATACTTTTACTGTTTTTAGAGTTAATATTATCGTTGCGTTGAGTATGTAAATTAAGGTACATCAACATGCCCATTGCACTTAATCCCCACTCAATGAGAATACATTTATTAGCCACATTTGATGTCTATCACTATAACGAATAAGACATGCATATTGTTCAGTATAATTTAGATTGATTCTTATTAAGAAAAACTAAAAACAATAAAAAGAAAACATCCATTATGCAACAAGGGCATCCAAGCAATTTTGGATGCCCTTGTTGCGACATAAAAAACGAATTACTCTTCTTTTTCGGATATATCGATATCTTTTTCGTTTTCTGAAAATTTCTCCACTTTTGTTTCTTCTCCTTCTTTAGAAAAACGAGGTGCCGAAGCTGAATTGAGATTCGCGTCAGCAAAAGGATTTACCTCTTGCGGTTTCGAACGAATGATATTATCGTCGGGTCTCATATTCTTACTAATTTCCAAAATCTCTTGCGAACGAGAAATCCATTGACGCTTGCCAAAAATCGCTTCCAAATCTTCGGCATAAATAATCTCTTTTTCCAAAAGGATTTCAGCAAGTTTGCCATGACCTTCCTTATGTTCTAAAAGAATAGCCTTTGCTCGCTCATATTGTTCCGATATCATGGCTTTTACTTCACTGTCGATCAATTTAGCCGTTTCCTCACTATATGGTTTGGAAAAAGGATATTCCTGACCGGTAGAATCATAATAACACAAATTTGCCAATTTCTCACTCATACCCATATACATAATCATCGCATACGCTTGTTTGGTAACTCTTTCCAAATCATTCATTGCTCCCGATGAAATGGTTCCTGTAAATAATTCTTCTGCGGCACGACCACCTAGTAACGCACACATCTCGTCGAGCATTTGTTCTTTGGTTGTAATTTGCCGCTCTTCCGGTAAATACCATGCTGCTCCTAACGCTTTTCCTCGCGGAACAATGGTAACTTTAACCAATGGACTTGCATATCTCAAGAACCAACTCAACGTCGCATGACCGGACTCGTGAATAGCAATGGAGCGTTTTTCATCCTGCGTGATAATTTTACTTTTCTTTTCCAATCCCCCAACTATACGATCAACAGCGCTCAAAAAATCTTCTTTTTGAACAAACTTCTTTTTTCTGCGTGCAGCAATCAATGCTGCTTCATTGCATACATTGGCTATATCTGCACCGGAAAAACCGGGTGTCTGGCGAGCCAAGAAATCGACATCTACCGTTTCATCAATTTTAATCGGACGAAGATGAACATTGAATATTTCTCTACGATCATTTAAATCGGGCAATTCCACATAGATCTGACGATCGAAACGACCGGCACGCAGCAAAGCCTTGTCCAACACATCGGCGCGGTTGGTTGCTGCAAGAATGATAACCCCGCTATTCGAACTGAAGCCATCCATCTCGGTTAGAAGCTGATTCAAGGTGTTTTCCCGTTCGTCATTTGCACCAAAATTGACATTCTTGCCGCGAGCACGCCCTACAGCATCAATCTCGTCGATAAAAACGATACACGGGGCTTTTTCTTTTGCCTGACGAAAGAGGTCTCGTACTCGTGAAGCGCCCACTCCAACAAACATTTCGACAAAATCGGATCCCGAAATAGAAAAAAACGGCACATCAGCTTCACCTGCAACAGCTTTTGCCAGCAAGGTCTTCCCTGTACCGGGAGGTCCTATCAACAATGCGCCTTTAGGGATTTTTCCACCTAATCGGGTATAATTATTGGGATGTTTAAGAAATTCCACTATTTCCCTAACCTCTTCCTTGGCTTCCGAAAGCCCCGCAACATCTTTAAAAGTGACCTTTTCACCTGCATCCTTGTCAAAAAGCTGGGCTTTGGATTTCCCGACACTGAAAATATTTCCACCTCCGCCACCTCCGCCGCTTTGCATCCTTCTCATCATCCAAATCCAGAAAACAATCAACAAAATGAAAGGAGCGGCGGTAAGTAGAATTCCCCATATTTCGGATGTGGTGTCAAAACGCACCTCAATGTTGTACCCTTTTTCCGATTTTACTTTATCGATAAACTCCGAAGCACCTTCTGCAGATGGGATACGAACCGTAATAACGGGATTTTTCCCGGCAGCATTTACATCTTCTCCAAAAATGTAACCTGCGGATTCCTTCCTTACTTTTGCTTCGGCTATCTCTTTATTGCTGTAAATAACAATACTCTCAACCCGATCTTCATTTACATATTTCTGAAAATCAGACCATGATACTTCCTTTACCGAAGAATTTCCACCAAAAAAATATAACGCCAACAGGGCTACAAAAATAAGGGTATAAATCCAGTATGCGTTAAAAGATGATTTTGGAGGTTTATTGCCTTTATTAGGGTTTAAGGGTGGTTGTCTATTCGAATTTTTATTGTTTTTATCCATTTATTTATTATCCCCAAGAAAAAATTAATAACGTACGAATGTAACAATTTTAAAAGAAATAAGTTTTTATTCTACATCGGGAATAGTCTTTAGAAAAGCATCAGCCCACAAATGTTCGATATCGTAAAAAACACGCAACTCAGGCAAAAAAATATGCACAATAATGGTGCCATAATCCATGCCAATCCATTCTGCCCGTTGTCGACCGTGTATTCTGAGCGGATTTTCATTCGTGTTTTCCCATACAACCTCTTCGATAGATTCAGCGACAGCCGAAACCTGCATAGGAGTATTTCCTTCACAAATAACAAAATAATCGCAGATTGCTCCTGCAATCTCCTTCAATTCTATAGTGGTGATGTTTTTCCCCTTTTTTTCCTGTATTCCTTTTATTATGCTTTCTAATAACCTGTTTTTTTCTCTCATTCGCTATTCTGTAAATTTGCAATACAAAGATAGTTTGTTTTTTCGTAAAAAACTATCGTCTAAGAAAATAACCTTTGTTGGTTTATAATTTATTGTACAAAAAAGATGCCAAAAAAACCCGTTGAGCGTTTTCGATGTTGCTCAACAGGTCAATTAACCTGGAATTGTGTTTTTATAGCGTTTTTAATTGAAAATTTTTCCAGAGTACTTTAATACCGCCGCCATCATGTATCTGCAACGCAATGCGACCTTGACCTTTGCCGATTTTTTCATCGCTTAGATCAATCATTTCTTCACCGTTTAACCATGTTTTTACATTATCGCCTTGTACACGTATGCGTAAAGTATTCCATTCACCCTCTTTCAAGACATCTTCTTTCTCCTCCGGAATTTGCGCCAGCCATCCTCTTCCATAGGATTCATATATACCGCCTGTACCATGCCCTTTGGGTGCAACTTCCACTTGCCAACCGTTAATAATCTCGCCGGGCTCGATAAACGAACGGAAGAAAACGCCCGAATTCCCATTGGATTCTTGCTTGAACTCGAGAGTAAGATCAAAATCATCGTAGTACTCGCGCGTTGCAAGATAACCGTATTTTTTTTCAGGACCACTTTCGCATACCAAAACGCCATCTTGGACATACCATTTCTCGGTCCCGTATACTTCCCAACCATGTAGATCGACGCCATTGAAAAGCGTTACCTCTTTTGTTTTTCTGGGCAATTCTTTAATCTTGAGATTGCGAAACCAGGCGGCCGAACCGTGATCCTGAAGACAAATAACACCCTTGTGTGCTAATCCGTATTCGGGAGCATCTTTCCATTTGCCGCTGTTTTTTCGCTCAAACCACTCGTCTGTCCATGCCTCAAATTCAAGCACTTTTTCACCGTTAAGCCAATATTCGACATGGCCGTTGTCGAAAACGATTTTCGAAGTATTCCACTCTCCGGCGGGTTTCAATTTTTTCTTGCTTGGATCGGGAACATACATGGCATAATCGGCTGCCGTTTTCTGCCACTCTTCAAGCGGTTCGGGAAAATTCTCCTCATCAATCAATTGATATTCAGGACCCGTGATATATGGTACATTAAATTTGGGGTGTTCCACAACATGATACAGTACGCCGCTATTACCGCCTTCGGCAATTTTCCAGTCCCAAACCAACTCAAAATTTTCATAAATTTCATCGGTTACAATGTAACCACTCGCATCGCTGCCTCCACCCAATGCACGAATCGTTCCATCTTCAACTGTCCATGGAGCGGTCAACGAATCGCCATTGTAATCGCGCCAACCATTCAAGGTTTTGCCATCAAACAATAATTCCCACCCCTCGGCCTCTTCGGCTGCCGTCAACACATTATTTTTTTCTCCACTTTTGCAGGAAACAAGAAATATTCCCGCCATTACAACGCAAACAAATAAAATTTTCGTTTTCATGATCTTCTTTTTTATATTAATTAATGAAATATGGGTCAGTTTATTTCACCTTTTCACAAAGATAAAGAAATAATGAATAGTACTTTGTATTTTCGAGAAAAAAGAAAAACCGTTTTTGGCGAATTTCTCACTCCTTTTTAAACTAAAAAGGGGTGTCATGCGTTTATTGAACAAAAGCAAACAAAGATCACTTGTTTTGGAACTTATCGATTTATCAAAAAAAATGCACGTCGAACACAGGCCATTGGTGGCCACTCTCGGTTTTTTCGACGGAGTACACATCGGACACCGATATTTAATCAATCAGGTAAAAGCAAAGGCAAAGCAATTAAATTTACCTGCAGCAGTAATTACTTTTCCCGAACATCCACGAAAAGTATTACAACAGGACTATCAACCTAAACTTTTGTGTGGATATGAGGAAAAACTGGAACAACTGGAAACCACCGGAATCGATTATTGCGTGAGCATGCCCTTCACAGTCGAACTTGCAACGTTGACAGCAAAAGAATTTATGGAGAAGACACTGAAAGAAAAAATCAATGTGCACACCTTGGTTGTGGGTCACGATCATCGTTTTGGGCATAACAGGGAAGAAGGATTTCCGGAATATGTAAAATATGGCAACGAATTGGGAATTGACGTTTTGCAGGCAACCGAACTGCGTTTTGAAGACCGTCATGTAAGCTCGTCACGGATACGGCGTTTACTGGCAGAAGGAAAAATCAAATTAGCGAATAAATTGCTGTCTTATAATTACAAATTTTCGGGTAAAATTATCGAGGGGTATAAAGTGGGTCGCACCATCGGTTTTCCCACAGCCAATATTCAGGCATGGGAAAAATATAAAGTGATTCCGGCATTAGGCGTTTATGCGGTCTTTGTCCGATTCGAAAACGAAATTTACAAAGGAATGTTGTACATCGGAACACGACCGACATTACACAACAATAACGAAATCAGCATGGAAGTCAATATCTTCGATTTTGAAGGCGATTTGTATAATCGATCATTGACTGTTGAATTTGTTGATTTTATTCGGCCTGATAAAAAATTTGACAGTGTAAAATCGTTGGTCGAACAAATAAGACAAGACAAAATTACGGTAATGGAAAGACTCAACAACTAAAAAAAGAGGAAAATTATGGAATACGCAACATTAAACAATGGAATAAAAATTCCTTATGTGGGACTAGGTGTTTTTCGGTTAAACGACGACAAAATTGCATACGAAACGGTACGAATGGCTCTCGATGTGGGATATCGACACATTGATACGGCAATGATATACGAAAACGAAGAAGCCGTAGGAAGAGCCATCAGAGACAGTGGCGTACCACGCGAAGAAATTTTTTTGACCACCAAACTATGGAACGACGATATACGGAAAGACAATGTGCAAAGCGCTTTTGAAGCCAGTTTGCAACGGCTAAAGACAGAATACGTAGACTTGTATCTGGTACATTGGCCGGTGAAAGGGAAATACGTTTCTGTTTGGAAAGAAATGGAAAAAATCTATGCCGGCGGAAAAGTAAGAGCCATAGGCGTCAGCAATTATCTCGAACATCATCTTGATGAACTGCTTGAAACGGCATCGGTAATCCCCGCGGTAGATCAAATTGAACTTCACCCTTACCTGACTCAAGAAAAACTCGTGAATTATTTGCATGGAAAAAACATTGTTCCTGAAGCATGGAGCCCTTTCTGTGCCAAGAAGAATAATTTGCTTGAAGAACCTATTCTTAAAGAGATAGCCGAAAAATACGGGAAAACACCCGCACAAGTGGTTTTGCGGTGGGACATCCAACGCGGTATTGTAGTAATTCCCAAATCATCGAATTTATCTCGCCAGAAAGAAAACCTGGATATTTTCGATTTCGAACTATCGGAAGAAGACATGAAACGAATTAGTTCACTGAATAAAGATCAACGGGTTGGATCTCATCCCGACGAAATCACTTTTTAGTAGATTTTTCTTCCATCGAGTGCACGCTGATAGCGTACCGCATTGCGTGCATGTTCTGTATGTGTAGACGCAAAATTATGTCTCCCGGAAAGATCGTCTTTGGCGCACATAAACAGATAACCATGCTGTTGAGGTGAAAGAACAGCATCAATGGCTTCGATAGAGGGTATACGAATGGGTCCCGGCGGTAATCCGGCATATTTATATGTATTATAAGGCGAGTCCACTTCCAAGTGCTTAAACAGAATGCGCTGCAACGAAAAGTCGCCAACGGCAAACTTGACTGTCGGATCGGCTTCAAGTTTCATTCCCTTATGCAAACGATTCAAATAAAGACCTGCTATAACCGGATATTCATCGGGATAAGTGGCCTCTTCTTCAACAATGGACGCCAAGATGGAAACTTCTACCGGCGTCAAACCAATTTTTTGGGCTTTGGCTTTTCGCTCAGCATTCCAGAAAATATCGTATTCGCGTTTCATTCGCGAAAGAAGTTTGTCGACCCCGATATCCCAATATACTTCATACGTATTGGGAATAAACATACATACCACCGTACAGGTATCGAATCCAAATTTCTCGACTTTTTCCAAATCATTCAAGGCATTCATTAAAGAAACACTATCTAGCATGAGTTGTTGCGAAAGTCGCGAAACCAGGTCGGTCTTTGTGCGAATATTATTGAAAGTAAGATTTACGGGGGTTTGCATTCCTGCACGCAAAATACGAATCAACTCGATCATGGTCATACCATTTTTAACGGCATAACAACCGGTTTTGATATTAGACAAATAGTTCATTCGCTTTGCCAACATGTTGAAAATTTTTTCTGAAGGCAAACCGGCTTTTTCCTTCAATTGATGAACAATATCATCGAAATCTCTTTTTTCATCAATGTAGATATAAACGGTCGTATCCGGAGTGAAAGGTTTAAAAACGGTTTTTTTTAAATAAAAAACAGCACCCATTATCAGCAATACTGCCAATAAAAAAATCCATCCTGCTTTTTTATACCGTTTTCTTTTTGATTTCTTTTTCATTCAACCGATTTTTACCACAAAAAAGTATGCAAATGTAGGAATATTTTCACGAAAAATTTGAATTTCCTTTGATAAGCTGAAAACAAACTCGTATATTTGCAAGCGATTTTGCAAACTTTTCATTCGGAAGTTTGGGTGAGTGGCTGAAACCAGCAGTTTGCTAAACTGCCGTACGAGTAATCGTACCGGGGGTTCGAATCCCCCAGCTTCCGCAGAAACCGCTTTTTCAGGCGGTTTTTTTATTTTATTGCAACCCATAAATCATTTTTCCTTACAAAAATCCATAAACAATCACGTAGAAAATGAATTTTCATTATATTTGCGCAGATTTTTGTTCAAAAAGTAAAAATATAATTTATGAACACTCCCCTATCTATCCGAATAACAACGCTTTCACCCTCGGAAACATTTGCCATGTCGCAAAAAAGCAATGAACTGAAAGCACAGGGTATTGACGTAATCAATTTAAGCGTCGGCGAGCCCGATTTCAATACTCCCGATCACATAAAAGAAGCTGCAAAAAAAGCCATAGACGATAATTTCACTTTCTATTCACCTGTTCCCGGCTACCTTGATTTGCGAAAAGCCATATGCGAAAAACTGGAAAGAGAAAATAATCTTGATTTTACACCCGATCAGATTGTCTGTTCCAACGGGGCAAAACAATCCATTTGCAATGTAATACTGACATTGATAAACAAAGGCGATGAAGTGATTATTCCCGCACCTTATTGGGTAAGTTATCCCGAAATGGTTAAACTGGCCGAAGGAAAATCGGTTTTTATAGCAGCCGACATCGAACAAAACTTTAAAATTACTGCCGAACAACTGGAAAAAGCCATTACACCCAAAACAAAAGCACTTATCCTTTGTTCTCCTTCAAATCCGACGGGAAGTGTTTACACTAAAGAAGAACTAGAGAAGTTGGCCGATGTTTTGGCCGTTCATCCGCAAATATTCGTGATTTCAGACGAAATTTACGAACACATCAATTATATCGGGAAACACGAAAGCATTGCGCAATTCGAAAACATTCGACAACGTGTAATCATAGCAAATGGAGTATCCAAGGCTTACGCCATGACAGGATGGCGTATCGGGTGGATAGCTGCTCCAAAATGGCTGGCATCGGCTTGCAATACCTTGCAAGGACAATATACATCGGGGCCGTCATCCATTTCGCAAAAAGCTGCTCTAGCCGCATATACCGGTGATCAGACATGCGTAGAAACCATGCGTCAAGCTTTCCAAAGAAGAAAAAATCTTATCGTGAACCTTCTCGACAACATTCCGGGTTTGAAGGTCAACGATCCGATGGGTGCTTTTTATATCTTCCCCCAATGTGACAGCTATTTCGGAAAATCACATAATGGAAAAATCATCAAGAATGCATCCGATCTTGCCATGTATTTGCTCGAAGAAGGACATGTAGCCTGCGTAGGTGGTGCTGCATTTGGTGCACCCACATGCATTCGATTATCGTATGCGACGTCCGAGGAAAATATCGCCAAAGCAATTAACCGTATAAAAGAAGCGTTGGCAAAACTGGCATAACGTTTTTTAAAAAACGGCTTTGATCATTACCGGAAAATGATCCGAAGGGAATCGCCCATATTGTTGTTCATTGAGCGTGCCATATTTAATAACCGTAATGTTTTTTGTTACCCAAATATAGTCTATTCGGTCTTTCATAGGCGAATTCACATTAAAAGAATGGAAGGTGCCTTCCGTTCCATAAGGAGGTTGCCGTGTAACCCGGTAGGAATCCATTAGACTGCCGTCGTTGTAAATGATCTGAATGGGGTCGTCATCGGGAATTGCATTGAAATCGCCTGTGCAGAATACCGGCATATTCCCTGCAATTTCCTGGATTCTTTTCAATAACAATAACGATGAATTTCTTCGGGCAACTCGGCCTTCGTGATCGAAATGCGAATTGAAAACATAAAACTCTTTCCCCGATTTTTTATCTTTAAACTTTGCCCATGAGCAGATGCGGTTGCAACACGTTGCATCCCAGCCTTTACCAGGAATATCGGGCGTTTCGGAAAACCAAAAATTGCCATTTTCAAGCACTTCTAAACGATCTTTTTTATACAAAATTGCCGAATGCTCGCCGGCGTCCTTCCCATCATCGCGTCCTGCTCCCACATAGGAATAATTGCCCAACTCCAAAATATCGTTCAACTGATGCTTAAAACCTTCTTGAGTACCACAAATATCGAAATCGTGAAAACGAATCAATCCCTTTACCATTTCCTTTCTTTTAGGCCAAGCATTTTCGCCATCACTTGGCGTGTCCATACGCAAATTAAATGTTGCCACATTCAACATGCACGTTTTTTTGTCTTGGGCAAAAGTTGCGATCAAAATTGAAACGAACGTAAAACAAAATAAAGAAGTCATCGTTTTTTTCATATCCTTGTTTGCTTTTTATAACAATCCAAAGTTAGTCAATTTTCTCACTAACCGAGATTTTTTGATTGCTAATTTTCAATTTATCACTACCTTTGCAATTTAATTTTATAAGAGGACACAATTTAAAATATGAAAAAGAAATTTTCGGAGTATAATCAATTGGATCTTTCAAAGGTCAACAAGGAAATATTAAGAACGTGGGACGAAAAAGACATATTCCAAAAAAGTCTGGAAATTCGCAAAGGACATCCATCATTTGTATTTTATGAAGGTCCTCCTTCGGCAAATGGAATGCCGGGCATTCATCACGTTATGGCCCGTTCCATAAAAGATATTTTCTGCCGCTATAAAACCATGAAAGGATTCCTTGTAAACCGAAAAGCCGGATGGGATACCCACGGTTTGCCCGTAGAATTGGGGGTAGAAAAAATGTTGGGTATTACCAAAGAAGATATCGGGGAAAAAATTTCCGTGGAAGAATTTAATGCTACCTGCAAGAGGGAAGTAATGAAATATACCAAAGAATGGGAAGACCTCACCCGAAAAATGGGTTACTGGGTAGACATGAAAAATCCATACATAACGTACGATAACCGTTACATCGAAACTCTCTGGTATTTGCTCAAAGATTTATATAACAAGGGATATCTTTACAAAGGGTATACCATACAACCCTACTCCCCCGCTGCCGGAACCGGTCTGAGTACGCATGAATTGAATCAACCCGGCTGTTATCGTGACGTAAAAGATACGACTTGCACAGCCCAGTTCAAGATTACGGATCCATTCCCCGAAATGGCACAATTCGGCGAGGCTTTTTTCTTGGCCTGGACCACCACACCGTGGACGTTGCCGTCCAATGTATTATTGGCCGTCAACCCCAATGTTGAATATGCGGCAGTACAAACTTACAATCCCTATACGGGGAAACCCATGACCGCTGTACTTGCAAAGGATCGGATACCGGCCTATTTCCCCGAGAAGAACAAAAATTTATCCCTGACAGAGTACAAACCCGGCGATAAAAATATTCCTTTTAAGGTATTGGAAAAAACATGGAAAGGTTCGGAGCTTGCAGGGATGCATTATGAACAATTGATACCCTGGGTAAAAGCTTCCGATAATGCATTTCGGGTAGTTACAGCCGATTTTGTTTCCACAGAAGACGGTACGGGGATCGTACATATTGCCCCCACCTTTGGCGCAGACGATGCCAAAGTGGGGAAAGAATACAATGTGCCGGGATTAATGTTGAAGGACAAAGACGGCAACCTTCGTCCGATGGTCGATTTAACGGGAAAATATTTCAGATTGGAAGATCTTGATCCCGATTTTGTGAAAGATAATGTCAATGTGGAATTATATGGCGAATTCGCAGGCCGATATGTAAAAAACGAATACCACGAAACACTTTCGGAAGACGATCCTACCCTCGACATCGATCTTTGTGTTATGCTGAAACAGCAAAACAAAGCATTTCGTATAGAAAAACAGGTGCACCCCTACCCGCACTGCTGGCGCACCGATAAACCCGTCTTGTATTACCCCTTGGATAGCTGGTTTATTCGCACCACAGCTTGCAAAGAGCGAATGATAGAACTCAACCAAACAATCAACTGGAAACCGGCTTCTACAGGTACAGGACGTTTTGGCAAATGGCTCGAAAACCTACAAGATTGGAATCTGAGTCGCAGTCGTTATTGGGGAACACCTCTGCCTATCTGGCGCACGGAAGACGGTAAAGAAGAAAAGTGCATCGGATTGGTTGAAGAGTTGTTTAGTGAAATGCAAAAAGCATTGGATGCCGGCGTGATGAAAAAACTTCCTTGGGAAGACCTCGACCTGGATAATTGTCGGGAAATACCTTACGACAAAATAGACCTGCATCGTCCGTATGTGGATAATATTGTTCTGGTATCCGATAGTGGAAAACCCATGAAGCGCGAAACCGATCTCATCGACGTATGGTTCGATTCGGGTGCAATGCCGTTTGGTCAGGTGTTCTATCCTCATATTTCGGAAGAAGAATTCCAAAAAGTATATCCGGCCGATTTCATTGCCGAGGGAGTCGATCAAACGCGTGGTTGGTTCTTTACACTTCACGCCATTTCTACAATGGTAAAAGATAGTGTTGCATTTAAAAATGTAATTGCCAACGGGCTGGTGCTCGACAAAAATGGGAACAAAATGTCGAAACGATTGGGCAATGCCGTAGATCCTTTTGAAACAATCGAGGAATACGGTTCCGATTCGTTACGGTGGTACATGATTACCAATGCATCACCTTGGGAAAATCTGAAATTCGATATTGAAGGGGTGGAAGAAGCGCGTCGCAAATTTTTTGGAACACTCTACAATACCTATTCCTTCTTTGCATTATATGCCAATGTGGACGATTTTTATGATCAATATCCCGCAATTCCTATCGAGAAACGTCCCGAAATCGATCGCTGGATTATTTCCGAGCTGAATACGCTTATCAAAGAAGTAGATGAAGACTTGGAGACTTATGAACCTACCAAAGCCGGACGCGCAATTACCGATTTCGTAATCGACAACCTCAGCAATTGGTACGTTCGCCTCAATCGCAAACGTTTCTGGGGCGGAGGAATGACCGACGATAAGCTTTCGGCCTACCAAACGCTCTATCAATGCCTGATTACCGTAGCTAAACTCATGGCTCCCATTGCACCGTTTTATGCCGACAAGCTCTATTTGGATCTGATAACGGTAACGGAAAGTGAGAATTTTGAATCGGTACATTTGGCCGATTTCCCCAAAGCTGATGAAAATCATATCGATAAAAAGCTCGAAGAACAAATGTACTTGGCAATGGCAACCTCGTCCATTGTTCTGTCTTTACGTCGAAAAGTAAACATCAAAGTTCGCCAACCCTTATCCCAAATCATGATCCCTACGGTGGACGAAACACAAAGGCAAAACATCGAAGCTGTAAAATCCCTTATTCTGAATGAAGTAAACGTAAAAGAACTGAATTTTGCCGACTCTACCACCGCAATGTTGGTAAAAAGAGTAAAACCCAATTTCAAAAAGCTCGGACCCCGTTACGGTAAGATCATGAAACAACTCGTCCCACTTCTTCAAGAAATATCTCAAAACGATATCAATACACTTGAAAAGGACGGCGTACTGACTTTCAATATAAATGGACAACAAATTGAAATACACCGGGATGATGTTGAAATTATTTCGGAAGACATTCCCGGCTGGCTGGTAGGCACTTCCGACAAAATCACCGTTGGATTGGATATCTCCATTACCGACGAACTACGGAAAGAAGGAATTGCCCGTGAATTGGTAAATCGGATTCAAAACCTTCGAAAAGCAAAGGATTTTGAGATTACAGACAGAATATCGCTTGAAATATCGGCAAATCCGATGGTTGACGAAGCAATCCGAGAAAATGCAGAATATATCAAATCGCAAGTATTGGCAAACAACATCCAATTATCATCTAAAAACTTAGAAGACAAAATAGAAATCGACGATCAAACATTAACCATTACTATCAAGAAAATCAATTGAAAATTGATAGTTTATGTGTATATTTGAACAAAATTCTAGAAAAATGCGTTAGAATATCATCATTAAAAAAAATAGAAGGAAAACAGAAAAAAGGAGGAAGCGATGAGCGAAAAAACAAGATATTCAAAAAAGGAACTGGAAGAATTCCGAATCCTCATAAACGAGAAATTGGAACAGGCAAAACGCGAATACGAAATGCTGCGTGCAGCGGTGATGAATGCCGACAGTAACGATACGACAGACACTTCTCCAACATTTAAAATTTTAGAAGAAGGAGCATCCACATTATCAAAAGAAGAAGCCGGAAGGTTAGCACAACGTCAATTAAAATTTATCCAAAATCTTCAGGCTGCTCTCATACGTATTGAGAACGGAACATATGGAATTTGCCGTGAAACAGGCAAACTCATTCCCAAAGAACGTCTTCGTGCCGTACCTCACGCCACACTAAGCATAGAAGCAAAAAAAGCCAGAAATAAATAAATGTACATCTTGCATATTAATCGATCCATTGCAACGGAAGGGGAAAAATTTTTCCCTTTTCCGTAAGTGGATTCATATGAGGCAATCATCTCCATATGAAAAATAAAATACCTAAGAGCCTTATAGCCATACTGGTTGTTTTTCTGGTTCTCTTTATCGATCAGCTCACAAAAATATGGGTAAAGACACACATGGGGCTTTATGATTCAATCAACATAACCCCGTGGTTCAAGATTTATTTTGTGGAAAATAACGGCATGGCTTTCGGAATAGAAGCTGTAGGGAAGTTATTCCTTTCGGCCTTTCGTATTATTGCCGTTATCGCTATCATTATTTATTTGAACAAACTCATCAAACAAGATTATAAAACAGGATTTATTGTTTGCATATCGCTTATCCTGGCAGGTGCTTCGGGAAATATTATAGACAGTGTGTTTTACGGCGCTATTTTCGAAGCCAGTTATCCCGGTCACATTGCTTCATTTGTTCCTTTTGGAGAAGGGTATGCGCCTCTGTTGCACGGTAAAGTGGTAGACATGCTTTATTTTCCCATTATCGAAACTTCAATCCCCGATTGGATACCGCTAGTAGGAGGAAAAGAGGTATTGTTTTTTCGTTTTATTTTTAATATTGCCGATGCATCTATCACAATTGGAGTAATCATACTATTACTGTTTTATCGCAAAACATTATCATACTCTCTTTTATCGAAAAAAGAAAGAGAAAAGCTTGCACAAAAGAAACTCGCCAAAGAAAAAGGAATAAACAGTGAAGCATAGAGTTTTTGTATATGTGTTTTTTCTTGTGGCATCGACCATGCTCATCTCTTTTTGCAGCCGCCCAAAAGAAGTGCTGAGCAAAAAAGAGATGGAAAAACTCTTGTACGATATCTATATTGCCGAAGCCTTGATAGAAAGCGATTATGCGACATTCGATACACCTGAAAAAAAAGAAGCTTTTATACAACAGGTTTTTCGCAAACACGGAATTACGGAAGCACAATGGGATACATCGCTTTCTTGGTATGCCGATCATATCGATATTTACCTTAAAATCAACGACTCGGTAAAGGCACGCATTTTACGCCAACAAAAGAACATCGAGCAACAAATAGCACAGCAGCATTCCCACGAACAAGAAATAAAAAGAAAGACCCAATCCCCTTCTTATATTCCCCAATTATATGTCTTTGACTTCATGGGGACAGGGACCGGCTTTTCATTCCGACTGGATACGGCAGAAATTTCCAAACAAATCAATCAAAACAATTTCGATTTCCGTTTCGACGTCATCGGACTATCGCAACAAAATCTACCTCGACTCATCTCAATGCTTATCCTTGAGTATGCCGATACAACCCTATACAAAACCCAATCCATCGCCGCAAATCAAACTTATTCGATGACTGCATCGAAATACATACCGAACGACACGTTACGGCAATTGTCCGGCTTCATTCATTTACAAGACAGAATAAACCTATTCAAGGGAATTCAACTTTATAACATACATTTGGGAAATAAAGACAATTTTCAACAGACAAATAAACCTCTCTCACATCAAGAATCAAAGAAGCAATAATTGTATACTTGTGTTTTCTTTATCAATAAAACATCATCAAACAATTCGATTAGTATGGAAAATACTCAAAATCAAACAAAAAAGAGAGTTTACACCTTCGGTAACGGAGCTGCTGAAGGTCGTGCCGACATGAAAGACTTGCTCGGCGGCAAGGGAGCCAATTTGGCCGAAATGAATTTGATCGGACTTCCTGTTCCACCCGGTTTCACCATTACCACCGAAGTATGTATCGAGTATTACAAATTAGGGAAAAAACGCATTGTCGAATTATTGAAACCGGAAATCGAAAAAGGTATAGCCCACATTGAATCTATTACAAACACCAAGTTTGGCGATAAAGAAAATCCCTGTTTGGTATCGGTACGTTCAGGCGCACGTGCTTCTATGCCGGGAATGATGGACACCATACTCAATTTGGGAATAAATGACGATATCGTTGAAGGTATTGCAAAAAAATGGAACAACGAACGTTTTGCATGGGATTCATACCGCCGTTTTGTACAAATGTATGGAGATGTGGTACTGGGCATGAAACCCCAAAACAAAGAAGATATTGATCCCTTTGAAGAAATACTGGAAAAATTGAAAACTTCAAAAGGAATTAAACAAGATACGGAACTAACCGTTGATGATCTGAAAACATTAGTCGCCCAATTCAAAGAAGCCGTCAAAAAAAATACCGGAAAAGATTTTCCTCAAGATCCATGGGAACAACTTTGGGAAGCTATTATTGCCGTATTCGATAGTTGGAAAAACGAGCGGGCTGTTCTTTATCGAAAGCTAAACAATATCCCCGATGAATGGGGAACTGCCGTCAATGTACAAGCTATGGTTTTCGGAAACATGGGAAATACTTCGGCCACAGGCGTCGCTTTTACACGCGATCCTGCTACCGGAGAAGATATTTTCACCGGCGAGTACCTGATCAATGCACAAGGCGAAGATGTCGTAGCCGGCATCCGTACACCATTACAGATTACACTCGAAGGCTCCCGCCGATGGGCAAAATTACAAGGAATTTCGGAAGAAGAGCGGGCATTGAAATATCCATCTCTTGAAGAAACAATGCCGGAATGCGCCAATGAGCTTTTCGAGATTGAGCAAAAACTCGAAGAATATTTCAAGGACATGCAGGATATTGAATTTACCATCCAACAAGGTAAACTATGGATACTGCAAACCCGCGCAGGAAAACGTACCGGCACTGCAATGGTAAGAATTGCGATCGACATGTTTCATCAGGGATATATCGATGAAAAGACGGCAATCAAACGTTGCGACCCCGAAAAACTGAATGAATTGCTCCATCCCGTGTTCGATGAAGAAGCTCTAAAAAAAGCCACCATTCTCACTTCGGGGTTACCCGCATCGCCCGGAGCCGCAACAGGACAAATCGTTTTTCATCCTGAAGATGCGGAAAGGTGGCACAACGAGGGCAAAAAAGTAATTCTCTGCCGTATAGAAACTTCTCCGGAAGATCTTCGAGGCATGAATGTTGCCGAAGGGATCCTTACCGCACGTGGCGGTATGACTTCGCATGCAGCAGTAGTAGCCCGCGGAATGGGTAAATGTTGCGTTTCGGCAGCCAACGATCTAATTATCGACTATAAAACAAAAACACTTTCGGTGAAAAACCGTACCTTAAAAGAAGGTGACTGGATTTCGCTTGACGGTTCTACAGGATATGTTTACGAAGGGAAAATTCCAACAAGAGAAGCCGAAATAACCGGTTATTTCGCCGAACTCATGGAACTTGCCGATAAATATGCACGACTGAAAGTACGCCAGAATGCCGACACCCCGCACGATGCTGCAATTGGACTCCAATTTGGCGCTTGCGGTATCGGACTTTGTCGCACGGAACACATGTTTTTCGAAGGGGATAAAATCAAAAGTATGCGCGAAATGATTCTCGCCAAAGACGAAACCGGCCGTCGCAAAGCCTTGTCTAAACTATTGCCTCTCCAACGAAACGATTTTATGGAGATTTTCAAAGTTATGAACGGGTTGCCGGTTACCATTCGTCTATTAGACCCTCCCTTACACGAATTTGTTCCTCACGACGAATCGGGTCAACGAGAAATGGCTAAAATCATGAATCTCCCTTATGAAGAAGTACGCGCTCGTGTAAACAGCATGCTCGAAGCAAATCCCATGCTGGGACTGCGTGGTTGTCGTGTAGGCATACTTTATCCCGAAATCACTGAAACGCAAACCCGAGCTATTCTCGAAGCAGCACTGGAACTGAAGAAAAAAGGCATTGAAGTAATCCCCGAAATCATGGTTCCTCTTACCAGTATTGCAACCGAATTCGATGCTCAAAAGGCGGTAATTGAACAAACAGCGAAAATGGTATTTGCCGAAAAAGGAGACTCAATCGATTATAAAATTGGCACAATGATTGAAGTACCTCGTGCTGCTCTCACTGCAAATGAAATAGCCAACAGTGCCGAATTTTTCTCATTCGGAACCAACGACCTTACGCAAATGACCTTTGGATACAGTCGCGACGACTCCGGTAAGTTTTTGCCCCTATACATAAAAAAAGGTATTCTAAAGCAAGATCCTTTTACCGTTATCGATCAAACCGGAGTCGGAGAACTTGTTGAAATAGCAGTTGCTCGCGGACGTAAAACACGTCACGATCTCAAATGCGGTATTTGCGGTGAGCATGCAGGCGAACCTACATCGATAAAGTTCTGCCATAAAGTAGGATTGGATTATGTCTCGTGTTCTCCCTATCGTGTACCCATAGCTCGATTGGCAGCAGCACAAGCAACCTTGGAAGAAGAATGATTTTATACGCTTTTTAACTATCAAACGATTTGGCTATTAATGATATTATCTTTATTTTTACATTACAATTTCAAAGGAGAAAATTTATATGAAACAAGTGATAAAGATATTTTTTCTATTCATTGCATTATTTGCTACTCAACACATCATTTCACAAAACAACATCATTGATGAAATTGTCTGGGTAGTAGGCGATGAGGCTATCCTGAAATCGGAAGTTGAAGAATATCGCAAAGAATTGCTTATGCAAAATCAACGAATCGATGGCGATCCTTATTGTTTTATACCTGAACAATTGGCCGTAAACAAATTGTTCCTCGACCAAGCCAAATTGGATAGCATCAATGTTGAAGAAGGCGAAGTAAATCGAATAGCCGAGCTGTATATAAATGAATACATTGCCAATATTGGTTCGGCAGAGAAAGTAGAGGAATATTTTCAGAAGGATATGAGCTCCATTCGTGAAGATACGCGTAGAATGGTTCGTGAGGGTCAACTTATTCAGGGCGTTCAGCAAAAACGATTCGGGGAAGTCAACTTGTCTCCGTCGGAAATACGCAAATTCTACAACAAACTCTCACCGGACAGCATTCCTTTCATCCCTACGACAGTAGAAGTGCAAATCATAACGGCAAACCCTACTGTTCCTTTGAGCGAAATTGATGCGGTAAAAGCACGTTTACGCGATTTTACCGAACAAATAACCAGCGGCAAAGCCGATTTTTCAACATTGGCTCTGCTTTATTCCGAAGACCCGGCATCTGCAGTAAGAGGGGGTGAATTGGGTTTTTCCGATCGCACTTCATTCGTGCCCGAGTTTGCAAACGTTGCGTTCTCATTGAATGATCCGAATAAGGTTTCGAACATTGTGGAAACCGAATACGGATTCCATATCATTCAACTCATCGAAAGAAGAGGAGATAGAGCCAATTTCCGACATATTTTGTTAAAACCCAAAGTTCCTAAAGAAGAATTGGATAAAGCGCTCCTTCGACTCGACTCCGTTAAAACCGCTATTGAAGAAAAGAAATTTACATTTGAAGAAGCGGCAACATTCTTATCTGACGACAAAGACACCCGCAACAATAAGGGTATCATGGTAAATTCCAACCGTCAGAGCAACTACTATGGCACATCCCGTTTTCAATTGGACGAACTCAATCAAGATATTGCAAACGTAATCGGCAACATGAAAGTAGGCGAAATATCCGATCCCTTCATCATGCTCAATAAAAACGGAAAACAGGTTGCCGCAATAGTAAAAGTAACTAACCGCATCGAGGGGCACAAAGCCAATCTCAACAACGACTATCAAATTATAAAAACACTAGCGGAAAATGCCCGCAGGCAAGAAATGATAGATCAATGGTTGCGCGAAAAAATAAAAAACACATATGTGCGCATTGATCCTGCATGGAAGAATTGCGACTTTAAATACCCGGGATGGATAAAATAAGGTATCGGATCTTTCGTCAACAATGAAAAAAAATAAAAAACATCTGAAAACATTCCCTTCGACAATTGTCTTTGCAGCAACAGGTATATTTTTTATCCTTATAGCCGGTATACATGCCCAACAACCGCCACCAACGCAATCAACGTCGAATTCCAATATAAAGATCATCGAGCTCAAGCATGCCGACATGCTATATAAAAGAAAAAATTTCGATGCCCAAATCCTCAAGGACAATGTCATATTATACCACGAAGGAGCATTCATGTATTGTGACAGTGCCTATTGGTATGAGCGGGAAAATATTTTCGAAGCGTTCAGCAACGTGCGAATGGAACAAGGCGATACTATTTTTGTATACGGAAATTACCTTCATTACGACGGCAACCGAAGATTGGCGCGACTTCGCGAGAATGTACGGATGGAAAACCCTCAAGCAACCCTGTTTACCGACAGTCTGAATTACGACCGGCTGGAAAATATCAGTTATTACTTCGATGGCGGTATGCTGGTTGATGAAGAAAACGAATTAACCTCAATTTGGGGACAATACAGTCCCGACAGCAAAGAAGCATTATTCAAAGAAAACGTAAAACTGATAAATCCGGATTTTACATTATATACCGAAACGCTTAAATACAACACGGAAACCAAAATTGCCGGTATTATGGGGCCATCTGTCCTTGTTTCCGATAGCGGGTATATTTATACTACCCGAGGTTGGTATAACACGGAAACAGACGATTGCCAATTGCTGGATCGTTCTCAAGTGATCAACAAAGACAGCACACAGATACTTATAGGAGATACCATTTATTACAATCGAAAAAACGGAATTGCGGAAGTATATGGAAATATGTTCCTTCAGGATACGATCAAAAAGGTTATTCTCAAAGGCAATTACGGATATTATAACGAAAAAACGGAATTTGCGCTCGCAACCGACTCCGCACACGCTATCGAATATTCGCAAAAAGACAGCCTTTATATACATGCCGATACCTTGAAAATGATTACCGATTCACTGGGAAGGGAAATGCAGGCCTATCCAAATGCACGATTCTATCGGGTGGATTTACAAGGAGTTTGTGATACAATGCATTATGTCTCGAATGATTCCACCATTTACATGAAAAACGATCCGGTGATCTGGAACGAAGACAATCAGGTGATGGGCGATCGAATCGATGTACTTTTAAATGACAGCACCATCGAAAAAGCCTATGTGAGAAATTACGCATTCAGCATTCAAAAAAGACCGGTAGAAGATCAGTATAATCAGTTAAAGGGACGAAATATGACTGTCTCGTTCCTCGATGGAGAAATGCGTCATGTCCTGGTAGATGGGAGTGCCGAATCGTTATATTATTTAATGGAAAAAGACAGTACAATCATCGGAATAAATAAAACGGAAAGTCCTTTCTTGTCGATGGATATCGCAGACAATAAACTCGAAAAACTGAAATTATGGTCATCTATCAAGGGGGTAACTACGCCCTTGAGCCAAACCTCTCCCGAAGATAAAACACTGAAAGGCTTTGTTTGGCTGGATTACTTGCGTCCAATAAATAAAGACGATATATTTAGGAAGGTTAAACGCAAAGATTCGGAAAATATAATTCCTCCACGACGTTTCGTTAGAGAGGAAGAAATTGATTAATAGCACACTATTGCCAGTGTAATGTTCTTTTTATAAATTTGCACAAAACAGAAACAATTTATGGGATTATTCTTTTTTTACAACAACCGAAAACCCCGCCAATATAATTATAAACCCATCCTTTTTGATCCCGTCGAAGAAGAACGAGTGGAGAAACTAAATCGACGCATCTACGAGATTAAAAAAGATATGAATGCTTTAACTCCCGAAGAAAAGGAGCGTCATCAAGCAGAAGAAATCCGGGGGGAATTTTTTTCTCAGACCAAACACCTCAAGCGCCGCAAAGAACGCGAAGAAGCAGGGAAAAATTCATTTCTCTCCAATAACGGGTTACTCATTGTGATACTCGTTATTTTATTGGGTATTTTCTTTTTTTGGATTTTAAGCTAAAAACTGCGGAATAGTTGAGTCATGCCTGATATTATCCATCTCCTACCCGATTCCATAGCTAATCAGATTGCGGCGGGGGAAGTTATTCAACGACCGGCATCGGTTGTTAAAGAACTTGTTGAAAATTCCATCGATGCAGGAGCCACCCAAATTCAGATTGTCATAAAAAATGCCGGTAAAACGCTCATTCAGGTAATCGACAATGGCAAGGGAATGTCGGCTACCGATGCACGAATGGCTTTCGAGCGCCATGCTACCTCCAAAATACAGAAGGTGGACGATCTTTTTTCGCTCACCACGATGGGCTTTCGTGGAGAAGCGTTGCCATCAATTGCCGCCATTTCACAGGTAGAGGTAAAAACCCGCAAAGAAGAAGACGAAATAGGCACACGGTTGTCGATCTCGGGATCGAAAGTAGAAGAACAAGAAGCTATCTCATGTGCGAAAGGAACGATCATTTCGGTCAAGAACATTTTTTTCAACGTACCTGCTCGCCGAAAATTCCTTAAATCCAACGAATCGGAACGAAGGAACATTCTCATGGAAATAGAGCGCCTCGTATTGGCAAATCCCGACATCGAATTTTCGCTAATCGAAAACGACATTCAGACACTGCAACTACCACCCGAAGTTCTTCGTAAACGAATTGTACAACTGGTGGGAAAAAACATCAATCAACAATTGATCGAGATCAACGAGGAAACGACATTGGGAAAAATTCATGGCTACGTTACCAAACCCGAGAGTGCCAAAAAAAGTCGTGCAAACCAATTCTTCTTCGTCAATGGACGTTTTATTCGTCATCCTTATTTCCATCGCGCAGTAATGACTGCTTTTGAACCTCTACTTCCTCCCAATAAAAACCCCGATTATTTCATCTATTTTGAAGTTGACCCCTCATCGCTCGATGTTAACATTCACCCTACAAAAACCGAAGTAAAATTCGAAAACGAACAAGCCCTTTGGCAAATCCTTATGGTAACCGTAAAAGAAGCCTTAGGCAAATTCAATGCTTTGCCTCCCCTCGATTTCGACAGAGAAGATGCGATAGAAATTCCCATTTATGACGAATCGAAACCCGCGCCAATGCCCAAAGTAAATATAAACCCCAACTATAACCCTTTTCATACCATACAAAGAAATACACACCCCAATTCTCTCCCTCACTTCGACTGGGAAACCCTTTATCGAGGATTCAAAAAAGAAAAACCAACAGAGGCACAAGTTGATCCATTGGCAAATACAAACACGGGGTTATTTCATTCTTCCGAAAATGAAAATGCCGATACCGAAATTCTACCCGACCACTACCAATACAAACAAAAATATATCCTCACTTCCGTTAAATCGGGATTGATGATTATTGATCAACATCGAGCACACATCCGCATTCTTTTTGATACTTTTTTGGAACAAATTAAAAATAAAAAAGGCGTTTCACAACGGGTACTTTTTCCCGAAATCATCGAATTATCGCCATCGGAAGCCGCAACATTATCTTCAATTGCAGAAGACCTTCAAGCCGTAGGATTCGAATTAAACAGTTTAGGCAATCACTCGTTTGCCATTCAGGGAATTCCTTCTGAAATAGCTTCATCGGACCCGATATCGCTAATTCGATCCATCATAGAAAAAAGTATGGAAACCGCACTGGATGTAAAATCGGAAATTCAAGAATCAATTGCACTTTCGCTTGCTCACCTCGCTGCAATTCCCTATGGCAGGACCCTAACTCCTGAAGAAATGTCGCACCTCATCAATCGGCTTTTTGCTTGCCGCATACCCAACTACAGTCCCGATGGGCATCCTATTGTCTCACTGATAAGCGATGAAGAGATTGCAAAAAAAATGAAGTCGTCTCGATAAAAAACGCAATATCACTCGCGTTCGGTATTTATAGTGTAGTATTATTAGCGGAAAGCGAGGGATTCGAACCCCCGGTACGGTAACCCGTACACTTGATTTCGAGTCAAGCCCGTTCAGCCACTCCGGCAGCTTTCCTTATTTTCACCAAAGACGATGCAAAGTTACACAATAACAAATTAACTACAAGCGAAAACACATAAAATAGGGAAATCCTTTGCCATTTTCGTTGCAGAAGCCGGCGATGTATGGAATGGGGTGAAATTAGCCAACGCAAGGTCGTTTTTCGGGATTGAAAAAATACATGAAAAAAGATTGTTGGCTGCAACTTAAATAAAAAACCGCCCAACGGCAAACGAAGCCGTAAGGCGGAAAAAATTCGTCGAGCGGCAAACGAGACTCGAACTCGCGACCCTTAGCTTGGGAAGCTAATGCTCTACCGACTGAGCTATTGCCGCATTTCATTTTGCAAATATAACAGATTTTATTATTCGATGCACAACTTCCGCGCAATTTTTATCGTTTTTCTGCAAAAAATAAGTATCTTTGCCTTCCCAAAAGCTCGGGATGTAGCACAGTTGGTTAGCGCGCCACGTTCGGGACGTGGAGGCCGGGTGTTCGAGTCACCTCATCCCGACAAAAAGCGAAAGTTGGTTCAACTTTCGCTTTTTTATTGAATGCTTTACCGAAATACCCTTCCGGAAAAAGACACATACAAAGCAACGCCGAAGAATCACATAAAAAACGATTCTTTCTTACGTCCCCTGTGTAATAGGCACATCTCTTTTAATACTCTGACATAACGAAATCATTGTTTCGGTAGCAACAACACCGGGTATTTCCTGAATACGATTATTCAGCAGATCCATCAAATGTTCGTTATCCCGAGCATAAAGTTTGATAAGCAAGGTATATGGACCCGTCGTGAAATGACATTCCGTCACTTCCGGAATTTTTTCGAACTCGGGTATAACATTTTTATACATCGAACCTTTTTCGAGTTTTACGCCAATATAAGCGCTCGTGGCATACCCCAATTCTCGGGGATTTACATTATACCCCGACCCTGTAATCACCTCATTTTCAATCATGCGTTGAACACGCTGGTGAATTGCGGCACGCGAAACGCCGCATTGCTCTGCCACATCGCGAAAAGGAATGCGGGCATTTTGAGAAATTATCTCCAAAATCTGTTTATCCAATTTATCAATTTTCCCCATAGGTGTGAATTTATAGTACAAATCGTCCTCAAAAATAGTAAATTTCTTTCACAGATTGACATTTTGAAAATATATTTTCCTAAAAAAGCCCATTTTGTATATAAAAAAACGACGATTCAAGGGAATTTGAAAACAAAAAGCAAAAATTAGCGCCCACTTTTCAAAAAGAAAGAAGCCCACAGCATATCGAAAGGAGTCGTTATTTTTATATTCTCTTCGTTACCTTCAACCAAACGAATTTCGATACCTGCTTCCTCTGCCACGGTAGCATCATCGGTAAAATGAGATTTATAATCGGTATCATAAGCTTTTTTCAGCAGATACGCCGGAAATACCTGTGGCGTTTGAACCAATTTTATCCGGTCACGATCGAACGGCTCGCTGCTACCATCGGGATGAAGGATGCGGACACTGTTTTTTTCGTCAACCACCGGTATCACACCACATTGGAAACGAAAAGATTCGCGAAAGCAACGCTCGATGACCTCGGGCAAAACAAACGGCCTTGCAGCATCGTGAACGGCAACCATTTCATCGTCTTCGACTACCGATAATCCGTTTTTTACCGAATGAAATCGGGTTTCTCCTCCTTCAACCGCAACAACCGGAACGGTAAAACGATATTTTTCGCACAAATTGTCCCAAACCGCAAAATAATCGGGGTGAAGAACAATCACAATTTTCATTTGACGATTGTATGTATAAAAAGCGTCAATGGTGTGCATCAGCATGGGTTTATTGCCAATGAGCCGAAACTGTTTGGGCATATCTCCTCCCGCACGCAATCCTCTGCCTCCGGCAACAATTACCACACTTGATTTTTCGAGTGTCATTTTCCCCTGCATTTAATCGATCTCATCCAATATTTTTTGAAGCTCTTCATCGGTTTTTTTCAGTTTCTCTTTACAAAATGCGATGAGTTCCGATGCACGCTTTACCTTTTCCGTTAAGGCATCCACATCCAATTCACCCGATTCGATTGCTGCCACAATGGCCTCGAGTTCTTTTTTAGCTTCCGTATACGTTAATTTTTCCATCATTCTTTCGATTTTTTTACTTGCGATTCTATTTTACCGTCCCAAAACAAAGTTTCGATCATATCGTCCGGCTGCAATTTTGCTGCCGATGTAACTATCTTTCCCGTTTTCATCGTGATCGTATAGCCACGTTTCAATATATTTTCGGGAGAAACCATTCGAATATACTGCTCGTTCACCAAAAGAGCATGGGCTTCGTTTTGCAATCGTTGTTTCACTGCGTGTGCAAATTGCCTGTTGCGCTGTTTTTCCTCTTGCTGCAAAAATTGAATCGTCCGATTTGCCAGGTGTTTCAATCGAAAAGCCGTTTCTCTCATTAAAGCCAACCGATCACGTATAAACCCCGTGGAAAAATGGTAAACTTC
The DNA here is from genome assembly GCA_002381125.1 of Bacteroidales bacterium UBA4179. Taxonomy (GTDB): domain Bacteria; phylum Bacteroidota; class Bacteroidia; order Bacteroidales; family Dysgonomonadaceae; genus Anaerorudis. The sequence continues at coordinate 26,044 of DFUT01000009.1, read as the reverse complement.
TTTTGACAACATGGACAACTTAAACTTTTCCTGTTGCAAATATTCCCTGCTTTCCGTAACCAATCGCTTCTCCAAATCGACCAATTCGGTAAAAGATCCGGCAAGATGATCAATGAAAAACTCAGCCACTGCCGTTGGCGTTTTCGCCCGAGTATGTGCCACTATATCCAACACGGTTACGTCGCGCTCGTGACCAATACCCACAACTATCGGCAAAGGGAACTGGGCACAATGGGTTGCCAATACATACGAATCGAAACAATTTAATTCCGACGTTGCGCCACCTCCGCGTATAATGGCCACGGCGTCGAATAGATGTCGGTATGCATATATTCTTTCCAATGCGGCAATAATGGAAGCCTCACTCTTTTCACCTTGCATAATGGCAGGGAAAAGCTTGGTATAAAAGACCAATCCATAAGGATTCTTTTTCAATTGATCGCAAAAATCTTCATACCCTGCCGCCGTTGGCGACGAAATCACCGCAATGCGATTGCACAATTCGGGCAACGGCAATTCTTTGTTCAGCGTCAACACGCCTTCCTCTTCCAACCGCTTCAACACCAGCAAGCGATTTTTAGCCATTTCTCCGAGGGTAAACGTCGGGTCGATATCCACCACATTCAAAGAAAAGCCATAAATTTCATGAAATTCCACACTCACACGCACCAGCACTTTTAATCCCGAAGTAAACGGTTGACCGGTTTCCGATTCGAAATAGGTCGACAACATTTGGAAAGTATTTGCCCAAATCGTTCCCCGTGAGCGTGCAAGAATAGCCTGTGTTACCGGATCTTTCTCAATGAATTCGAGATAACAATGCCCACTGCGGTTTTGCCTCACATCGCTCGTTTCCGCACGTACCCAATAAGTGTCGGGGAAATTCTTCCGAATAACATCGCGAACCAAACGGTTGAGCTCGGATAAAGAAACGGATGATTGCTGTGTGAAAATCATAATTTTATACGAACAATATATTGATCTAAAGGAGTATCTATAACGAAATGAATAAATTTGTTTTCTTTACGCACCTTTTCGGGAAGATAAAACATTGCCGAATTATTTTCATCAAACGGTGCATCCGCTATTCGAATTCCATCCTCATCAAGCATACCCACCCGGTACGAATCGTTTCTGAACACCGGATCAAAAAGCGTCAACAGATAATTTTTCCCCGATTGATCCGGCACGATGGCAAGATGCCGGGTCATCATTTTTTTATCAAAAGCATCCAACGTTTTCAACACATCTTTCACGGCTTTCCCAAAATCGGGAATTCCATATCCGTAAATCGTATCGGGATGAGCATACCGGCTGGACGATTTTTTCACGATATCCACCAATTCTTTTCTGTTCAAGGAAGGATTGATGGACCATAGGGAAGCGATAAGGCCGGCCATAAAAGGCGAAGAAAGCGAAGTTCCGTTTGTCATTCCGATGGTACCATCACTTCCAATGGTAATGGTTCCCGAGCCAACGGAAACCAAATCGGGTTTGATTCGCCCATCGGCCGTGGGTCCTGTGGAACTGAACGGAGCAATTAGGCTATCGATTCGTATGGCACCTATTGCCAACAAATTTTCGGCATCTGCAGGAACCGTAATTTTTCTCCAATTTTTTTTCCTTTCATTACCCGCGCTTCCGATTACCAACATACCCTTTTCGAATGCTTTATTGGCAGCCGAGGTCATAAGCGCTGTTTGCCCGTCGAGTTGAAAATGAGAGTAACTTAACGTTTTATCGTCAAACTCGTTATATCCGAGAGAAGTATTTACCAAATCCACCCCCACGCTGTCGGCATATTCAACGGCCGCCACCCAAAAATCTTCTTCGACAGGGAATTCAGTTTTGCTGTCTTCCGAACGAAACAGCCAATAATTTGCCTCCGGGGCAGACCCCATCATCAGATTGGGCTGATTGACGGCCATTGTTGAAAGTACTTTCGTTCCATGATCGTTTGCCGAAAAAATATTGCCTCCCGGAACAAAATCGCGGTATCCGAAAAGGTTTATCCCTTCAAAATAAGGAATCACGTCGCAATTGGTAAAACCTGCATCAACCACACCCACATGCATTCCTTTTCCCCGAAACCCCGCTTTTATCATTTCTTCGGCATTATGCACCTTGAACTGTTCTTCGGTAAAACCGAAATAATTATGAAAATCGGGTTCATCCTCGCACCGAATTCTTTGCAGGCGAGGCCGCATCCAATCAAAACGATCGGACACCTGTCCTCTCCACACATATTTCACGGAATCGACAAACGGCAATGACTTTATTCGATCTACGGAAACACTATCGGCAAATTGTACCACGCAGGTATTAAACCACTTACTTTTTGCCACAATTTTTCCGCCCTCTTTTTCTATGCTGTCGAGGTACCCCTTTGAAACCGGAAAATCCAACGAGTCTATCGCCACATTTTGACGCAATTTCCGCTCTATGGAACGTTCCGACAAAAATTTTTCGGGTTCGGCAACCAAAAACGGGTGGTCGCCTTTATCGCTAAGATACACACGAAACATGTATTCAAAAGAAGATTGTCCAAACAAAAAAGCCGAATAAATAAAAAATAAAACAGATATAAAATTTCGCACCATGATGGATCTCCAATTTCGAAAGGCAGGTTACTTGAATTTATCCCGAATCTTTTGTTTCCTTTTCAGGACAAAGTAAAGCACAACAGAAACAATAAGCGACACCGAAACAATCAGCACATATTCACGCCAATTGCCGCTACGCCGATAGCGGGGCAAGCTAACAATTGCCATCACAACCGTGTATACAATCAGCAAAACAGGCACCAGCACATATGATTTTATTTTCTTTTTCACGACAACCGAATTATTTTACCTTCGCCTTTAAAATGAACTTTACATCAACCGATCTGTTCCAAAACGGAAATCAGATAATCATACGTGTTTTCTACCGACTCTATTTCTACCGATTCATCGGGAGAATGCGCTCCGGTTATGGTGGGTCCAAAGGAAACGATATCCATTTTACGCCCGATATTCGATTGAATGATTCCACATTCCAAACCGGCATGAATAACAGATACGACAGGCCGTTTTCCGTATTTTTCGAAATACACTTTTCCCATTGTATGCAACAATTCGGAATCGATATTCGGTTGCCATCCGGGATAATCGCTTTCGATCTCCACTTTGGCACCGGCCAGCAAAAACACACTTTCGACCGACGAACAAACCCATTCTTTTCGGCTTTCCGAAGAGCTGCGCACCATTAATTTTACTTCAATTTTGCCTTTGGAAGATGTCACCACTGCCAAATTGACAGAGCTTTCCACTACACCGGGAAAATCGGGCAACATACTCATCACCCCATTCGGACAACCCTCTATTGCATTGATGATATCATCTTGAATTTCAACAGGCATAAGACTTTTTGGCAATTTCACTTTTTCTGCCTCGAAGATAATCCCCTCTTCGATTCCCCGATATTCTTCATTAAAAAGATCTTCGTATTCTTTCACCAAATCGATCAAATCTTCCGATAATTGTTCGGGGACAGCGATTACGGCAGATGCTTCACGCGGAATGGCATTGCGCAACGAACCTCCTTGTATGCGCGACAAACGGGCCTCGTAGTTTCGTACGGCATCCTTAAGAAAGCGATTCACCAATTTAATGGCGTTGGCCCTTCCCAAATGAATTTGAGCCCCCGAATGTCCGCCTTTTAACCCTTTGATGTCGATCTTAAAAGCCACATCGCCTTTTTCTATTTCCGTATCGTCTTTATATTGAATCGTTGCATTCACATCGGCTCCTCCGGCACAGCCCACGCATAATTCGCCTTCTTGTTCGGAATCGAGATTAAGCATAAGCGTTCCGGAAAACAACCCTTTTTCCAGAGCGAAAGCCCCGTTCATACCCCCTTCTTCATCAACCGTAAAAAGAGCTTCAATAGGCGGATGCTGCAACGATTTGTCTTCGAGAACAGCCATAATCATGGCCACGCCGATGCCGTTGTCTGCGCCCAATGTTGTGAACCGGGCCTTTACCCTGTCTCCATCTATATAAGCATCGATGGGGTCTTTCGTAAAATCATGCCGGATATCCGAGTTTTGCTGAGGAACCATATCCAAATGCGCCTGCAAAATTACGGTTTGTTTTCCCTCATATCCTTTTGAAGCCGGTTTACGAATGAGCACATTCCCCGCACGATCTTGAAGGGTTTCCAAATCGAGCGATTTGCCGAACTCCATCATAAATTTGGTTATCTCTTTCATGTGTCCGGTAGGACGCGGGATTCGCGTCAGTCTGTAAAAATTACGCCATACGTTTTGCGGTTTCAGATCCACGATTTCTTTTGTTGCCATAATCATTATATTTTCAGTATTTTCTCTTTATTCTTTTATTGTTCTACGCTACTCTTTCGATTTCACTTCCACTGCTTCGGGTTGCGGCGTTCTTTTCACATAAGGCAATGCCACGATGCCGAATACTCCGCATAAAATAATCCATATGGATTGAATCGTAAACACGGCCCCTGCAAAAGCCCCTGCTTCTTCGTAGCCGACTCCCAAAATAACCAACGAAGAAATTACCATAAAATGCCACGCACCTACTCCGCCCTGTACAGGCACCGCAACACCCACATTGCTCATGGTGAAAACAATCAGCCCCGCAAGGGGTCCCAGCCCTTTTGTAAAATCAAAAGCGTAAAAGCATGTATAAAAATACAAATAAAAAGAAAACCACACGAGTATCGTATAGAAAATAATACGCTTTTTCTCTTTCATATGAGCCACCATTTTTAAATCGTGTACCACACTTTTAAAAAAATTGCGCACTTTCGTTACAGGGCGGGTGTTCCCAAATACCGTGAACACGATAAAAAAGATAAGGACCAACCCTATCAGCACAACATAAAACCAAACCGAACCAAACAAATTTACAATACTCTCGCCATAATCGGGGTTATCCCGAAAATAAGAAATAAAAAAGTCGAGATACAGAATCATGCTCAAAACAACGAGTAAAACAGAGGCAAGCAAATCGAACACCTTATCCACCAGATAGGTTTCGAATGCTTTTGCAAAAGGAACACCTTCATAGCGGGTGAGGGCAGCGCATCGCCACACGTCGCCCGCACGTGGCAGCAAAAAATTTACGGCAAAATTGCCGAGCGTGGCATAAATGACACTTGGCCGTTTGGGGCGATATCCCAACGAATTGATAAACAACTCCCATCGCAATCCGCGAATAATGTTGCCGATGAGTCCGAATATAAGTGAAATGAGAATAAATTCGAGATTGGCATTTTTCACAATCTCCCAAAGGGTGTTCAAATCGGTATTCCGATACAGCAGCCAAACGATAAGAATTCCCACACCAAGCGAAAAAACCGTTTTTACTATTTCTTTTAGGGATTTCGAATTCATGTCGTTTTCAATTTGACTTCGGTCTTCCCCCTCCACCGATAAAACATCGATAAAACACTATTGCCCATACAATCGTAACAATTTTGGAATTGCAACACGCACTACTCTTGTTTTTTAAACACGAGTTTTGTGCCTATTTTTTTAATTAATTCCTTACCTTTGCGCCAGCAAAGATAGGTATTTTAATTAAATAACATATGTTGCCGGTAAAGCCAAAAAAGAATCTCGGGCAGCATTTTCTGAAAGACACGGAAATTGCAAAACACATAGCCGATACGCTCGACGAATTTCCTCTGCTTCCCGTGTTGGAAGTAGGTCCGGGAACCGGCATGCTTACGCGTCACCTTATCGAAAAACAACGCGATTTGACCGTTGTGGAAATCGATCGCCGATCTGTTGCATATTTACGGCAACACTATCCCGAATTGGAAGACAAGATCATCGAAACCGATTTTTTGAAATTGGATCTTGGCAAACTCTATCACAACAATCCATTTTGCCTCATCGGCAATTACCCTTACAATATTTCGTCACAAATTTTTTTCAAAGTACTGGCCAATAAAGATATCGTTCCTTGTTGTGCGGGAATGATACAAAAAGAGGTCGCCGAACGCATGATTGCTTCACCGGGCAACAAAACTTACGGCATACTTAGTGTTTTGTTGCAGACCTGGTACGATATCGAGTACCTTTTCACGGTAAGCGAACATGCGTTCATCCCTCCGCCAAAAGTCAAATCGGCAGTTGTACGGCTCACACGCAACAAGCGCGAGAAGCTCGACTGCAACGAAAAACTATTCAAAGCAGTGGTGAAGACAGGATTCAATCAGCGGCGCAAAATGCTGCGCAACTCCCTCAAACCACTGCTGTCCGAAGAAAGTCGGCTACCCGACCATCCTTTGCTCAATCAACGTCCTGAGCAACTGTCCATTGCACAATTCGAAACACTTGCCAACTTACTTGAGCCGATAACAAAAGACTTTTCTTCGAGAGATACAAGGACGGATTCATTTACCGATTAAAACCCAATTGAAATGGCGGAAATCAAACTTTTTTATCATAAAGATGGCGTTATCAGATTGAGCCGTAGTCTCGATTTTCTAAAATCAACGCCTATTGAGAATTTTTTGTGGATCGATCTTATCGATGTGGATGAAGAAATAGAAAACGAGCTCGAAGACTTTCTCAAAATATATATTCAGGAAGAAGAAGAAATAGTAGAGATCGAGATGTCGTCGCGCTATATCGAAACCAACGACACGCTGGTAGTAAACTCCAACTTCCTGTTGTCGAATTTCGAGAGCGATCCCGTTTCTTTCATTCTCAAAAACAATATATTGGTAACGGTTCACAGTCAAGAACTCATTTCGTTTCACGAAACCATAAAAAAAATATCTGCCAATCCCAAGAACTACACCACGGGGGCCGATGTGTTGGTCGCCCTTTTTGAAACACGGGTCGAATTCGACGCGGACATGATCGAAGATATGACCCAAAAGATCACCCTCCTCAGCAACAACATCAGCTTACAGGAAGCCGACGAGGATCTATTGTCCGAAATCAAAAATCTTCAGGAAAAAACCATGATGTTGCGCGAAAACATCATCGACAAGCAGCGAACGGCTTCGAGCATGCTTCGCAGCGAATTCATGCGTGCCGAACTTCAACCCAAACTGAATATGATTATCCAAGATATCAATTCGCTCATCGAACACATAAACTTCAGTTTCGACCGTTTGGACTACCTGCAAGATACTTTTTTGGGCTACGTAAATGTGGAGCAGAACAAAATCATCAAAATATTTACCATTGTTTCCGTTGTTTTCATGCCCCCCACACTCATTGCCTCCATTTACGGCATGAATTTTCGTCACATGCCCGAACTCGACAAAAAATGGGGATACCCTTTCTCTCTCGTCATCATGGTTTTATCGGCCGTTTTCATTCTCCTTTTCTTCAAAAAGAAAAAATGGTTGTGAGCCGATTCATTCCAGCATAAAATTCATTTGGGGTTTCTTTTCGGGGAATAACGTTCGCAAAGGTTCGTCTTTCTGCGCAGTACGATAACCCAATAAAAGCTGAACCAACTCGTCGATCCCGACATGAAAATGGGGTTCGCATGCGGTGCGTTGTCTTTTGCACTCTCCTCCTTGAACAACAAAGGTATCCTCATTTTCCGGCAACACGGAATCGATAACCGAAAGCGAGAAAATCCTATCGCGATACCGTTGTGCAAAAATGGCCAACAAGGTTTCCGCATCTATTATCCGCGCCATTCCCATAAGGTTTTGTTTCGGCGGGAAATCGAAAAGAGCGGCCTCTTCGACGATCGAACAAAAATCGTCAAACGATTTCTGCACCGTCATATCCTTTTGTCTGAACCACCCGTCGAACTCGCAATAAGCTCCATATAAATCGTGGGGGTGACGTGCGAGCAACTCCTTCAACGAAGGCAACTCCTCCGTACCGGCATCGAATGCCTGAGCAAAACCGAATGGGGCATAAAATTTCAACAATGCCGACTCTTGAGGCACCAATAAGGCAAGAGGGATACTTCTTTTTTTCATTTCACGAAAAGACCGTTTCAAAAGGGCAGACATGTATCCTTTGCCACGGTATTGGGGCAGCGTGCAAGCTCCCGAAAGATACGCTGCGGGAATTTCTTTTCCGCAAAAGGTAAACGTATAGGGCAACATTTGCAACGACGCCACGGCTTTGTCGTTTTCGATATACACCAACGTATTTTCGTTGCGGTATTTATCGCGAAAATACACATCCATGTACGCATCGGGGTCGTCAAAAACGGTTTTCCACATGTTGCGTACTTGTGGTGCTAGGCTATTATCGGCATATTTTATCATTCGTTGTCCAATGAGTGAGCAATGATTACGTTATTTTCCTTTCAACCTCAAGGTATATTTTTCCAACAAAATATCGGGCCGATAAGAAAGCTTTGCTCTGCGCAACGATTTAAGCCCCATATCTTCTTCCCTGTTAATGTAAGTAAAATCGCCAGCCTCGTGTTTCACGAATTGCTGATTGATAATGGCATATGCTCCCGACACATCGTCACTCATCGCTTTCTCCACGTGCACGTCGAGCGTATCTTGTGTAAGTTTTGAACCCACCGAGAAGGCAATCATCTGCCCCTCTCTGTAAACTGCTCCCCCACGCAATTCCAAATATTCAAAATTGTCGAGCATCATACGTGTTGCATGATGATCGAATCTCAACGAAGGATCGGAATCTTCGCCTTTCTCTTCCATCCATTTTTCCAACATTTGCTTGCATTCGTTCACCAAATCGGGATTATCCGTCAACGACTTATATTCCCAGTTGTCCCTTTTTTTAAAACGGTTGACATAATTTCGTTTACTCTGCAACTTTTTGCCTTTCAAATGGATTAGTTTATCCGAAGTGTAAATATAATCGAATATTTTTCTATTGGGTACTTTGCGAAATACTCCCGGCATCACTGCCTCAATTTCTTTCAACATGCGTGGAGTCACCGAACTCAACCGGAAGGGAATGCCCAATTGCGAAGCGTCATCCATCACTATCTCAATGGCTTCTTTCAGGTTCCCTTTTCCAAGAGGTTTAAGATAGGATAGGCGGTTGTCATCGTCTTTAAAACGAATCAACAACCAATCGTCGTGTATCGCAAATTGGGTTTGATATTTTATTCCCCAACAACAGAGATTGGTAAAACAAAAATCGGAAGACCGATAATTTTGTTGTTCCAAAAAAGGTTTGATAAGTGGCTTATCATCAAGCTCCACTTCTTTAAATGATAACATATGTATGATTTTTTCGATTTGTTTATGCAATAAAAAAGCAATCGGACATGAGATTCATCTTCCCGATTGCGTTTCGCAGAATAATAAGTTTATATATTTAAAAAGGCTTGAAACCCATAATTTCGCGTACTTCGTTCAGCGTTTTCGAAGCACTTTCCCGTGCTTTTTCGGCACCTTCCGTAGTTACTTTGTGCAAATAGGCATCATCTTTCTCTATTTCCAAAATGCGTTCGCGGATAGGAGAAGTCACTTTGATGATATCTTCTGCAAGTTGTTTTTTCATATCGCTATAGCGAATCTCACATTTGTTCCAAAGCTCTTCGTAATGGTGTACCACTTCAGGCTCCGAAACCACTCTCATTATGGTAAAAAGATTTTCGATATAATCGGGCTTGGGAGAATTGAATTCTTTTGGTCCCGAGTCGGTAAGTGCCCGTTTCACTTTTTTTTCTATCACCTCGGGCGCATCGGAAAGGTAAATGGCATTTCCCTCCGATTTTCCCATTTTGCCGCTACCATCCAAACCGGGAATTTTGATCAATTCTTGTCCAAAATTATAGGCAACCGGTTCTTTGAAATATTCAACGCCATAAAAATTGTTGAACCTGCGCGCAAAACGACGCGTCATCTCCAGATGTTGCTCCTGATCTTTTCCTACCGGAACTTTATCGGCATGATGGATAATAATATCGGCAGCCATCAATGTAGGGTATGTCAATAAACCGGCATTGACATTATCGGGTTGTTTGCGTGCCTTCTCTTTAAAAGAAGTGGTTTTCGCCAATTCTCCCAAATAGGCATGCATATTCAGATAGAGATACAACTCGGCTATTTCGGGGATATCGCTTTGTAGGTAAATGATCGACTTTTCGGGGTCGATGCCTGCGGCCAAATAATCGACCAATACATTTTTTACATTTGCATGCAGCGATTTCGGGTCGGGATGCGTCGTGAGCGAATGAATATCGGCGATGAAGAAAAAACACGTGTTTTCGTCCTGCATCCGGATGAAATTGCGCAAGGCACCAAAATAGTTTCCCAAATGCAAATTGCCCGTTGAGCGAATGCCACTTACTACTATATCCATAATTTCATGCTTCGATCTCGAAAAGAAAGATCTGTTTTTGATTTCAACCTACAAATTTACATGATAATTTTCAATTTACATAAAGACAGGTAAAAATAAAGGAGTTGTAGAGTCAACCGGCAAGTGCGAATTTACCCCAACTTCATTTTTGGGCAAATTACATTCCGATTTAATCCTCAGTTTTCGATGTAACCCGGTTTTCAAATGTCGGATTTCTTTCTCATACCTTCCGTTTTCGGGTATTGGGTATTTGGCTCGACGAAATTTTTGTTCGACAAGTGTGTTTTGCGGGCTTTTTATTGGTTGTCCTTCGCTCTTCCTTCGCTCTTCCTTCGCTTCAAAGCAGGGATAACAACATCGGATTCCGTGAGACCGGTGTAAAACAAACCTGCCTCTTTGCCGTATTTGAAGCGGGATACAGCGGTGCGGACAGAGCGAACTTTATGCGAGAATGACGCAAGCCTGATGCAAGCATGGAGCGAGGATGGTGCAGCCTTGGTACGGACTTGGTGCGGAGAAGGTGTGTCTTGTCCTAAAATAAGTTTATTCCCGTTTTCAATTGCTCCTTTTTGCCATGAACAATAAGGATCGGTAATTTCTTTATCATCAAATAATTCGTTTTTCGCTCTGTTATTGTCAGTATAGCCTCCGAATGATTCGGCCCGATAATCATGTCCATCTCGAAGTCTCCAAACCTGCTCCCGTCGGCTTCCCGTGGCCTTTCACGACTCGTACGATTGGGTATGTTTTTAGCCGACCCTACGGGCCTTTTGTGGTGTTTCAGCTTATGGCGACAATGCTTATACAACTCCCCGCCGTTTAGCTTGTCCCTGCGAATCCATTTATAAATGGTTTCGTGTGAGATAGCTATATTCTCCTGTTTCTTTAAATATCCACTGATTTGTTTGGGAGACCAATCTTCCCGGATTAATCCCAACTATTTTTTCGTACTTTTGTCACATAGGCAACGGCTTGTTCTGCCTTGTGCAGACAATACGTACGTAACGAAAGCGGCCGCAAAGGTGAAATCGCACCTTCCCGCCCTGCGTTGCGTCGGATCGGAATCGCGCAAGCACGAACTGACGGCCGTGCTGGACGAGTTGGACGGGAAAACCGGGTATGCGGAGTTGATCGGCGAATTGGATCGGCTGCTTGTCTATTACCGCAGGACGGTTGCCGTGCGGAAAGGACGTCGATCGGCAGCGAAGGAAAGGGCGAAAAGTAGGACAGCAGGGAAGCGAGCGGAACGAACGGAACGAACGGAGCGAACCGGGCGGACAAGGGGACGAGCGTGCCGAACTTCTTCGGCTTTCGTCTTTAAAGAAAAATTTCTGCAAATAATCCTTTCCAAGATACTTAAAAATGTTTACTTTTGCAGTGCGATAAAAATCGAAAAAAACAATACGTACAAATACATAATTTAAAAAACTATGAGTTGGTTAATCAAATCTTCCATTGGCCGCAAATTCGTCATGAGTATTTCCGGCTTATTTATGATTCTTTTTTTGCTTTTCCACATGTCGATGAACCTGGCATTGGTGTTTTCATTGGAAGCCTACGACAAAATTTGCGAGTTTTTAGGAGCCAATTGGTATGCCGTCATCGGAACACTTGTGTTGGCAGCAGGATTTGCCGTGCATGTCATTTATGCCATTATACTCACCTTGCAAAACAGAAAAGCGCGTGGCAAGGAGCGTTACGAGTCTTCGAGCAAAACTCCCACCCAATGGTCTTCCAAAAACATGTTTGTACTGGGCCTCTGCATCCTGCTTTTTTTGATCCTTCATTTGTATCAATTATGGTTCAACATGCAGTTTAAGGAATTGATTGGCGACCCTACGGCCGTCAGCAAAGGATCGGAACTGATAATTCCACTCTTCCAAAATATTTGGGTTGTGCTCGTTTATCTTGCCGCTTTCGTGCTATTGTGGTTTCATTTGACTCATGGTTTTTGGAGTGCACTACACACTATCGGTTGGAGCAACAAGGTGTGGTTGAAACGCATACAAGTAATCGGGAATATTTTTGCAACTCTTATTCTGATCGGCTTTTCAATCATCCCAATTTACATTTACTTCGCTTATTGAAAGGGCTGTTCCCATTTAATTTCACTTTAAATTTACAAACGAAAATTTTCAGATATGACTCAAATAAATTCAAAAATACCCGAAGGGTCTCTTGCCGAAAAATGGACAAATTACAAAGACCACCAAAAATTGGTGAATCCGGCCAATAAAAGACATCTCGATATCATTGTCGTAGGTACAGGATTAGCAGGCGCTTCGGCAGCCGCATCGCTAGGCGAACTCGGATTTAACGTCCTCAATTTCTGCATTCAGGATTCCCCCCGTCGTGCACACTCTATTGCAGCACAAGGAGGAATAAATGCGGCAAAAAATTATCAGAATGATGGCGACTCCGTTTACCGTTTATTTTACGACACCATCAAGGGAGGCGATTATCGCGCACGCGAAGCCAATGTTTACCGCTTAGCCGAAATTTCCAACGATATCATTGATCTATGCGTTGCCCAAGGGGTACCCTTTGCACGCGAATACGGGGGATTGCTCGATAACCGGTCGTTTGGAGGCGCACAAGTATCGCGAACCTTTTATGCACGTGGTCAAACAGGACAACAATTGCTGGTTGGCGCATATTCGGCATTGAGCCGTGCCATCCATAAAGGTCAGGTAAAACTGTATACCCGTCGCGAAATGATCGATTTAATCGTGATTGACGGTCGCGCTCGGGGAATTATTGTCAGGAATCTCGTTACGGGGAAAATAGAACGTTACGCGGCGCATGCCGTAGTCATTGCAACGGGCGGTTACGGAAATGCCTATTTCCTTTCTACAAACGCCATGTCTTGCAACGGATCGGCAGCATGGCAATGCTACAAAAAAGGAGCTTATTTTGCCAATCCGTGTATGACCCAAATTCATCCGACATGTATCCCCGTTCAAGGCGAATTTCAATCGAAACTCACCCTTATGTCGGAGTCGCTCAGAAACGATGGACGAATTTGGGTGCCGAAGAAAAAAGAAGATGCCGAAGCCATCCGTGCAGGCAAACTCAAACCAACCGACATCAAAGAAGAAGATCGCGATTACTATCTGGAGCGCCGTTACCCGGCCTATGGCAATCTCGTGCCTCGCGACGTTGCATCGCGTGCAGCCAAAGAACGATGCGATGCCGGTTATGGTGTGGGCCCGACGGGATATGCCGTGTATCTGGATTTTTCGGATGCCATCAAGCGCTTAGGAAAAAGCGTTATCGAAGAAAAATACGGCAATCTCTTTCAGATGTATAAAAAAATCATGAATGAGGATCCGTACGAAACTCCGATGATGATTTATCCGGCCATTCATTATACGATGGGAGGAATTTGGGTCGACTATGAGCTAATGACTTCCATTCCGGGTCTATTTGCCATCGGAGAAGCCAATTTTTCCGATCACGGAGCAAATCGTTTGGGAGCTTCGGCACTGATGCAGGGATTGGCCGACGGATATTTTATCCTTCCCTATACCATGCAAAACTACCTTGCCGATCAGATTCAGGTACCGCGATTCGATACCGATCGCCCCGAATTCGAGGAAGCGGAAAAAAACATCGAAGAACGTATTGCCAAACTGATGCGTATCAATGGGAAACATTCGGTCGACTATTTCCATAAAAAATTGGGGCATATCATGTGGGAATACGTAGGCATGTCGCGCAATGCGGAAGGATTGAAATTTGCACGTAAAGAAATCAAGGCACTGCAAAAAGAATTTTGGAAAGATGTTCGCATTCCAGGATCGGAAGAAACCGTGAATCCCGAACTCGAAAAAGCGCTTCGACTTGCCGATTTCTTTGAGATAGGCGAGCTGATAGCACTTGATGCTCTTAATCGCGAAGAATCGTGTGGTGGACATTTCCGTGAAGAATATCAAACACCGGACGGTGAAGCACTTCGCAACGACGAAGAATTTTCCTTCGTTTCATGCTGGGAATATCAAGGCGAAGACAAAGAGCCTATTCTGCACAAAGAACCTCTAAATTATCAATTCGTGGTTCCTCAACAACGTAATTACAAGTCATAAAACAAAAACGATTGCTCTATGGATAAAAATATAAATATCAAACTGAGAATTTGGCGTCAGAAAGGACCAAAAGAGAAAGGTGCTTTTGAGACCTATGAATTGAATAATGTGTATCAAGGAAGCTCGTTCCTGGAAATGCTCGATATGCTGAACGACAAACTCATCGGCGAAGGCAAAGAGCCGGTTGCTTACGATCACGATTGCCGGGAAGGAATTTGCGGAATGTGCAGTCTTTACGTAAATGGTCATCCACATGGTCCGGATGAGGAGATAACCACCTGCCAATTGTATATGCGCAAATTCAACGATGGGGATACCATCACCGTTGAACCTTGGCGATCGTCCGGATTCCCTGTTATCAAAGACCTTATGGTCGATCGCTCCGCCTTCGATAAAATCATTCAGGCGGGAGGATATATTTCCGTCAACACGGGAGGGTCTCCCGATGCCAACACCATTCCCGTCAACAAAGACAAAGCAGAAGCCGCAATGGATGCAGCCGCATGCATAGGATGTGGAGCTTGTGTTGCCGCATGTAAAAACGGATCGGCAATGTTGTTTGTTGCGGCAAAAGTAAGCCACCTGGCGCTTCTGCCACAAGGACGAACCGAAGCGGCCAGACGAGCCAAAGCTATGGTAGCCAAAATGGACGAATTGGGATTCGGAAATTGTACAAATACCGGCGCATGCGAAGTAGAGTGCCCTAAAAATATTTCAATCACCAACATTGCACGCCTCAACCGCGAATTTTTGAAGGCAAAATTCCAAGATTGACAAACCGAATCGCAATCAAAAAACATATTGGTGAGCATTTTGTTTCTTTCGGAAAGAAGCGAAATGCTTTTTTAAAATAATAAACAATAGCCTACGTTAACATCCTTTTGATGCTCTATTTTGTTATATATGCATGAATTGATTAAGTTTGATTTCAGAAAATCAACCAACTGTAAGAAAAATATGTCTTACAGACTAAAAACCGGATGAATATGAAAAAATTAGTCTTTAACACCACAATTATCATCTTGTCTGTACTTGCCCTGCCGGCATTTTCGCAAATCAGATTTGGCGTAAGAGGAGATATAGGACTCAATAATCCGACTTACAAAAGCGACGTATTGAAAGTGGAGAATATGACCAATTACAGCATCGGACCTTCAATGGAAACCATGCTTCCTTTGTTTGTGGCCGATGTAGGTGTTGACGCTTCGCTTTTGTACTCCAACAATCGAATGACCGTGTCAAAGATAGACGAAAACGTCTCGAAAAAAATCACAAACCATTATATTAAACTCCCCTTAAATCTGAAAGTTAAATTCGGAATCGGCTTACATCTGGTAAAAATGTATGCAACAGCAGGACCTTATGCAGCCTATCTGATTTCGGGAGAAAAAATCGATCTCGACGAGGCAGCCAAAGATATCAAAGCCAAATCTTTTGAAGCCGGAACCAATCTCGGCTTGGGATTTGAAGTGCTGAGGATATTTCAGATAGGAGTGAATTGTGGCTTTAAACTTACCGATAATTACAAAACCGATAAGCCCGATTGGAGCGACCCGCTGAACGGAAAAACAACATGCTGGTCGATTACCGGCTCGATATACCTCTAACGTAAATGTTTGCCGATGTAATACTCCCTCTCCCATTATCCAACACGTTTACTTATACCGTTCCCACGAAAATACGCGATAAGATTGGGAAAGGATATCGGGTAATTGTGCCTTTCGGAAAACGAAAATATTACACGGCTGTGGTTGCCGCAATTCATGAAAAAAAACCGAAAACGGTAGAAACAAAAGAAATTTATGCCCTCATAGACCATCATCCGATCGTAAACGAATACCAGCTGAAATTATGGGAATGGATTTCTTTTTACTATTTATCGTCGCTTGGAGATGTGTATAAAGCGGCAACACCCGCTAAACTCAGAATGGAAAGCGAAACTTGCGTCGAATTGAAAAACACGGAAGAAAATGATTTCCCCCTTACTCCAACAGAGAAAAAAATAACAACCTATTTACAAGACAAAGGGGAAGCAAAAATAGCGGAACTCGAAAAAAACCTGAAAATAAAAAATGTTTTTTCTCACATTTATAGACTAACGGAGAAGGGAATTATCACCACCTACGAAACCATCGAGCGCAAATACAAACCAAAAACCGAAAAAATCATTTCCCTTAATCCCGAAATAGACCAAAAAAACATTCCTGAACTTATCGGCAGAGCAAAGAAACAAAAAGCGCTTTACGAACAAATAATTTCTCTGCTTTCGCAAAAAAATACGCCGTATATAAGTCGAGAAGAAATACTCAAAGAAACAAAAACCTCTCCCGCCGTTCTCAACGGATTGATCGAAAAAAACATTTTACGCCAATTTTCCAAAGAAGTAAGTCGAATTGCTTCGGAAGTAGAAGCTTCCCGAAAACCGTTCCCTTTAAGCGAACATCAACAACAAGCATTCGACGAGATATGCAACGGTTTTGCCGATAAAAACACCTGTTTGCTTCATGGCGTTACATCGAGCGGAAAAACCGAGATCTACATTCATCTTATCGAAAAGATGCTTCAGGAAGGGAAACAAACCCTCTATCTTGTGCCCGAAATTGCACTTACCACCCAACTCACTCAACGACTACAAGCCGTATTCGGAAATAAATTGGGTATTTATCATTCGAAAATAAATGATAACGAACGCACTGAAATTTGGCATAAAATGCTATCGGACAATCCGTACGAAATCATTATCGGCGTACGTTCTTCCTTATTCCTGCCTTTTGCCCGATTGGGACTGATCATTGTGGACGAAGAACATGAAAGCAGTTACAAACAACAGCAAATTGCACCACGTTATCACGCCCGCGACACGGCAATCGTGCTAGCCCATTTAATGGGGGCAAAAACATTGTTGGGATCCGCCACTCCCGCTATTGAATCGTTTTATAACGCAAAAAAAGGCAAATATGCCCTTGCTACACTAACAAAACGTTTCGAAGAGGTGCTTATGCCGAAAATCATTATCGAGAACACCAAGGAACTGCGACGAAAAAAGAAAATGAAATCCATCTTATCTCCCAACCTTATCGACCATATTCAACAAGCACTGGATAATGAAGAACAGGTTATTCTCTTTCGCAACCGAAGAGGATTTGCCCCAAGAATAGAATGTAAACTTTGCGCATGGACTCCCAAATGTAGGCATTGTGATGTAACGCTCACCTACCATAAATACCGAAACGAATTGGTGTGCCACTACTGCAATAGGGCTTATCCTAAGCCGGAAGAATGTCCCGCATGTCACGAAAAAAGCTTGGAATTCATAGGACAAGGAACGGAACAGGTTGAAGAAGAAGTGTCGCGTCTTTTTCCAGGAACAAAGGTTGCTCGCATGGACACCGATACTACCCACGGGAAAAACGCATATGAACGAATCATTTCCGATTTTCAAAATAAAAAGATTCGGATATTGGTAGGCACTCAAATGGTTTCGAAAGGGTTGGACTTCGATAATGTAAGTGTGGTAGGAATTATCGCGGCCGATAGCTTGTTGAATTATCCGGATTTCCGTTCACATGAACGCGGATTTCAACTCATGATGCAGGCAAGTGGACGTGCCGGGAGGCGCAACAAGCGTGGAACGGTTATCATTCAAACCACGCAGCCCGAACTGCCCATTTACCGATTTATTGTCGAAAACGACTATGAGGGGTTTTATAACATGCAATTGGCAGAACGAAAAATTTTTAAATATCCTCCATTTTACCGGTTGATTTCAATTGAATTGAAAGACAAAAACGAACAAAGAGCCGAAGCCGCTTCGCATTATTTTGCCGACATGTTGCGCAGCTTACTTCAAGACAATATACTACTTGGGCCGAACAAACCGGTTATAAGCAAAATCCGATCGTATCATATCCGTGAAATTCTGCTTAAAACGGAAAATAATCTGTCAGCCTCGTTCATAAGAAAATGTATCCGCCAAACAGAACAGCGGATGCGAGAAAAACGGGAATTCAGGTACGTGGTATTAAACTATGATGTGGATCCTGTATAACAATTGGATTGCCCTTAAAAACACAAAAAACCGGCACTACAAAATGCAATGTCGGTTTTTTGCCTATTTCTCCATTTTATTCCACAAGGAATATCATTTCATTTCAACTTCTTCTTTGAGGTCTATTTCGTTTCCATCTTTATCGTAAAATACATATTCTAAAAATCCGAGACTCTGATCCGGAATAATTTTTAAGTTTACATTGTATTTTTTCTTCCATTGATGCTTCAACGAAAATAGCCCCCTTTCTACATACGCTGCCACATAGGGATGAATATGCAGACTAAATTTCTTCACTTTGAGCTTATTGGCCAAATAATCGATTTTACCTTCCAGTGTGTCGGTAAACAAAAGAGACGATTTGATCTTGCCTTTACCAAAACAAGTGGGGCAAACCTCACTGGTCGCAACTTCTATTTCGGGGCGCACACGTTGACGGGTAATTTGCATTAATCCGAATTTACTTAGAGGCAAAATATTGTGCTTGGCTCTATCTTGAGCCATAAAATCTTGCATTTTAACCAGCAAATCGTTTCGATGTTCACCCTTGATCATATCGATGAAATCGATCACAATAATTCCTCCCATATCACGCAAACGCAATTGACGGGCAATTTCTTCGGCCGCAGCCACGTTTACGGCAAATGCATGGTCCTCCTGTCCGAGTGACGATTTGTTTCGGTTTCCGCTATTTACATCGATAACATGCAACGCTTCGGTGTGCTCGATAATCAGATAAGCGCCGTTCTTGAATGTGACCGTTTTCCCAAAAAGTTGTTTGATTTGTTTCGTAACGCCAAAATTGTCCATAATAGGCAACGCACCTGTATAAAGTTTGACGATATCTCGCTTGTTTGGTGCAATAAGACCTACATAATCGGCAATTTGTTTGGCTACGTCTTTGTCATTAACATGGATGTGTTCGAAAGAGGGATCAAAAATATCGCGAAGCAAGGCAACCGTTCGCGAGGTTTCCTCATAAAGGAGTGCGGGTGCCCTTGCTTTCGACAACTTGCTACTCGTATCTTCCCACTTCTGCATCAACAATTTGAGCTCGGCATCAAGTTCAGCAACACGTTTTCCTTCGGCATTGGTACGAATAATCACACCGAAATTTTTGGGTTTTATACTCTGTACAAGTTGTCGTAAACGGGCACGCTCTTCGCGTGATTTTATTTTTTGCGATACCGAAACTCTGTCAATAAACGGAATCAGTACCAGAAAACGACCGGCAAAAGAAATTTCAGCGGTCAATCGTGGACCTTTGGTTGAAATGGGTTCTTTGGCAATCTGTACAAGAATTTCTTGACCCACTTTCAAAACGTCGGTTATACTGCCACTTTTGTCGATATTAGGCTGCAGTTTCATTTTTTGAACCTGCGGTGTTTTTTTCTTATTTCCGACTAACTTCTGATAATATAAAACCGAATTAAATTCTGCCCCTAGATCTAAATAGTGAAGAAAAGCGTCCTTTTTGTATCCTACATCCACAAATGCAGCATTGAGAGCGGGCATCAATTTTTTAACCCGCCCCAAATAGATGTTGCCAACCGCATAAGATTCATCGCGCTTTTCTTTTTGTAATTCTACCAATTTCTTGTTCTCAAGAACCGCAATGGTAATCTCTTTGGGTTGAACATCTACAACAAGTTCGCTTACCACAATTTTAATATTTTAAATGTTCTTTTCATAAACTTCTGTCTCAGAAGAATTTGGTTCTCGCTAGAACCTACTTTAATATATACAAAGAACAAACTCGTTGCAAAAAAGTTTTTAAGTTTGTTCTTATGCTGTGCCGAAAAAACCCAACAGGTTATTTCCTCTTCTTATGCCTGTTTTTTCTAAGTCTTTTTTTTCTTTTATGGACAGCCATCTTATGCCTTTTTCTTTTTTTTCCGCTTGGCATATCTTCTTTTTTTTAAATTGTTATGTATATGTTTGATTGAAAAATATTTGTATTATCACTTCACATTCTCTTTTACTTTAGCCACAAAACTTTTTGCCGGTTTAAATGCCGGAATATAATGCTCGGGAATGATGATAGTAGTGTTTTTGGAAATATTTCGGGCTGTTTTTTGTGCTCTTTTTTTCACAATAAAGCTGCCAAAACCTCTTAAATACACATTTTCATTATTAGCCAACGAATCTTTTACTACATCCATGAAAGATTCAATTGTTGCCAAAACCGATGCTTTATCAATTCCGGTATTCTTGGCAATTTCATTTACGATATCTGCTTTGGTCATAATACAATTTTTTTTGTTAAATAAAAAAACAACGATAGTAATTTTTTGGATTGCAAATATATAGCTTTTTTTCCAAGCTCAAAAATAAAACACGATCATTTTCGTTTTTTTTGGAATTCACCTTTTTTTCCACACTCCAAAAACGCTATTGCGGTCGTTAAATCGAAAAATAAAAATTCAATGCCGGTTGACATTTTCTTCGTTGAGCCAAGATAAAATTGGGGTTAATTCGCTATATTTGTTCGAAACTTCAACATCTTTTGGATTCTTCCCAAAAAATCAAAACGTTTAATTGGAAGCATCAAATCAATTCAAATCAATTCACCCCGCAAATAACAAATGATGGAGCAGTCCAACTTTTTCGCGATAAGCAATACACTACAACACTGGTATGAAAAAAACAAACGCGAGCTCCCTTGGAGGGAGACAAACGACCCATATATCATTTGGATATCGGAAGTTATTTTGCAGCAAACCCGCGTAAATCAAGGCTACGATTATTTCGTGCGATTCATCCGTCGGTTTCCAAACATAAAAGCGCTGGCAGAAGCATCCGAAGAAGATGTGCTAAAACAATGGCAAGGATTGGGATATTATTCGCGGGCACGCAACCTTCATGCAGCAGCAAAACAAATAGAAGAATGTTTTCATGGTGAATTCCCAAAAAAATATCCCGACATTCTTTCTCTTAAAGGAGTAGGAGAATATACCGCAGCAGCAATCATGTCCATAGCCTATCGCGCTCCGTTTGCCGTAATAGACGGCAATGTATTGCGCGTGATATCCCGTTTGTTTATGATTGACGAACCTGTCGATACGGCGCGAGGCAAGAAAACAATTGCAGAGATTGCCCAAACAATTTTAGATCCGCAACATCCCGATATCCACAACCAGGCTATCATGGATTTCGGGGCAACGCTTTGCAAGCCCAAACAACCCAAATGTGCCGAATGTCCCCTGCAAGCCCATTGCCTGGCTTTTGCAAAAAATGCCGTATCGAAATATCCTGTAAAAAATAAATCCACAAAAACAACAAAGCGCTACTTTCACTATTTTCACATCGTTTACAACAATCATACTTATATTCGCAAAAGAGAAGCGAACGATATCTGGAAAAATCTATACGAATTTCCGCTAATCGAGACACCTACATCTTCTACCTTCCCGGAATTGCAAAACACAGAAGCTTTTTGCCGAATATTCAAGGAAAATCGCTCCATCGTATTCACCCACAAGTTGCATATAAAACATATGCTTTCGCATCAAATCATTTATACCGATTTTTACGAAGCTAAAATACCGGCATCGGAAAATTTTTCATTATCGAACGGATTTCAAAAAATCCCTATCGACAATATCTCCGATTTTCCGGTCTCTCGATTGATCCATAAATATTTGGAAAAATTTTAACGCCGAAGTGTTGCGATTTATGAAACTTTTACTACTTTTGTTTCTACAGGAAAATATTTTTAATTAAAAACTTCAAGTTATGTCGGTAAACAAAGTTATTTTAGTAGGAAACGTAGGTAAAGATCCTGATGTTAAGTATTTTGACAATGACAGCGTGAAAGCCAATTTCCCGCTGGCTACTAGCGAAAGAGGTTATACAACTGCCAGTGGCACACAAGTACCCGAAAGGACTGAATGGCATAATATCGTTTGTTGGAGAGGATTAGCCCAAGTTGTGGAAAAATTCGTAAGAAAAGGCACACAAGTTTATGTCGAAGGGAAAATCCGTTCCCGTTCATATGATGACCAAAACGGCATTAGACGGTACATTACTGAAATTTATGCCGATACTTTGGAAATTCTGAGCCGGAGAAACCCGCAGACAGAAAGTGTGAACAACACGACGACGAATGCTTCGCACTCCGGACAAAATGCTGATTTGGAGGAAAATTCAGAAGTAGATGATTTGCCATTTTAAATAAATCATCGTAAATTTGTGGAGAATGTTTTGAGCTGTTATTTCAGCTAAATAGCTTTAAAACATTCTCTTTTTGTTTCATTTAATTTATCTCACTTGGAGCCTGACCCTTTATTGTTTATTTTCTCGAATATGTTGGCCATACAGCCTTCGGTATCCGATTATTTTTTGTTCGCTCTCCTTGTTTTGCTTGTAGTTGTGAACGCTATAATTTCAGGGTCTGAAGCGGCTTTTTTGTCTCTTGCAAGAGACAAAAACAAGGATCTAACCCATATTCCCCATCCAAACGACATTCGCATCGATTCTTTATTGAGCAAAACCGAAGAATTGACCACCTCCCTTTGTATCGCATATACATTCCTTAATGTAGTTATTTTAATTCTCACCTTCTATTTATTAAATAGACTGCCTTATTTTTCAAATCCAACTTTATGGAATTATATTGGAGAGATTGGCATTGCTGCCGGCATAATTCTCATATTTGTAGAGATCATGCCCAAACTTTATGCATCCTCCGATCCGAGGAAATTTTCAAGGCGTCACGCATCTTTTATTCAGGTTGTAAACGATATACTACGGCCAATTTCCCACTTACTGATCAAGCCGAATATCTGCAATAAATCAACACAACGAAAACACGAAATATCGATGGATAAACTTTCAAAAGCGCTTGAGATCACATCAGATGATAGCACACACGAACAAGAAAAAGACATATTGAAAGGCATTATCCGATTTAAAGACAAAACGGCAAATGATATTTTGGTTTCGCGTGCCGATATGGTAGCACTCGACATATCTACCCCTTTTAGGAAGGTAATTGATTTTATTATTGATGCCGGTTATTCGCGAATCCCGGTTTATGAAGATAATCCCGATTATATCAAAGGTGTTTTATATGTGAAAGATCTGTTGCCGCATCTCGAAAAACCGGAAGATTTTTATTGGCAATCCCTTATCAGGCCGGCCTATTTCGTGCCGGAGAGCAAACGGATAGACGATCTATTGGAAGAGTTTCGCACCAACAAAAATCACATTGCTATCGTGGTGGACGAATATGGAGGTACCAGCGGCATCGTTACACTTGAAGATATTCTGGAAGAGATTGTCGGCAATATCAGCGACGAATACGATGAAGACAAACCATTCTATACCGTAGCCCCTGACGGCGCTTACATTTTTGACGGGAAAACACCATTGGAAGACTTTTTTAAAATTACGGGAATCGCTCAAAATGAATTTGAAAATTTTATAGAAGAAGCCGAAACCCTCGCCGGACTTCTCTTGGAAATCAAAGGAAATTTTCCGAAACGAAAAGAAACAATCGTCTTTGAAAATTATAAATTCCAGATAGAAGAAATGAACAAACGGCGAATTCTCAAAGTGCGGGTTGATTCAATACCGATAGAAAAAGAAAAAGAAAAAGAAAAAGAAAAAGAAAAAGAAAATTAACCTCGATTTCATTATACAAATGCTTATTAGAAATCAACATATCGATGAGAATTGCATTCTTGGTATTTGGGAAATAACGGAATCAAAGGAAGAGCTGTTGGCATTGTATCCGAAAAACCTCCAACAAGAAGCAATAAAGCACATCAGAAAAATGAAATCCGAAAAACGAATTATCGAATGGTTATCGGTAAGGCTTATGCTTTCCCTTTTGCTGAACGAAGAAAAAATGGTTTATCACAAAAACAACGGGCAACCCTATCTTATGGATAATTCGTATAACATAAGCATCTCGCATACGAATAAATATGCCGCCATTCTGCTTCACAGGCATAAAAAAGTAGGCATTGATATTGAGGAAATATCGGAAAGAGTGCACAATGTTGCTTCAAAATTTATTTCGGAAGACGAATTTATCGACGAATCACAAAAATCGGTTCACAGGCTTCTTCATTGGTCGGCAAAAGAAACACTGTTTAAACTTATGGACGTCGAAGAAATCGACTTTAAGAAACACCTTCGCTTAGACAAATTCATTCCCGCCAAAAAAGGCATTATAACGGCACAAGAAACAAAGACCAACAAAAAAAGCCGATTCAATATCTTTTACGAAGTTCATCCAACATATGTTCTTACATGGAGTATGCAATAAAAACCTAACAAAAAATTCCTCAACCCTTCGAATCACCGAAACAATTTAATCTACACAAATCTTTGAATTCAAGAATTATTGTTATACCTTTGCAACCTAAATTTTAGAATTAAAAATTTTTTAAACAACTAAAAACAACAATTCAGCATGAACAATTATGAAACCGTTTTCATTTTAACTCCCGTTTTGTCTGATGCACAGATGAAGGAAGCGGTTGAAAAATTCAAAAACCTCCTTACGGAATTAGGAGCGGAAATTATCAACGAAGAAGATTGGGGATTGCGCAAACTGGCTTATCCCATCCAAAAGAAAACAACCGGATTTTATTACTTCATGGAGTTCAAAGCCGATCCGTCGGTGATAGAAAAATTAGAAATAAACTTTCGACGTGACGAGCGTGTAATTCGTTTCTTAACGATCAAACAAGACAAATTTGCCTTGGAGTATGCCGAAAAAAGAAGAGGCAACAAACACCAAAAGACTCAGGAAACCCATGCTGCACACAAAAAAGCAGCCCCTGTAATCGAAGATGAATTTGAAACCGAAGATCAAGAGGAGGACTAAAAAATGGCTAAACAATCGGAAATCAGATATCTAACTCCACTCGCAGTGGACATTAAAAAGAAAAAATATTGTCGATTCAAAAAAAATGGGATCAAATATATCGATTACAAAGATCCCGAATTTCTGAAGAAATTCTTAAATGAGCAAGGCAAAATATTGCCGCGCCGAATCACCGGGACATCACTCAAATTTCAGCGTCGTGTTGCACAAGCAGTGAAAAGAGCGCGTCACATAGCTTTGCTTCCGTACGTAACCGATTTAATGAAATAAAAAGGAGAATTCAATTATGGAAGTAATATTAAAAGAAGATGTACCCAACTTAGGCTACAAGGACGATATTGTGAATGTGAAAGATGGTTATGCGCGCAACTACCTTATTCCTCAGGGAAAAGCATACATTGCTACTGAATCGGCAAAAAAAATGTTGGCAGAAAAACAAAAACAGCGTGCACACAAAATGGAACAACTTAAAGCAGAAGCTCAGGATATGGCCGATAAGATGCGCGATGTATCCCTAACAATTGGGGCAAAAACCAGTTCAACCGGAACAATTTTTGGATCTGTCACCAATATTCAGATTGCCGATGCACTTAGAGAAAAAGGGTTTGAAATAGACCGAAAAATTATCGCAATCAAAGAACCGGTAAAAGAGATTGGCAACTATATGGCAATAGTGAAACTCCATAAAGAAATTACCGTTGAGATTCCTTTTGAGGTAATTTCGGAATAACTTTTTTACTTGTGTATATGTTATGTATCGCAAGCTAACACATAAAATTTAA
>DFUT01000030.1 GCA_002381125.1 Bacteroidales bacterium UBA4179 | reverse complement strand
TTATTTATATTAATATTGCAAATAAAGTATAACTGAGAAATATTTATGAAGATATTTCAATCGTTTATATTTTTTTCCTTAAAAAGTAAACGTGATTAATTTGTTATTGATGTTTTTTTAACCAAGAAGGAATTAAAAAATGAAAAAAGATGTATCATTATCATTTTGGATATTATTTTTAATTATATGTATATGTAGTGGTTGCAGCGGTCATAATGATACAGAAGAAGATGGTGAAGAAATAGGAAAACCTATTATTGAAGAGGCTTTTGCATTTCCCGGTGCCGAAGGTTTTGGCCGAAAAGTAACGGGAGGTCGAGGGGGTAGGGTATTATTTGTGACAAATCTTGAGGATTCTGGTCCGGGAAGTTTACGAGCAGCTGTTCAGTCTTCAGGTGCGCGATATGTATTGTTTAAAGTCTCAGGCACTATTGAACTTAAATCGCGACTTAAAATTTCGAATAATGATATTACTATTGCAGGTCAGACAGCTCCGGGTGATGGTATATGTATAAAAAATTATCCTGTAGTTGTTGATGCAGATAATGTTATTATTCGTTTTTTACGGTTTCGTATGGGAGATGAGGCTCAACAGGAAGCCGATGCTCTGGAAGGTAGGTTTCATAAGAATATTATTATCGATCATTGTTCCATGAGTTGGTCAACAGATGAATGCGTATCTTTTTACGCAAATGAAAAAACAACTGTCCAATGGTGTATAATTTCCGAAAGTCTTCGTAATTCAATACATTTTAAGGGAGCACACGGTTACGGTGGTATATGGGGAGGTAAACATGCTTCTTTTCATCATAATCTTTTAGCTCATCATGATAGCAGAAATCCGAGATTGGGTGAAGAATCAGGGAAAGCGTTTGCTTTGACCGATTTGGTGGACTTAAGGAATAATGTAATTTATAATTGGGGAAGTAATAGTTGTTATGGAGGTGAAGCTATGAATGTTAATATTGTGAATTGCTATTATAAACCCGGCCCTGCAAGCAAAAACAGAGAGCGGATCATTTCCATCGATAAGAACAAGGATTCTGCGAGTGAGATCTACAATATCTGGGGAAAATTTTATATCGATGGGAATTATATTGATGGAAGTGAAAGAGCAACTAACGACAATTGGACGTATGGAGTGTATAATCAATTTCATAGTTCTTATGGTGAGGTTTCTGAAGAAGAGAAAGCTGCCATGAGATTACCGTTTCCTCATCCCATCGAAAATAATGTTACCACCCACACTGCACAAGAGGCATATGAGCGAGTATTAGATTATGCTGGCGCTTCCATGATACGCGATGCCGTGGATATAAGGATTATCGAAAATGTTCGTACAGGAACTTATACCGCAGAAGGTTCGAACGGAAGCTCCAAAGGTATAATTGACAGCCAATGTGATGTAGGTGGATGGCCTGAATTAAAAAGTACAGAAACTCCAATTGATACGGATAATGATGGAATGCCGGATGAGTGGGAAATAAAAATGAAATTGGATCCGGACAAAGTAAATGCCAATGACAGGGATTTGAGCTCAGCCTATGATAATATTGAAGTATACATCAATAGTCTTGTGTATGAAATTATTAACGGGCAAAATTAGCAAGATGATTTACTAACCGATAAATTATAACTTTAAAAATGAAATTATGAATGATTTAAATGCAAAAATGAAATTCACCATTAGTTTTTTTCTAATGTTTTTTTGTGTGTTAGGTGCCTTTGCTCAGGAGAAGACCATCTCGGGTGTCGTTAAAGACATTCATGATGAGCCTGTAATAGGAGCTAATGTGATAGTAAAAGGCACTACGATTGGTACGGTTACCGATATAGAGGGAAAATTTATGCTAAAAATTCCTCAATCGGCACGAACACTGCAAATTTCATATCTTGGAATGAAAACTGTAGAGGTTCCTATTACCGGTAATACAATAGATATTACCATGGAAGAAGATGTCTCCAACCTGGATGAGGTGGTGGTGATCGGTTACGGCACCATGAGAAAACGAGACCTCACCGGCTCGGTATCGTCTGTAAATGCCGAGACACTGGCCGCCGTGCCGGTTGCCTCTGCCGTGGAGGCGATCACCGGCAAGATGGCCGGTGTGCAGGTTATCACCACGGAGGGTTCGCCAGATGCTGAGATGCGAATCCGTGTACGTGGGGGCGGCTCCATCACACAAAGCAACGATCCCCTGTTTATTGTGGATGGTTTCCCTGTGAGCACCATCTCCGACATTCCACCAACAGACATCGAATCGATTGACGTGCTGAAAGATGCCTCTTCTACCGCCATCTACGGATCGCGCGGTGCCAATGGTGTGGTAATTGTCACCACCAAGTCAGGACAGGCAGGCAAGCTACGGCTCAGCTACAATGCCTATTTTGGAGTTAAAAAGATTGCCAAAACGCTGGATGTACTCTCTCCCTACGATTATGCAACATGGCAATATGAGCTGGCAGCGCTCAAAGGTAACGACGCCATTAAGGACTACGTCTCCTTCTTCGGTAACTACCAGGATTTAGATCTCTACCGTAACGTTCCATACAACGACTGGCAGGAACTCACCTTCGGACGTCTCGGCAACTCCATGAACCACAGCCTGAGCCTCAACGGCGGAAGTGACAAAATGACCTACGCCTTCAACTTCTCCCATCTCTCTGACAAGGCGATCATGGAAGAATCCGACTACAAGCGAAACAGCGTGAGCCTGAAGCTGAACAACAAGGCTACTGATCGCATCTCTCTCGATTTCTCGGTGCGCTACACCGACACTAAGATCAATGGCGGTGGTACCAACGATGCAACCAGCACGCTCGACACCGACAAGCGGCTCAAATATTCGGTGATTTATACCCCCATTCCATTGAAGAACCTCGATGCCACGGCCGGGAGTTCAGATGATGAGCTGGGTAACCTCTACAACCCGCTGGTTTCTATCAGTGACAACGCACGCGAAAAGTCACAAAAGCGGCTCAACATGGCGGGCAGCGCCACCTGGGAGGTGATCGACAACCTGAAGCTGCGCTCCGAGGTAGGCATGGATCACCAGGACGACGGCGATCAGCGCTACTGGGGGCTGACCACCTATTATATCAAGAACTACCCATCGGTCGACAATCAGGGAAAGCCGGCCATCCGCCTGGTGAACAGGGAGCGACAGGCGATGAGAAACACCAATACGATCAATTACGATTTCAGGAAGTACCTCAGTGAAGACCACAGCCTGAACATGATGGCGGGTCACGAGTACATCATCCGCAAGGGAAACACCCTTACCGATGAGGTTCATGGCTTCCCCGCAACTTTTACTGCCAAGGATGCCTGGAGGCTCTCTTCGCAGGGCGTACCTTACACCATCGACAACTATTACAACGAGGATGACAAGCTTCTTTCCTTCTTTGGTCGTCTCAACTATGATTATCAGAGCAAGTACCTGTTGAGCGCCACCTTCCGTGCCGATGCCTCCTCCAAGTTCAGCAAGGAGAACAGATGGGGTTACTTCCCCTCTGCAGCCGCTGCCTGGCGCATCTCCTCCGAACCCTTCATGGAGGGAACCAAGGGATGGCTTGAAGATCTGAAGTTGCGTGCCAGTTTTGGTACCGCCGGAAATAACAACATCCCTTCTGGTCAGCTGGTGCAAATGTTTGAATCGAAAGCTACTTCCTGGATAAACGGTTTTTCCAACTATTGGGCACCGTCTAAGACGATGGCCAACCCCGACCTGAAATGGGAAACCACTATCACCCGCAACATCGGACTCGACTTCTCCCTGCTGGGCGGACGCCTGAGCGGAACACTGGAAGCCTACCGTAACACTACCAGTGACCTGCTAATTGAGTTCCCCGTGGCCGGTACTGGTTACGACACACAGTACCGCAATATGGGTGATAACCAGAACCAGGGGATCGAGGCAACGCTTAACTGGTATGCCGTGAACAGGAAGAACTTTACCCTCAGCTTCAGTGGCAACATCGGTTTCAATAAGACCGAGATTCAGAGCCTGGGTATCATGAACGACTTTGGGTATGAGACCTACTGGGCTTCCTCAGAGATCGGCTATGACTACTGGATCGCCAGGGGGGGGGCCGTGGGGCAGATGTTTGGCTATCGTTCCGACGGCCGCTATGAAGTGGATGATTTCACTGGTTACGACGAAACAGCCAACAGCTGGAATCTCAAGGAAGGTGTTGCCAACGCCTCTGGCGTGGTAGGCAACATTCGCCCGGGATCCATGAAACTGAAAGACCTGGATGGTAATGGTGTCATTGATGTGGAAGACCGGGAGATCATCGGCGATGCCAACCCGGTGCACACCGGCGGGTTCACCCTCAACGCTACCTTCCATGGTTTCGACCTTGCTGCAGCTTTCAACTGGAGCTATGGGAACGACATCTACAACGCCAATAAGATCGAGTTCTCCCACACCGGGAAGTACCAGTTCCGCAACATGATCACTACCATGGAGACGGGCAAGCGGTGGACCAACCTGCGCGAAGACGGCACCATCAGTAATGATCCCGCAGAACTGGCTGCCATGAATGCCAACACCACCATGTGGTCGCCACACACCTCTCGTATGATCTTCAGCGACTGGGCAGTGGAAGATGGCAGCTTCCTGCGTCTCAACACCCTCACGCTGGGCTATACTCTCCCGACGAGCCTGTTGAACAAGGCCAGCATTGAGAGTCTGCGTTTCTATGTGACCGGCTACAATGTAGCTCTCTGGACCAACTATAGCGGCTACGATCCCGAAGTATCGACAATCAGAAGGACCAACCTTTCACCGGGTGTCGATTACTCCGCCTATCCGAGAAGCCGTCAGCTTGTATTTGGTGTGAACCTGAATTTTTAACCCTCAAAGATGATCAAAATGAAACCGACAAATAAACCTTTCTCACACAAGTGGATGACTAATTGCAAGTTGCATATGACACATTTGAAAATAAATCGTTTTAATCATATGAAAAAAATAACAAATCTCTGTCTGATTCTTCTGACATTCGGACTCTTCTTCAGCTCCTGCGACCTGGATGCCCCCTCCCAATCGGCAGCTGAAGGATCGGTAATCTTCTCCATCGAGGCACTGGCCGAGGGAGCGGTGATGGGCATCCACCAATCTTTTGGAGAGACCAACTCCTACCGAGGACGCTATCTCCCTTACTATGGTATCAACAGCGATGTGGAGTGGCTCAACGGCATCAATCCCACCCAGCTGAACGACGCTGGTAAGAATGAACTGGTCACCTATGCCGCCTCTCCCACCAACACGCTGATGAACACCGACAACAATGCTTGGGCCAAGTTCTACGAAGGAATCGAAAGGGCCAACAAGGCCATTGAAGGGTTACGCAACTATGGCAAGGTGGATGAGAATCCCCGCATGGCACAACTGCTGGGCGAAGCTCTTACCCTGCGTGCAGTGATCTACCTCGACCTAGTGAAGGCGTGGGGCGATGTCCCGGCACGCTTTGAGCCGATCACCACCGAAACGCTCTACCTGCCGCGCAGCGATCGTGACCTTATCTACAAACAACTATTGGCCGATCTGGATGAAGCAGAGGAACTTGTGGCATGGCCCAACGAGACCGATGTTACCACCAGCACCGAGCGTGTTAACAAGGCTTTTGTGAAGGGGTTGATGGCACGCATCGCCCTCTATGCCGGCGGCTACTCGCAGCGGGCAGACGGCGTGCGTCGCAGCACTGATCCGGAGCTGAGTGCCGACAAGATGTACGCGCTGGCGAAGGAGAAGACCCTCGATGTGATCCGACAGGGTTCTAACACGCTGGGCCCCTTCGAACAGAACTTTCGGCTGCTCTGCCAGGATGATGTGACTGCCGGTAAAGAATCACTTTGGGAGATACCCTTTTCTGCCAGCCGCGGACGCGTACTATACACGTTGGGCGTTCGACATAGGGCCGTCGACCAGTACACGGGACAGAACAAGGGAGGCGTGAACGGTCCCCTGCCCCATCTCTTCTACGACTATGATGTGGAGGACCTGCGGCGAGACATCACCTGCGTACCCTACGAATGGTCAAATTCCAACCCGAGTCGTCAGCAGCTCCGCAGTATCGACAACTGGTGCTTCGGCAAATTACGCTATGAATGGATGAATCGCTACGTTACCTCTACAAACGACGACGGCATCAACTGGCAATACATGCGTCTGGCCGATGTATACCTTATGGCTGCTGAGGCAATCAACGAGCTGGACGGTCCCGCAGCGGCGGCACCTTACCTGAAGCCCATCCTCGACAGGGCACTGCCGGCAGCGAAGGTAACCGCCTACATGTCGCAGGCTACCGCAAGCAAGGATGCCTTCTTCAATGCGATCGTCGACCAGCGTGCGCTGGAGTTTGCCGGAGAAAGTCTTCGCAAAGCCGACCTGATCCGATGGAACTTGCTCAAGGCCAAGCTGGATGAAGCCAAGATGAAGATGACACAACTGATTAACCGGGAAGGGCCTTATGCCGATCTTCCTAAAAAATTATATTACAAGATTGCAGATGACAATGAAACGCTGATTATCTATGGTCTGAATCACGGAGACAGCGATGAGATCGGTGCCAGTCTCGGCTATGAAGGGAGCACCACCTGGTTCGACCCGAACGACCTGACACTGGAACTGATCAACGCCCTTTACCAGAACGATCCTGATCAGAATCAGTTCTGGCCTATCTGGCAAACCTTCATCGACAGCAGTAACGGACAACTAACAAACTAATAAAATGAAAATGAGACGAAAAAAATATATCATTCTATACGCTCTCTCAGCAATAGCTATTTTTAATTTCAGCTGTACAGACGATAGAGCGGAAGAGCTTACTTCGATCGATTACGATAGACTCTTCTCTCCCATTAAGATTGAAGCGGTCGTGATCAACCGTACCGACGTACGGCTGACCTGGGGCCTTAACGACGATGCGGAGTCCTACTCCCTGGAGGTGTTTGCCGACGACAGCCTCACCTTTGTTGGTACGCCGGTGAGAACTTATAACGACGTGACAGGTGATCAGCTTCCCTTCTACATCCGTGAACTGGATGGCGACACGCAGTACTCAGTGCGTATAAAAGCTGTGGCTGCAGGAAAAACCGAATCGAAATGGAGTGGCGTCACCTTCAAGACTGGAACAGAGAACATCTTCCTTCCCTTCCAGGATGGAGATGTGGAGGCCACGGCGGTTACCCTGCGCTGGATACCTGGCAGAACACTGACCAGCATCCAAATCGAACCGGGAGGCATTGTGCACACTGTTACTGCCGATGAGATTGCCGCCGGTAGCGCTACCATCGAAGGGCTTACTGGTGAGACCAACTATACAGTCACCCTGAAAAATGGGGCAAAGACCAGGGGTATCCTGGAGTTTATGACATTGGTTGACATCGGTAACGCCATTGCCGTTCATCCGGAAGATGACTTCCTCGCCCTGCTGGCCGCTGCCAACGACGGTGATGCCTTCGCTCTCTTCCCTGGAACATATGGGGATGCAAGTAAATTTTTAGTTAATAAGAGTATCGAAATCAAAGGTGTGTATCCGTATGATAAACCGATACTGAACGGGTACATATCACTTGAAGACGGAGCTGCTTTACTGTTGAAAGATGTCACGCTTGACGGAACAGGATTGGCCGACGGTAATCAATCTGTCGTTTTTAATACGGCAGGTGTAAATTATGGAAATTTGAGGATAGACGGATGTGACATTAAAAACTACGTAAAGGGGATTTATTATTTGAATGTTGCTTCCATAGTAGAATCAATCACCATTAATAATTGTCTGATTTATAATATTGAGTGTAACGGCGGCGACTTTATGGATTCCCGTGCAGGAGCTATCAAAACAATTACACTCTCAAACACGACTGTCTACAACAGTGTCCTGGCACGTGATTTAATACGATACGATGACAAGTCCTCTTCATTCCCGGGAATAACATCAAAAATATTCGTGGACCACAATACATTGTATGGAGTTGCCAACAGTGGAAAAAGATTGTTATACGTACGCTTTAAGGGGACTGAAATTTCCTTTACGAATAATATTGTTGCTGAAACTACGGCAATATTCTCGAATCAAAGTAGTACACCTATTCCTACTTTTGGAAATAACAATTACTTCAATGCTCCAGGTCTGTTTACTGGCGGCAGTACGTCATCACTAATCTTTGATGATTCCGCTTCAAGCGAAAATCCCGGGTTTGTGAATGTTGCCGGTGGCGATTTTACCGTAACAAACGAATTGCTGAAAGCTAAAGGCATAGGTGATCCCCGTTGGTTACAGTAACTAAAAACATATAATCCGTTTAAATTTGTCCTCTTCTTGGGTACTAATTTAAACGGATTATGTCTTACAGAATATTTTTTAAAAATGAACTAATGAAACAAAATTTCGTACTACTTTTTTTCGCGTTCCTAATGTTATCTTGTAGTCATAACGCTGCGGATAAATTGTCTTACAAATATAAATATCTATACGAAGACCTGTCCTTCGAGATGCCGAGAATCGAAATACCTATTTTCCCGAAATATAGAGTAAACCTACTAGATTTTGAGGGGAAACCCGATGGTATCACCCTTAATACGGAGGCTTTCGAAAAAGCTATGCAACACCTTTCAGAAAAAGGAGGAGGAACGTTAATTGTACCAAAAGGTATTTGGTTTACAGGCCCTATTGTATTTAGGTCGAACATTAATTTACATCTCGAGAAAGGAGCTTTAATTTTATTCTCTCCCGATTTTGATCTATATCCTCTTGTTGAAACGGTTTTTGAAGGATTGGATACCCGCCGTTGTCAGTCTCCTATTTCAGGGAGAGGTCTTCAAAATGTTGCTATCACGGGAGAAGGTTCAATTAATGGATCAGGAGAAGCCTGGCGCCCTTTAAAAAAAGCGAAAGTTACCGAAAGTCACTGGAAAAAAGTGGTGGCTTCGGGTGGCATTGTGAAGAACGGTAATTATTGGTATCCTTCAGAAGGAGCACTGAAAGGGGCTGAAATGAGTGACATGAACGTCCCTTCGAATAATTTGTCAGAAGAGGATTGGCTAGAGATAAAAGATTTTTTACGTCCTGTAATGGTAAGTTTCGTTGAATGTGAAAATGTTTATTTGCAAGGCGTTCTTTTCGAAAATTCTCCTGCTTGGAATATTCATCCCCTGATGTGCGAAAATGTGATTATTGATGGAATTTTTGTACGAAATCCTGCTTATGCTCAAAACGGAGACGGACTTGATTTGGAATCGTGTGTGAATTCCATTATCGTTAACAGTCTTTTTGATGTAGGCGACGATGGCATTTGCATTAAATCGGGGAAAGATAAACAAGGTCGTTTGCGCGGCCGTCCTACTGAAAACGTGATTGTGGATAATTGCAAAGTGTTTCAAGGGCACGGGGGGTTTGTAGTAGGAAGTGAAATGTCGGGCGGAGTAAGGAACATATCAGTAAGGAATTGTCAGTTTTTAGGAACCGATGTGGGGTTACGTTTCAAAAGTACCCGAGGACGTGGAGGGGTAGTGGAAAACATCTATATCTCGGATATCTATATGTTCAATATTTTAACAGATTCTTTTTTGTTTGATCTTTTTTACGGAGGGAAATCTGCTTCTGAGGCATTGGAAGAAGGTTATATAGGTGTAAATGAAGAGAAATTTTATCCCGTAACAGAGGAAACTCCTGTATTTAGAAACATTTTTGTTAAAGATCTTGTATCGAGAAATGCTCGAAGAGCATTGTTTTTTAATGGATTGCCTGAAATGAATATCGAGAATATCCGCTTAGAAAATGCTTTCATTACCGCTCGCTATGGTGCCGAGCTTTCCGAATCGAAAGATGTTGTTTTCGAAAATGTTACCGTAATAGCCGAAGAAGGCCCTTCGTATATATTGAATAATGTGAAAAATTTTAAAGGGGTTAATCTTCATTTTGACAAAAACAAACCCGGGAAAGTGATCAAGATCAAGGGAAGCAGAACATCAAACATTCAATTACCTTTCTTCCCGGAAGAAAATATAGAAATAACCCCGGAAGTCAATAAAGAAGAAATAAAGATAAATCTGGAGTAGAAGACTGATTTATTTAAACAGGCGATATAAAAAATACAATCAAATGAAAAAAATATTATATATGGTACTATTAACATTTTCTATTTCGGCTTGTGCTAAATCGACCGATCCTTATTATAAAAGGATGGCCGATTCTGAAATGAAACGTTATCCTGAAAGCTGGATGGTTGATTTTTCGAAAGATCTGAAATGGAATTATTGTCATGGTTTGGAATTAGGTGCAATATTAGATGTCTGGAAGAAGACCGGAGATCGGAAATATTTCGATTATGCTGAGAGTTATGCGGATACCATGATAAATGAAGATGGGTCGATAAAAACTTATCGTTTGGAAGAGTATAATATTGATCGGATAAACTCCGGTAAAATGCTGTTTCCAATTTATGAAGAAACGAAAAAAGAAAAGTATCGTTTGGCTATGAATTTATTGAGGAGCCAGATGGATACCCATCCACGCACATCTAACGGCTTGTTTTGGCATAAAAAAATCTATCCGTATCAAGTCTGGTTGGATGGTATTTACATGGGATGCCCTTTTTTGGCACAGTATGGAACAACATTTAATGAACCGCAACTTTTCGATGAGGTTGCTCATCAAATAATCACAACTGAGGAGATTTTGAAAGACGAAAAAACCGGACTGTTGTATCATGGTTGGGATGAGAGTCGGCAACAACGTTGGGCTGACCCTGTAACGGGAAGATCGCCAAATTTTTGGTCAAGAGCGATAGGCTGGTATATGATGGCCCTAGTGGATGTATTGGATTTTATGCCCGAAAATCATCCCCGCAGGGCGGAAATCATTCGCATTTTAAACGATATTTCCGCCACTATCGAAAAATACCGCGATCCGGCCACCGGCATGTGGTATCAAGTAACAGATAAAGTTGGTGCTGAAGGGAACTATCTTGAATCTTCAGCTTCGGCCATGTTTATTTATACTTGGGTTAAGGGTGCGCAAAACGGTTTTTTGCCTAAGACGTTCGAAGAAAAAGGGAAAACGGCTTATGATCAATATGTAAAGCAATTCATAAAAGAAAATCCGGATGGTACTCTTACAGTCACAGATGCCTGTGAAGTAGCCGGTTTAGGAGGAGAAAAAGAATATCGCGACGGTAGCTACGAGTATTACATCTCTACGCCACGACGTGATAATGATCCAAAAGCAGTTGCTCCTTTTATTAAAGTAAGTGTATTGCTCAATAAATAATATGTTTATTGCTCACGAAGTAAAGAAATGAAATTCTGTTTATTGTTGTTCTTTATATCTGTCCCGATTACCTTAACCTATGCTCAAATTCCTGCTTTTCCCGGTGCTGAAGGAGCAGGTATGTATGCTACCGGTGGGCGGGGTGGAAAGGTGCTCTATGTGACATCATTGGAGGATGTTGAAATGCCCGGTACTTTGCGATGGGCTGTCAAACAAAAAGGTCCCAGAACGATCGTGTTCGAGGTATCGGGTTTGATTCGTCTTAACCGCCCTTTAAAAATAAACAACGGTGATTTGACCATAGCCGGTCAAACAGCGCCTGGAGACGGTATTTGTATCAGTGACCACGAAACCATTATAAGTGCCGATAATGTTATTATCCGTTTTCTTCGTTTTCGATTGGGAGACAGAGCAAAAGAGTCGATAGATGCCTTCTCAGGAAAAGGACATGTAAACATTATCATCGATCATTGTAGTATGAGTTGGAGTGTAGATGAGGTTTCTTCTTTTTACGACAACAAAAATTTCACCATGCAATGGTGCATCATTTCCGAAGCCTTGCGAAATTCTGCTCACACCAAAGGGACACATGGTTATGGTGGAATATGGGGCGGACAAAATGCTTCGTTTCATCACAATCTTTTTATCCATAACGACAGTCGTAATCCCAGGTTTTGCGGCAGCCGTTATACCAACCGGTCTGATTTAGAAAAAGTCGATTTTCGAAACAATGTAATTTACAATTGGGGTGGCAACAATTCGTATGGAGCCGAAGGAGGGAGTTACAATATTGTCAACAATTATTATAAACCCGGTCCGGCAACCGGTAGCAGTTCTCGGAATCGCATTTTGAATCCCGATGCCGATAATGGAAAAAATACTCAACCTGCAGGTACTTATGGCAAATTTTATGTGTCAGGGAATTATCTTGACGGCAATCCGTCAGTAACTGCAAATAATGCCTTAGGGGTTGTAATGGGTTCATCGTTTCGGCAATATGCATCCTCGGTAACCTTATCGGATATTCTTGTAGAAAATGAATTTCCTTGTTTTTCTGTTACCACCCACACTGCAAAGGAAGCTTACGAAAAAGTTCTGGGATATGCAGGATGTTCATTGGCAAGAGATAAGGTAGATGCGCGTTATATTCAAGAAATAAAAAATGGGACATATACTTACGAAGGTTCTAATGGAAGTACAAAAGGTTTGATTGACAGTCAGAATGATGTAGGTGGATGGCCTGAGTATAAGACATATGATGTGAAAAGCGATTCTAATCGCGATGGAATACCGGATGAGTGGCTAATGAAAAATTATCCGGACAAAAAAGCAGAGGATAAAAATGAAGAAGGTTACACTTATCTTGAAGTGTACTTGAACAGTTTAGTTGATCATCTTATGAGATATTTTTACTGTAAATAATAGGACAATGACGGAGGAATAATTCAAATTGGTAAAGAATATGATTAAACATTACAACACATTTGTTTTTTTATTGATTTTCGCTCTTCTTTTTGCGTCGGCTTGCGCAAAATCAGAAACAAAAAACGGCGTGACAAAAAAAATTGTAGTTGATAAACAAGGAAAAAGCGATTTCACTTCTTTACAAGAAGCGATCAATTCGATAAGAGCATTTGACCCCGAAGGGCCAACCACAATTTTGGTCAAAAACGGTGTTTATCGTGAGAAAATTGTGATCCCCGATTATGTGTGTGAGATAAAAATCATCGGGGAAGACAAAGAAAAAACCGTTATCACCTATGATGATTATGCAGGAAAAGATAATATGGGGACTTTTCGTACTTATACGTTGCTGGTGAGAGGCAACGATATTTGGTTTGAGAATCTCACCATAGAAAACACTGCAGGGCCTGTTGGTCAGGCTGTTGCATTACATACCGAAGGCGATCGGATTGTTGTAAAGAATTGCCGTTTGCTGGGAAATCAGGATACGGTTTATACCGGTGGGGAAGGGAATCGTCTTTGTTTTTTTGATTGTTATATTGAAGGGACTACCGATTTTATTTTCGGTTCGGCTACGGCGTGGTTTGAAGGTTGTGAACTTCATTGTAAAAAGAATTCGTATATAACTGCTGCAAGTACACCACAAAACATTGAATATGGATATATATTTAATCGTTGCAAGGTGACGTTGGCTGAAGGTATCACGTCGGTTTATCTAGGAAGGCCGTGGCGTCCTTATGCGATGACAGTATTTATGAATTGTGAACTTCCTAAGGGGATTAATCCTTTAGGTTGGCATAATTGGGGAAATCCTGATAATGAAAAAACAGCTCGTTATGCCGAGTTTAATAATTATGGCGAAGGAGCCAATACAGACCAACGGGTTAATTGGGCAAAAATATTAACACCGGAAGAAGCGGCGCAAATTACGATCGAAAAGGTTTTAAAAGAAGATTTCGTAAAGAAATTATCTTTTTTGCACTATAATGAAGTCGGCAAAGATTAGCAGATGTTGATTTTGACTTTTAATTATTAATCAATCAAGAAAGTATTGTATGAAAAATTTCAAAAAAATATTATTTCCTTATTTATTGTTCTTATCTGTTCCCATTATTGCTCAAAACAAGATATCGAAAACATGGGTAGCTGATTTAGGAAATGGCTTCTATAAAAATCCCATACTACATGCCGATTATTCCGATCCCGATGTCTGTCGTGTAGAAAACGATTATTACATGACTGCCTCAAGTTTCAATTGTATTCCTGGTTTGCCGATTCTTCATTCAAATGATCTTGTAAATTGGGAGATTATTAGTTATGCGATTGACAAATTGGAACCCGATAGTATTTTTTCAAAACCTCAGCATGGCAATGGTGTTTGGGCTCCATCCATTCGCTATCACAATGGAGAATTTTACATTTATTATGGCGACCCCGATTATGGTATTTACATGGTTAAGAGTAAAGATCCGGCCGGGAAATGGGAAAAACCGTTGCTGGTAAAGAAAGGAAAAGGCTTGATAGACCCGTGTCCTTTATGGGATGATGGGAAGGTATATTTGGTTCATGCTTATGCAGGTAGTCGTGCCGGAATAAAAAGTTTGTTAGCCGTTCAGGAGATGAACGCCGAAGGTACAAAGGTTATAGGGCAAAATAGAATTGTTTACGATGGACACGATATTGACCCTACCATTGAAGGCCCTAAATTTTACAAACGAAACGGCTACTATTACATATTTGCTCCTGCAGGAGGCGTTTCAACCGGTTGGCAAGTCGTATTGAGGGCTGAAAACGTTTTTGGTCCTTACGAAAGAAAGATGGTCATGTCACAGGGTAAAACCAATGTAAATGGTCCTCATCAGGGTGGATGGGTATCGACTACAGCTAGTGAGGATTGGTTTGTCCATTTTCAGGATAAAGGTCCTTTTGGACGCGTAGTGCATTTGCAACCCATGACCTGGAAAAATGATTGGCCTGTTATCGGTGTGGATAAAGACAATGATGGTTGTGGCGAACCTGTTATGACATTTAGAAAACCGAAAACGGACAAAAATTATCCGGTGAAAACACCACCTGAAAGCGATGATTTCGATACGCATACACTTGGATTGCAATGGCAGTGGCACGCCAATCCTTGTGAATGGTGGTATTTTGCCAATCCACGAACCGGTTTATTGTCTTTATATTCGGTTCCCATTCCCGATGATTATGTCAATTTATGGGATATTCCCAATTTATTGCTTCAAAAATTTCCTTCCGATAATTTTACAGTTACGACAAAGTTGACTTTTCATCCTTCAACTGCTATTATTGGAGAAAGAACCGGTTTGATAATCATGGGAATGGATTATGGTATGTTGTCTCTGGAGAAAACGGAAGAAGGACTCATTCTTTCTCAAGTTGAATGTCTCCAAGCCGAAAAAAGAGGAAAAG
Source organism: Bacteroidales bacterium UBA4179 (assembly GCA_002381125.1). GTDB lineage: Bacteria > Bacteroidota > Bacteroidia > Bacteroidales > Dysgonomonadaceae > Anaerorudis. The sequence goes on along the minus strand of DFUT01000030.1, from coordinate 76,678 downwards.
AAATCGTCAACGAAAAACTGACATTGGGGGGTTCCACCCTCTATCTTCAGGTTCGTGTATCACCAGATGCCCGCTGTGTATTCAGTTATAGTTTAGACGGGAAAGTTTTTAAAACACTCGGAAAACCGTTTACGGCCAAAGAAGGCAAATGGATAGGAGCAAAAATGGGATTCTTTTGTTCCCGTCCTATAAGGAATAATGACGGGGGAAGGGTAGAAATCGACTGGTTTAAAGTGGAATAATCCTGAAAATATCGATTTTAACATGAAAGCATCTTTTTTGCATATTCTTGCAACGGTCGTATGTTTATATGCGGCTTGTTCCCTCGTTTTTGCGCAAACGGTAATGATAAACGGGGTACCGCAGGATACAAGTTACACCTTGCTCAGAAAGGTTTTGTTGCTGCCATAGTTGAGTATCGCCTTAGTCATGAAGCAAAATATCCGGCTGCTGTGGACGATTTGCATGATGCTGTTTTATGGCTTTATCATCATGCTGATGAATACAAAATCGATAAAAACAAAATTGCTGTGTCGGGATGTTCTGCAGGAGAGCAATTGGCTGCGCTCATAGGTGCCAAAAATAAAGATAAACTGATCAAAGCAGTGATTAATATCGATGGCATCTCTACTTTTATTGAGCCGGAAACAATCAATAGAGCAAAAAAAACATGCTTTTTATCTTGGCCGACCATGGAAACCATATGCTCATGTTGCATTTATAGCATGCGATTTGGGTGAAGTGATTAAACCGGAAGGATGGGACAATTGGGAAAATCAGGAAAACGAAAAAACAGCAACATTTGTAGAGTATCAAAATACGGGAAAAGGAAGTGACATTTTGCACCGTGTTGCATGGTCACGTCAATTGACGGACGATGAGGTTTTGAATTATACAAAAGAAAAAGTTTTAGGAGAAGATTTTGTAATAGAAATTCAATGAATAATTGCTTTTAAAACATAAAGTATTTGTTAAAAAACAATATAACCCCTCTCAAAAAGCAATTTATCCACCTATATTTAATTTATTTATATTAATATTGCAATGAAATATTTAATAGTTTGTTAAAATTAATAGCAAATCTTTGATTTACATTTTCCAAAAAATATATTTATGACGATAATAAATAGATAATAATAAAATTTTTCATCAAGTTTTGATTTGTTACCGATAAGATTTCTAAATAATTAGTTTAATAAAATAATATGCCTATGATGAAATTAGTTAAGTAAATTTTGATTTCCTTCTTTTTTAAAAAAGATGAATTATTTCGTAACTTTTAAAGCCTTTTAAAAACATGTTTTATGAGGTATGTGTGTTGAAATTAATAAAAGTAAATGAATGTATTATTGAATTACACAAATCAATTGAATTATGAATAAAATGATTTTCAATTATTTTTTAAAATTGCAGATTATCATCAAGCTAAAGATGTTTCTGTCAAAGAAAATGGCATTTTTTGCAATGTTAATATTTTCATTTTCGACTTTAGCATCAACCAATTATGAAGATGGGAAGCAATTGTCGTTAAATACGAGAGGTATTTTCATAGCTACAACTGATGATTATTTTCTTGAAAAGGTTTCGGATGTTGAACTATACGTTCAACAACAGCAAATTACTGTAAGTGGTCAGGTTTGTGATGTTAAAGGTGAACCACTTCCTGGAGTAACTGTAACTATAAAGGGAACTAACCAGGGAACCATTAGTGATGCAAATGGAAAATATTCTCTCCCCTATATTCCTGAGAATGCGGTATTAGTATTCTCTTTCGTAGGGATGAAGACAAAAGAAATTCCTGTTGATGGGAAAAAACAAATTGATGTGGTAATGGAAGAGGAAACGATTGTCCTTGAAGAAGTAGTGGCCATTGGGTACGGAACAGTAAGAAAAAGAGATTTGACGGGTTCAGTTGCTTCGGTAAGTGGTGAAAAAATTGCAGCTGTTCCGGTAACTAATGTAGCAAAGGCTTTGCAGGGACGATTGCCTGGGGTAAATGTTATCTCGCAAGATGGTCGTCCAGATGCTGAAATTTCGATTCGTGTACGAGGTGGTGGATCTATTTCACAGAGTAATCAACCATTGTTAATAGTAGACGGTTTTCCCGTTAGCTCTTTGAATGATATCCCTCCAAGTCAGATAGAGAGCATTGATGTCCTTAAGGATGCTTCTTCTACTGCTATTTATGGGGCACGTGGAGCCAATGGCGTTATCTTGGTAACTACCAAAAAAGGTAAAGCAGGAAAAATTACCGTTAATTATGGTGGGTATGTCCAGTTTAATACACCAACCAAGTATTTGGAAACAATGAATGCCTATGATTATATTGCTTACAACTGGGCATATGCTGCCGCTATTGGCGATAATTATGCAGATGCATGGGAAAAGCTTTGGGCTATAGGACGATATGAATCTACCTTCAATAATCCGGAAGGAATAGATCATTATAAAAATGTTCCTGCCAAGAATTTTTCCAAAGAAGTGTATGGTAATTCAACATCACAGAATCACGATCTTGATATCAGCGGAGGAACAGATAAGACAAAATACCTTTTTTCTCTCAATCATTCCGAAGATAACGGAATGAAAGTAAATTCTTGGTATAAGCGTACTAGTGCTTCATTTAAATTGGATCAAAGCTTAAGAGACAATTTGACATTGTTAGTGGATACTCGTTTTACTAATACAGATAAAGTAAGTAATGAAAGCACGGTTAATGCCCGTGGATCTATTCTTTCTTCATCTTATTGGTTTCGTCCGATTGCGACTAAAGATGTATTGGGTGAACTTGACGAGTCAGTTAATACGCAATTGGGTATGTATTCTGAAATATTGCAGGATAATTTTAATCCTGTTTCCCGCCTTAAAGATTATACACCTTTCAGTCGCAATCGCAATCTCAGAGCAAATGCTGCTTTAACCTGGGTGCCTATAAAGGGTTTGACAGCAAAATCAGAACTTGGCTTAAGTACTTATTGGAATCGTAATAAAACCTGGTCGGGAGCTATATATAATGACTATTATGAGAATGGAGTAAAAACGTATGGAGGAAATGCTTCTATAAGCAGTTCAGAAGGTTGGGCCCTGCGCTGGATAAATACGTTGAGCTATGAGGTTCAAGGATTGAATGAAGATCACAATTTGACAATTCTAGCCGGACAAGAGGTATCGGATTCAGGTTCGGAAGGGATCAGTATTTGGGGAAATTATTTTCCGGCTTCTTTTGACGCAGATAGAGCTTTTGCCATGATGGATCAGCATCGTGAAACAAGCGATGAAGGAACGGTTTATTATGGTTATTCTTCAAGCACAGGTACTCCGGACCGTTTGGAATCTTATTTCGGGCGTGTAAATTATTCTTATAAAGGGCGTTATTTATTGACTGCAACTTTTCGGGCGGATGGTTCATCGAAATTTTCACCTACTCATCGTTGGGGCTATTTCCCTGCAGGAGCAATTGCATGGCGTTTATCGGATGAAGATTTTCTAAAAGATGTAGATTGGATCGATAATTTGAAAATGCGTCTTTCTTATGGTACAGTAGGTAATGATGGAATTAATGCTAATTTATGGAAAATGAATTGGAAGTCGGCCGGATTTACTCGTTATTCCATAAACGAACAACAACAAATGGCATATGTTCCTGCTTCCGAAACAATTGCCAATCCAAATCTTAAGTGGGAAACAACAATTACTCGAAATTTAGGGATTGATTTTGGTTTTTTGAATCGTGTGTATGGGGCTATAGATTTGTATAAAAATACTACCAAAGATTTATTGATGTTGACATCTGTATTGGCTTATACCGGATTTTCTCAAACATATGATAATATTGGTCAAACAAGTAATAAGGGAATTGAACTTGCTATTGGTGGCGACTTAATGCGTTCGCGCGATTTTAATCTTTCTGTAAGCATGAATATCAATATCAATAGAGGCAATGTCGACAAATTAGCCGAAGGTGTTAATGGTTTGTATACCACAAATTGGGGATCGACAATGCTGAGACCTAATACGGGTGATTATATTTTGGTTGAAGGGAAGGCTGTTGGTCAAGTAAGAGGCTTTACTTACGATGGATGGTACTCGGTGGATGATTTTACTTATAATAACGGCATATATACTCTAAAAGAAGGTGTGGCCGATATTGGCGCCGGAATTCTTGGTACTTTGTATGGTACAACAGCGAATAAACCGGGAGGTCAAGTTGCTTATCCGGGAGCAATGAAATTTAAGGATATTAGTGGCCCTGATGGAATTCCGGATGGTATAATAGATGAAAATGATGTCACCATCATCGGTGATATGAATCCCAAACACACGGGTGGATTTAGTGTTAGCGGCAATTATAAAAACGTGGATTTTGGATTGGATTTCAACTGGAGTTACGGCAATAAAATTTATAATGCCAATTATCTTGCAGCGCTTTACGGAAGTAAAGAAGATGGTCTCTATAGAAATCGATTGGCGCTCTTGTCAACGGCATATAAAATTTATGATATTCAAAACAGACAGCTGATTAAGGTGATTGAACCCACTGCATTAAAAGAACTCAATTCCAATGCTACGCTTTTTTTGCCTTATCATGAAAATCCGATTTGTTCGACTTTAGGAATAGAAGATGGCTCATATTTACGTTTGAATACGGTTTCAGTGGGATATACCTTACCAAATAAAATGATGAATAAGATTGGATTGCAAAGAATTCGTATTTATGCATCCATTTATAATGCTTTTACAATTACCGGATATTCAGGGTTAGATCCTGAAGTAAATACCAATACCAGTCAAGGAGGAGCGGTGTATCCTACTGTTGGATTGGATTGGGGATCTTATCCAAGAGCACGTTCTTATACTTTTGGTGTAAACATTGAATTTTAATTAATAAATAAAATGGCTATGAAAAAAGATATAAAATTATATTTCTTAATAATAGGAGTGCTATTTTTGTTTTTCTCTTGTAGTGAAGACTTTTTGGATGTATCTTCTCCTTCCAGTGTGGATCAGGATTTTGTGTTTAGTACTCCTGATGAAGCTTATAAAGTGATTGTAGGCTGTTATGATATTTGGAGGGAATGTAATAATGGGTTGTTTTATGATTTAGATGTTGTGGGTTCAGACTCCGAGTGTCATCCCGAAAGTTATGATGCTCAAATGCGCCACATTCCTGAGGGGTTGTATGCATCGGAAATCTCGATCGATTATTCTAATGCAGTAAGTGCCTGGAAAGAGTTATACAAGGTTGCAAATCGTGCAACCATTATCAAGGAGGCTATTGAAGAAAAGGCAGAATACAAACAAGCTGTAGAAAAAGGTGAAATTAATTTATGGACTCAGCTTTATGGGGAAGCAGTGACGTTTCGTGCATATGCTTATCACAATTTGATTCGTTATTTTGGAGATGTTCCTCATTTTACCACGGCAATTTATTCGACAGAGCAGACTGAAAATGTAGCTTGCAAATCACGTGACGAGATATATGATTATGAACTTTCGGAATTGCAGAGGGTAGAACCGTTGATGTATCGATTGGGGGAAGGAGGGATAAATGCCGAACGTTTTTCGCGAACTTTTGTACAGGGCTTGATTGGTAGAATGGCTTTGTTTGCGGGAGGGTATGGTCTTCGTCGCACTGATTTCGATTATGGAAATGTCAGTTTTGAACAAATTGGTACAGAAAAGTGGAATGCTAAATATGTACGTCGAACAGATTATAAAAAATATTATCAAATTGCCAAAATTTATTTGGAAGCTTGCGTGTCAAATTCCGGGTCTGCTTATTTAATTACGTCGGATGGACAGGAAAGTGGTTTTAACAATCCTTTTCAACGAAATTTTCAATATAATATGGATCTGCAAGTTAGTCCCGAATCACTCTATGAAGTTGGGGTAACCCGTGCTCAAGGTAATAGTGAGCGCCCTTATGCTTTTGGCCGTCCTTCGGGTGGTGGCAGTTCTAATGCTTATCCTTGTAAGGCATATGGTCAAAGTCGTTTGTATGCTTCTTTTTATTACGATGAATTTGATCAGAGGGATATGCGTAGAGATGTTACTGTTACGGTTACTGCCAATTCGGGTAGCTGTTCCGAGCGATTGATTTCTTTCGAACCGGGTTCACGGGAAAAAGGTGGGCTTCCGAACAATAAGTGGGATGAAAGCCGGATGGCTAATCCTTATACGGCTAAACAACGTTCTTCCGGAATAAATTGGCCTCAAATGCGGATGTCGGATGTGATCTTGATGCTGGCCGAGGTATATGCTGAACTTGGTGATGAGGGTTCTGCACGTGAAGAACTGAAAAAAGTCCGCAGTCGTGCTTTTTCGGCCGAAGATCAACAATCCAAGGTAAATAATTATATAAACGGTTTGTCGGGTGAAGCATTGAAAGAAGCAATACAGCAAGAACGGAAATTGGAATTTGCGGGTGAGGGTCTGAGGCGTTATGATTTGATTCGTACAGGGAAAATGCCAGAGAAGATCATCGAGATTCGCAATAAGCAAAAAGCTATGGTTGAAGGATTGAAGAATCAAGGGTACTATACATTTGAAAACGGGAATACCATACCTGCTTATATTTATGTGAAAGCAGTAAATGTAGGGGATCTGGGAATGACTAAAATGCTTACCACGCAATGTGATGTTTCTGAGAATGATCCTTCTTATCCGGTAAAATATCCCGGATGGAGAGGAAATTGTGATTTATGGACAGATAAAGGCTTCACTCCGTATTCAGGTAATAGAAATTTAGCTATAAAAGGTTTGTTCCATTATATCAATCCAAGTAGTTCAGAAGCTGAAGAGTTAGAGTCTAATGGCTACGTTAAAACTGCATGGGGAATTAATATCGTTAAAAATGCAGCACAATACACAACAGATATTTTCAAAGGCTATTCTGACGAATATTATGAAAGTGGCGTTCCTCCTCGTTATCTTCTTCCGATGTCATCTGAAACTATTTCTAAGTCAAAGGGTTTGATTACGAATGGCTATGGCTTTGCTCAAAATTAATTTGGTTGTGGTTAATAGTTATTATTAGTGTAATGCATATGTTCGTTTTTGATTTTTATTAGGATAATTACTCCCGACCGACATACCAAAAAAGGATGCCGGTCGGGAAATATTTATGAATAGAGAAAACTATGAATAGAAAAAGGTGCTTGTTTGTAATCTTTGGTTTTTTCTTTTCTTCTTTTTTGCTTTTGTCTCAACCATCTGTGGATGAGATAGAGAAAAAGATGCTTAAGGCTACCCGATTTATGGTGGAAGAAGTAAGTAATGGGGGTGGATACCTTTGGTATTATCTTCCGGATTTTTCACGTTGTTGGGGCGAAATGGAAGCATATCCTTCCATGATTTGGATGCAAGATCCCGGAACTGTGGGCATGGGCAATGTTTTTTTGGATGCATGGGAACTCACAAAGGATTTATATTATTTGAATGCGGCCGAGAAAGTGGTTTCAGCGGTTATTCGTGGACAATATCCTGAGGGTGGTTGGAACTATATGAGCGATTTTTCCGGCGAAGAATCGATTAGAAGATGGTATGATACGATTGGGAAAAATGGTTGGCGGCTAGAGGAATTTCAACATTATTACGGGAATTGTACTTTCGATGATAATGTAACAGCTAGTGCCGCAAATTTTTTACTTAGATTCTATTTGACCGTACCCGAAAATAGAGCTTGCAAAATGGCGTTAGATAAAGCTATTGACTTTATTTTACGAAGTCAATATCCTTTTGGAGGTTGGCCTCAGCGATTTCCTCCCAAAGAAGAATTCAGTAAAGGAGGGAGACGGGATTATTCTTCTTTTTATACTTTTAATGATGGTGTGATTCGAGAAAATATCCATTTTTTAATTAACTGTTATGCCCAATTAAATGACCGGAGGATGGAAGATCCTATTCGCAGAGGAATGAATTTTTATATTCTTTCTCAACATCCCTCAGGAGGATGGGGAGAGCAATATGATAAAGATTTGAAGGTTGCCGGTGCTCGTTCTTATGAGCCTGCAGCCCTTCTTCCACAAACCACTTTTGAAAATGCCATGCTTCTTCTCCAGTTTTATAAATATACGGGCGATGAAAAGTTTTTGGTAGCTGTTCCAAAAGCTATCGATTGGTTAGAAAAAAATAGACTCAAGGAATGTCAGCGTGAAGGTGGACAATATACTCATCCAACTTTCATTGACCCTGAAACAGGACGTCCTATATATGTTCATCGGATAGGATCGAATGTAATGTACGGTTATTATTACTGCAATGAAGATGCACGTAACCTCCTGATACATTATCATGGAAAATGTCATATTCCCATTCAAGAGTTGAAAGAAGAGTATAATCGTGTTAAGTCAATTCCTTCAGATGAGTTGAAAAAGTTTTTCCTTTTTGCAGAAAAGACCGAACAGGAAAAAGATGGTCTGCAGAAAATTTTTGGTCTTCGCAGGAAGCAACAATGGGTGATTCGTGAAGGTGAACAGGTTGATAAAGTGCTGCAATCTATGGATAGTCGCGGTCGATGGTTAGTAAAACATTGCATGACCAGTCATCCCTATGTAGGAGATGGTGTTAATTGCGATCTTACAGACGAGTATGCTTGCACCTTTGTTGGAGATGAAACTGATACATCGCCGTTTCCCGATACTTCCGATCAAGAATATATTTCGACCAAGGCGTATATTCAGAATATGAATATATTGATGAACTATATTTCGTCTTTTAGAGCGGGAAATTTGAATGCAAACCGATAAAAATTATGAAAAATATGAAACCTAAAATCAAAATAAATTCCTTAATGGTGAAGGCGTTATTCTTGTGGCTGTTTTGTTTTAGCTATTTTGGTGTTGTTGCCCAAAAAGATCTTTCGTCTACTTTTCGAAATCCTGTTTTAGGAGGAGATTACCCTGATCCTTCCATTTTACGAGATGGTGATGATTATTACATGGTTCATTCTTCTTTTGAGTATTATCCGGGCTTGCTGATTTGGCATTCTACTGATTTGATCCACTGGCAGCGTGTTTGTCATGCCCTGCATAAGTATGTTGGATCGGTGTGGGCTCCTGATTTTGTTAAGTACGGAAAAACATATTATATTTATTTTCCTGCCGGTGGAACCAATTGGGTTGTTACAGCTTCTTCACCTGCCGGTCCCTGGTCTGATCCTATCGACCTAAAACTGCATGGTTTTATTGATCCGGGTCATGTGGTTGATGAAAATGGTAATCGTTATCTTTATTTGTCGAGTGGATATATTGTTCGACTTGCGCAAGATGGATTATCCACAATTGGACAACCCGAACATATATATTCGGGTTGGGAGTTTCCTAAAAATTGGAGCACAGAATGTTTTTGTTTAGAATCGCCAAAATCTACTGTAAGAAATGGTTATTATTATTTGACGGTTGCTGAGGGAGGAACTGCCGGACCAGCTACCTCCCATATGGTGGTATCAGCCAGAGCAAAATCGCCTTACGGACCTTGGGAAAATTCACCGTATAATCCCATAGTTCATACATGGAGTCGCAATGAGCGCTGGTGGAGTCAGGGGCATGGCACTTTAGTGGATGACTTAGAAGGGCAAACGTGGATTGTTTATCATGGATACGAAAAAGAATTTCATACATTGGGCAGACAAACGCTGATGCTTCCGTTGGAATGGACTGATGATCATTGGTTCCGAGTGCCGGAAGGAATCAAAAGCAGCGATCCGTTAATAATGCCGGCAGGAAGACCTTCAATTGATGGAACCGCTTTATCGGATGATTTTTCAGGAGAAAATTTAGGTTTGCAATGGCAATTTTTTTGCGATTATGATCCTTTACGCATAGAAATTAAAGAGGGAAAGCTTTTCTTTAAAGCGAAGGGTAAATCTTTTTCTGAAAGTTCGCCATTACTGGTTAATCCTTCTGACAGACGCTACGAAGTGGTAGTAGAATATACCATTCAGGATGGAACCACAGCCGGACTTTGTCTTTACTATAATGAAGACGCCAATGTGCGAATTGCTGTAGATTCATCTCATTTTTTTGTTTTTTCCCGCCAAAATTCCAAGATTCGTGTACCTAATGACATTGGCAATCACGGTTATCTTCGCATTTTGAACGATGCAAACGAGGTTAGTTTTTATTTTAGTGCCGACGGTCGTGATTGGACACGTGTAGAACGGAGCATGTATGTTGCAGGATTTAATCACAATGTTTTCGGAGGATTTTTAAGTTTAAGAGCCGGGTTATTTGCTTTCGGAAACGGCGAAGTAATTTTCGATAATTTTGTATATAATCGGATTGAGAGGTAAGGGTTATTGTAGGTTTTCCTTCTTTTTGAAAGTGTTTATATGAATATAAAGGAATGAGACAAGTAAAATTATGGTTATTTATTGTAATTAGTACTTTGATTTTATCGCATTGTAAGGGTTTTCATAAAACTCCTGTTTTTAATCGAACATTATTATGTGATAATTTCAGTGACTTGGATACCGGTTTGTTTTCTGCGCCGGTTGGTCCACTTACAGAATATCATTATTTACCCGAAGCAGGTAAAAAGGGAAATTGGGAAGTGGCTTGTTTTGCTCCTGCAGGAGGGATGAGAAAGGCTGGTTGGGCAATTGCATGGCAGGTTAAAGCCGATGATTCACAAAAGGTAATGTGTCAAACATTTTCAAATCAAGACTATCGTCGTACTCACCCCATGATTGTTGCTGGTGATTCGTTATGGCGAGATTATAAATTAACAGTAGTGTTTCGTCCTGAAAACGATTCTTTATCGTCGGGAGTTGCCTTTAGATACAGAAACTCCCGTCAATTTTATTTTTTCGGGGTCAAAAATTCTATGGCGTACATTTCGAAGTTTAATCATGGAGCAGGTTTTAGAATTATGAAAGAAGAAATATTGGCCGAACAACCTTATGTTTTTGTTCCCGGGAATGATTTGAAAGCTGTGGTTACCGTATGTGATAACACGATTGAAGCGCAATTGAACGATGATGTTAAATTGACAGTTGTTGATGATACCTATCCTTCAGGTAAAATTGGCTTGATATCGGATACAAGGGCACAATATAAATACGCTGAAGTGTTAACTTCGGATAAAGAAATAAAAAGAATAAACAAAAAACGCTCCGAATATGAGCGTGAACTGACAAGGTTGCAGGCGGCAAACCCCAAAATGATTTTATGGAAGAAGATAAGTACAACGGGTTTTGGAACGGGGCGTAATCTTCGCTTCGGAGATCTTAATCATGACGGCCAGATGGATGTACTTATCGGTCAGGTTGTTCACCACAATTGGCCACGTGACAGCCATAGCGAGTTAAGTTGTTTAACTGCGATGACCTTTGATGGCGATATTCTTTGGCAAATTGGGGAACCTGATTCTGGAAAATATCTTCTTACAAATGACGTTGCTTTTCAGATCCATGATTTTAACAACGACGGACGTAACGAAGTAATATATACCATGAATTTCGAACTCATTGTTGCAGATGCCGAAAGCGGTGAGACTTTATTCAAAACATCGACACCGAAGTCGAGAATTCCTGATGACAAATTCGAAAGAATATTGGGCGATTGTTTGTTTTTCTTCGATTGCGAAGGAAAAGGGTATGATGGGAATTTGTTGATTAAAGATAGGTATACTCACTTTTGGGTGATGAGCAACAAACTAGAGAAGTTATGGGAAGGAAGTTGTAAAACAGGGCATTATCCTTATGCTTACGATATAGATGGTGACGGGAAAGATGAACTCTTGATCGGGTATTCGTTGTATGATGATGATGGAACGCTGCTATGGTGCCTTGATGAACAAATTCCGGATCATTGTGATGGTGTAGCGATTGTAGATTTTGATGAAAATCCTCAAACCGATCCTGTAATTATGTATGCTGCTAGTGATGCAGGATATTATCGTGTTGATTTGGATGGAAATATCTTAGTACACCATGATATTGGTCATGTTCAGAATCCGTCGGTTGCCAACTACAGAACGGAAAAACCCGGTCTTGAAACGGTAACTATTAATTTCTGGGGTAATCAAGGTTTGATTCATTTTTATGATCAGGACGGAAAAATCTATCACGACTTTGAGCCTAATCATTTTGGTAGCATGTGTTTACCTCTAAATTGGACAGGGTGTGGTGAAGAATATTTTGTGCATAATCCCAACGTGCGTGATGGAGGAGCGTTTGACGGTTGGGGCAGAAAAGTGTTGTTATTTCCCGATGACGGACACCCCGACATGTGCAATGCTGTTCTTGATATATGTGGCGATTGTCGCGACGAAATCGTAGTTTGGAATCCCAATGAAATATGGGTATATACTCAAGAGGATAATCCTAAGGAAGGGAAGCTTTATAAGCCAATTAGAAATCCTTTGTACAATTATTCGAATTATCAGGCAACGGTTTCTTTACCCGGATGGAATAGCAGAAAATGAGAAAAATTTTGCATATTATGAAAATGAAGATCAACTTAAAGGCATTGTGGATGCTTGTTTTTTTATTTTGCGCAAGTTTTCTAATGTTTTCACAAGAGTACATTTATCTTTGGCCGGAAGGAGAAATGCCCAATTCGAAGAGATTAAAATTGGAACGCGTGGAGGAAAGGGAAAGGGTAACACAAATCGATAAACCCGGGATGTATGTTTTTTTAACATCACGAGAAGAAAACAAACGCAGTGCTGTACTGATTTGTCCTTCAGGTGGTTATCAAAAGTTGACCTATAATATTGCGGGTATACAGCTTGCCAAGTGGTTTAACACCATAGGGATGAATGCGTTTGTTTTGATGTACAGACTCCCAACATCTCCCGATTTGATTGACAAAAGATTTGGTCCCATACAAGATGCTCAACGTGCAATGAAAATTATTCGTGCAAATGCTAATAAATGGGCGATCGATGAAAACAAAATAGGTGTATATGGTAGTTCTGCAGGTGGCCATCTGGCAGGGATGCTCAGCACCATAAATGAGGTTTATTCAAATATTGGCGATAGCTTGGACAATCTGAACTTTAAGCCCGATTTTCAGGTGTTGGTTTCACCGGTTGTGAGTCTTGTTTCGCATTACCATAAAGGAAGTAGAGAAGCTTTATTGGGTAACGATGTTTCGGAAGAACTTGCTCATCAGTTTTCGATCGAAAGAAAGGTAAGTCGTGACACACCTCCCTGTTTTTTGGTTCATGCCAATAACGACCAATCAGTTGATCCTCTTAACAGCATCATGTATTATATTTCATTAAAAGAAATGGGCGTTGACGTTTCATTGCATATTTTTCCGAAGGGAGGACACCAAATTGCTTTACGGAATAATCCCGGATCAGCCAATTTGTGGACAGTATTGTGCGAAGAGTGGTTAAGAGAAATGGGGTTTTTGTAAACGAAAATACCTCTTTTTAAGAAGAGGCTAAAGCAAAAGTGCGATTCTTTTTTCTATTTTCGTAAATTTTGATAAAAGATGATTGTAAATTTTATGTCTTATCGGATTTTTCGATAGAGGCGGAACATAATTTTATCTCCCGTTGGTAAAAGGGGGCAAAGTGCACGAAAATTATATCCTCTTTCTGAGAACGTGCGTTAACAATAACTAACTAAATTCCTTCGTCGGAAAATCCGACAGAGGATAAAAAAAATTTTTCATTGTCTTCGGAAAACGATTTTCCGGGCATACAAGTCTTTTTTCATTGAATATTGTTCGGAAAATCAGTGGTTAAGGTTTTATTGTTTTAGTTGAAAAATAAAATGCTATTGTTTTTTATGTGTTAACCTTATTAATATTAATATGGCTAACGTGTTTATTCTTGTGAATATTGATGTCGGGAATATTTTTTAAAATACATTCCCCGATAAGTTTTTAATTTATTTATATGTATTTTATACCCATTTGGCAGTATCATGAATAGGAAAATAGAAACAAATAGAGCAAATATCGGGCAAACTAAATGGAAGATCCTGCAAATTTTTGAATTATTGATATACTTTTACAAAGATTTTTTGCATCTTTGTAATGCGTGTTGCCTTTAATAATTGAATTTATCCTAACAATTTTAAGTAATAATATGCATCATGAAAAAAGTTTATTTTTTAATGTTTTTGTTTGACTGCCTGGTTGCAGTAGTTTTTCCCAAACCGGTAGAGGTGAGATGTTGCTTCAAGAATTTTCAAATTGGAAATCTTTAAAATATACGTGAATTGCCCGTGGTCTCTTTTAGAAACGGATAATCTTGATTTATGATTTATTTAATTAGAATTTTTTTTATTTCATAGAGTTCTTTTGTGTAAATGAGCAATAATATTAATTATATTATACGTGAAATTACCCCGTTGTCCAATAAAGATTGTTTTTATATCGTGGATCGTAGGAAGACCGAATTTACCTACCCACTTCATCATCATGCCGAATATGAACTCAATTATATTGAAAATGCAAAAGGTGTTCGGCGGATAGTGGGGGATTCTGTGGAAATTATTGGGAATTACGATTTAACCTTAATTACGGGTGAAGGTTTAGAACACGTGTGGGAACAATACCATTGCAAGTCTGATAATATCCGAGAGATCACTCTTCAATTTTCTCCAAACTTGTTTGCCGATAGTTTTATTCAAAAAAATCAGTTTGACAGCATTCGAAGAATGTTTGAAAAAGCAAAAAAAGGGATTAGTTTCCCGATGGAAGCAATTATGAAAGTTTATCCTTTATTGGATACTTTGTCATCGGAAGTAGAAGGATTTTATGCGGTGATAAAATTTCTTTCCATTTTGTATGAACTTTCTCTTTTTGACAATATTCATCCTTTAGCAAGCTCGTCTTTTGCAAATACAGATGATAGTGCCGACAGCAGGCGAGTATTGAAAATATATGAATATATTAATCTCCATTATAAAGAAAATATTCGATTAAAAGATTTGGCCGATTTGGTAGGAATGACCCCTTCTTCCTTAAGTCGTTTTTTTAAATTTCGTGCCGGAAAAACAGTCTCAGAATATATTATCGATATTCGATTAGGGTGTGCTTCCAGACTATTAGTCGATACTACCAATTCAATAACTGAAATCTGTTACGATTGTGGTTTTAATAATTTGTCGAATTTCAATCGAATTTTTAAAAAGAAAAAAGGGTGCACTCCGAAAGAATTCAGAGAAAATTTTAGAAAAACAAAAGTCATAATTTAACTTTTTAATCAAAATAGTATCATTTTTAGCTAAATTATGCACTATAAAACATTATTTTTCAACCTAATTTTGCATAGGAGAAAAGTGATGACGAAAATAGTATATTCTCTAGAGAAGAAATTCTTTTTTCGGGAAGGGGTATAAATTAAAAAAATTTAACAAAAAACGTTCTATTTATGAGAAACATTGGTATGAAAAACATTATGTTGGTTCTTGCAGCTTTGTTTTTGAGCTTGCAACTTATGGCCCAACAACGTACTATAACCGGTACTGTTGTAGATGGCAGAGATAATTCTGCGATGGTTGGGGTTACTGTATTGGAGAAAGGAACTTCAAACGGAACAGTAACCGATATTGATGGGAAATTTTTTCTGAGGCTTACTACTCAAAACCCCGTTTTAGTGTTTTCTTATGTCGGTTATAAAACTATTGAAGTAAATATAGGAAATAATTCTACATTGAACATTAAAATGGAAGAAGATGTAGAAACATTGGAAGAAGTGGTAGTTATTGGATATGGCACCATGAAAAAAAGCGATATTTCCGGAGCTTCTGTTTCTCTGGGAGAAAGTGTAATAAAAAGTTCTATAATTACAAATATTGATCAAGCTTTGCAGGGTAGGGCTGCCGGAGTAACTGCAGTTATGACGTCTGGTGCTCCTGGCTCTTCTGTATCAATAAGAGTAAGAGGTCAATCGACTATTAATGCAAATGCTGAACCGCTTTATGTAGTAGATGGTGTTATTGTTCAGGGAGGAGGAAGTAGTGGGGCTTCTTTTGGACTTGGGGATGCGTTAGGAAATGGACCCATTTCAACCATTTCGCCACTTTCTACTATTAATCCTGCTGATATATTGTCGATTGAAATTTTAAAAGATGCTTCCGCAACTGCTATTTACGGTGCTCAGGGAGCTAATGGTGTTGTTTTGATAACAACCAAAAGAGGAAAAGCGGGTCAAGCCAAATTTAATTACGAGGGAATGTTTGGGGTTCAACGTCAGGCAGCGCGTATTGACATGATGAATTTGAAGGAATTTGCTGAATACAGTAATTCTGTTGCTCAGGAAAGCAATACATTGGATAGCCGTCCCGAATTTTTAGATCCCACATTGTTAGGAGCAGGCACTAATTGGCAAGATGCTATTTTTAGGCATGCACCTATGTATCAGCATCAGTTATCTGCTCAAGGAGGAACCGAAGTGGTAAAATACTATGTTTCCGGATCATTTATGAATCAGGAAGGTACTATTATAGGGACAAAATTTGATCGCTATTCGTTTAGAACAAATTTGGATGCTCAATTAAAAAAATGGTTAAAGCTGGGTGTTAATGCCATGTATTCTAATACTGATGAAAGGTTAGGGTTGGCAGACAGTGATGAAGGTATAGTAAATTATTCACTTTTAACACCTCCTGATATTCCAATTTATGATTTGGATGGAAATTATGCCAGTGTTGTACGAGAAGGGTATACAAGAATTAATCCGATAGGCATGGCTCTCGATGAAGATATTCTATTGGGTAGAAGTAAATTAAATGGGAATATATTTGCGGATGTAACTCCTTTAGAGAATCTAATATGGCATACTGAACTTGGTTTTGATATTGGTAATTCGCGCGCAGAACGATTTGAACCTGCTGTTACTTATGGAAACTGGAGTCGCGATATTAATATGAGTTCTATTCAAAGGAATAATAATCTTTTTTGGCAATTAAAGAATTATTTAACGTATTACGGAGAAAAAAACGAACATAGATATACATTGATGATTGGGCAAGATTTGTGGGAATCGAGTTGGGAGTATGAAGGAGTAACCGCATCCAGCCTTCCTTCGAATGATATTCATAATCCTAGTTTAGGTTCTAATCCACAGATAAGTTCAGGATTTGGTAGTAGCGCAATGGCTTCGTTTTTTGGTCGAGCCACTTATAATTATGGCGAACGGTATATGGGAACCTATACTTATCGCAAAGACGGGTCTTCAAATTTTGGTCCGAAAAATCGTTGGGCAGGATTTCATGCATTTGCTGTTTCTTGGCGTTTTACAAATGAAGAGTTTTTCAAATCGTTGACTCATATTGTAAGCAATGGGAAAATTCGTGTAGGATGGGGTCAGACAGGGAATTCCAATATAGGCGGGTATAAATGGGGTGCTTCGATTTCAAAAATGCCTTCTGGACTGGGATTGGGATATCGGCAATCGAATATTGCAAATCCTTATATTAAATGGGAAACACAAGAACAATGGAATATAGGGCTTGATATATCTTTTCTTGATAATAGAATAGATTTTGTTATTGATGCTTATGATAAGACTTCTTCCGATATGTTGATGCAATTGCAACTCCCTTCATATTTAGGTACGCGAGGAAATGTGTCTTCTGCTTTGGCTGCTCCTTACGGCAATTATGGAACGATTAATAATAAAGGTCTGGAATTTACGTTAACGACACATAATCTTAAAGGTAAATTCATGTGGGACACAGATTTCCAAATGTCTTTTAACAGAAACAAACTCGTGGCTCTCGATGGAACAGAGTCGGCTCATATTGAGGGTTATGGGCAGTGGAGTGATGTAGTAACCGTTACTAACGTAGGTGACCCCTTGTATAATTTTTATGGCTATAAAGTTGCCGGAGTTTATAAGGATTTGGAAGATTTGCAAAATTCTCCGAAACCTGAGAAGTATCCTTCTGATGGTGTTTTTAACCGGTATAATACCACGTGGGTAGGAGATTTAAAATTTGAAGATATTAGTGGACCTGAAGGAAAACCGGACGGTATTATTGATACCTATGATAGAACAAATATTGGATCTCCTTGGCCTAAATTTACTTTTGGCTTTAATAATACCTTTCAATTTAAAAACATTGATTTATCTATTTTTATAAACGGTTCTTATGGCAATAAAGTATTTAATTATCTGGATATGCATTTGTCGAGTATGACGAGTGTTTGGGATAATCAACTGAAAAAAGTTACTCAGCGGGCACGTTTGGAACCCATTGATTCTGATAAAACTTATCCGGCGATAGTTAATGGTGTTACCGTTTATAACTGGTTTGACGATATCACCAATGTTAAAGTTTCTAATTCTGATGCGGTTATTCCGCGAGCTATAGCAAATGATCCAAATGACAATAACCGTATTAGTGACAGATATATTGAAGACGGTTCTTATATCCGTATCAAGAATATTGCTGTAGGCTATACCTTACCTTCGTCAGTTGTACGAAAATGGAAAATTGAGAATCTTAGAATATATGCAAACATTCAGAATCTATATACATTTACCAAATATAGTGGATATGATCCTGAAGTAGGGGCAAGCACAGCCAGTCCTAATGTTTTTGGGTTGGATAATGGGCGCTACCCTTCTCCTCAAGTCTATTCTTTTGGATTAAGTTTATCTTTTTAAAAATCAAAAATATGAAAGAATATAAAAGTACCATAAAAATTTTTTTGTGTGCCTTATTGTTTATTATAGGGGGGTTCAATTCGTGTGACGATTTTCTTGATCGTCCTACCGAGGATACGTATACTGTTGATAGTTTTTACAAGACGGATGAGCAGTGCTTTCAGGCCGTAAATCCTGTTTATAATTCTCCTTGGTATGATTTCCAACGTGGATTTTTTAAAGTGGGAGAGGTATTGGCAGGTAATTATTATTGGGGTCAATCTCCTTATTTGACGTTTACCATTAATTCTACAGATGAAGATCTTGTAAACATGTCAGCTTCTTTATGGTCGGTGAATGCTTACTGTAATGGCATTTTAGAGAATATTGATATGAAAGCCGGATCGAATGTGAGAGAAGAAACAAAGAAGACAGTGAAAGGGGAGGCTTTAGTATGGAAAGCGATGGCTTATTTTTATTTGGTTCGTACTTTTGGTGCTGTGCCTATCATCCATAATAATTCTACCACAATAGCCGAAGGTAATTATAATAACCTTTACAAAGCAACAATTCCAAATGTTTATGATTATATCGTCATGACCCTGGAGAAAGCAATTGAATGGTTGCCTGAGAAAAATCAGGCAGGTCGTATTGATAAATATTCTGCTTACGGGTTGCTTGCGAAAGTGTATCTCACTAAGGCGGGATATGGTATGAATGGTTCTCGCCGACAGGAAGATTTGGATAAAGCAGCATTATATGCCGGAAAAGTGATTGAAGAAAGTGGGCGTTCATTATTGCCCGTCTATTCTGACATTTTTAGATTAAAGAACAATTTTAGTGAGGAAAGTTTAATTGCTTGGCATTGGGTAGTTTCTAACCAATGGACTTCGCAAAATTCTTTACAATCCGACTTGGGAATACAAGGGTTTGATGAATATGGTGCAACATGGGGAGGCTGGAATGGGCCTTCGGTGGATTTGCAAGATGCTTTTAACGAAGACGCGCTCAGCCTAACCAGAAACAATATTGATGATCGTAGAAAAGCAACCATGATGATGTATGGCGACAAATACGAGTATTTTTGGGTAGACAAAGGAGGTTTTGATTATACCGAATTTGCCGTGAACAGTATGGAATACCAAAGTGCAGTTGGTGCAAATGAAGTAAAGCATTTGGTTGGTAACGATAACGATCATGTTATCGGGACTGGAACACATATGGCTCGCATGGCTACTAGTCTAAGTACGCATCTACTTCGTCTTGCAGATGTTTATTTAATTTATGCCGAGGCAGTTTTAGGAAATAGTTCTTCTACATCAGACCCTAAGGCATTAAAAGCCTTTAATGATGTTAGGGGCAGATCAATTAAAGGACATGAACCAAAAACATCCATTACCTGGAATGATATATGGGAAGAACGCCGCCTTGAGTTGGCATGTGAAGGTGATAGGTGGTACGATTATGTGCGCTGGCATTATTATGAACCGGACAAAGCAATAGCTGAAATTAAAGCACAAAGAAGAGGTTCTTATAATGGACTTGGTCAGTATTACAAATCAGGTACGTTGGATCCTTCCGTAACATACTATAGTCCTAATAACATCCCAAATATAACGGATGCTCATTTTCAACTTCCATTCCCCGATACGGATTTGACCATGAATCCAAATCTGTTAAAAGATCCGGTTGAATTTGATTTAAGTTCAATAAGTTATTAATTTCAAACGAGAAAATCGATATGAAAAACAATAAGAAAAAAAGATACAGCCAAATACTGATAAGTGGCCTAATTTTGTTTATTGGAATTTTATCACAGTCATGTGATGATAATCCGGATAAATATGTTATGACAGATGGTGTCCCTGAAGTTTACTATGTCAGAGTTCCAAATCCTGAGTCGGCCGATTCGCTGTTAGCAGCGGCTTATATGAATAATACCATAGTATTAATAGGGGAAAATCTTACCAGCATCAGAGAAATGTGGTTTAATGATAAAAAAGCAGTATTAAATTCAAGTTTTATCACGTACAACACGTTGTTTGTGAATGTTCCGAATGAAATTCCGTCAGTTGTAACCAACAAAATTTACATGGTAACAAAGAATAACGATACCATTGCCTACGATTTTTCTGTACTTGTGCCGGCTCCCGTTGTTGCAAGCATTTCGTGTGAATATGCACATGATGGTGATGTTGCAATTCTTTATGGAGATTACTTTATTGATGATCCGAATGTTCCGTTAACCATAAGCATGCCCGGTAATATTCCCGTTACGGAAATTACAAGTATCGAAAAGACTAAAATTGTTTTCAAGATTCCCAATGATTCTCAAAAAGGTTACATTAACGTAAAGTCAATTTATGGAACCGGACGATCGAAATTTCAGTTTAGGGATGACAGAGGCATTATTCTTGATTGGGATACAAAAGATGCATCAGGTGGATGGCGCACAGGAAAAATTGCCAACAGCAATCCTGAAGGAATAAGTGGAAATTACGTCTATTTCTCTGGCACGCTGAAAGGTGATTTATCCACGTGGGATGAAGATAATTTTTCATTCAATTTGTGGGGAACAGCTAATGGTCGTCCTGAAGGAGATTTGTTTACCATTCCGGTAGATCAGGCACAGCTCAAATTTGAGGTCAATGTGACTCAACCTTGGTCTGCTTGTGCCTTGCAAATGATTTTTACGCCCTGGTCAACCAAAGACACCAATGGTTATATTGCAGATGGAGTAACGCCGAGGGGTTTGTGGAGACCTTGGGAATCAAGCGGATCTTATCAAACTGATGGATGGATAACGGTATCTTTCCCACTCAAAGACTTCAAATATGACCATACGGGGAAAGCGCTTCAAGTAGCAGGGGTAGGGAATTATGGAGGCTTAACTTTCTTTGTTTATCACGGAGGAATTACCGGTACAGACTGTACTCCATATATTTGTATTGATAACATTAGGGTGGTTCCGATTGAATAAATAATCCATAAATCTTAAAAAATATGCAAACACATAAAAATAAATGGTATTCATGGCTGATAATTTTCACGTTAATTGTCAGTGGAGGCATATATACCGGATGCGACAATGATAATGATGAAAAATTAGATTCTTTGATAGTTTTAAAAGCATTTGGTCCGTCACCTGCCTTAAGAGGTAGTGAACTCAGGTTCATAGGTAGCAATTTGGATAAAGTTACAGCTGTAGTTTTTCAGGGATTGACACCCGAAACAACAGTAGAAGTTAGTGAAATTGAGGTGGTGAACGAAAGAGAAATTCAGGTTACCATTCCTCAGAATGCTGGTCCGGGTAAAGTAACCTTAAAAACGCCACAAGGAGATATTCAAACATTAACTTCTCTTACCTTTTCAGAGCCTATATCCATTAGCAGCGTTACTCCCACTACTTTAAGAGCTGGTCAAATACTCACCGTAAAAGGGGATTACCTGAATTTGATTAAAAAAGTAATCTTTGTTGACAATGTTGAGGTGGAAGCAAAAGATTTTATATCTCAGTCCAGAGATCAATTGCAGGTAAGGGTTCCGGACGAAGCTCAAACAGGAAAAATCATTTTGTCGAATGGAGAAGAAATACCTATTGAAATCTACTCCAACGAAGTAATCGATATTATTTTACCTACATTCGCAGGATTCTCTCCTGTTACTGTGAAACCGGGAAATAGCATCAATATTACAGGTACAAATTTGGACTTGGTAGCGGGCGTTAAGTTTGGTGGAGATAAAATAGTAAATGAGGTTATTTTAAATGCTGATTCCACACAAATTACAGTAAATGTACCATTGGAAGCCCAGGATGATACCCTAAAATTGATTACCAAATCGGGTGTCGAAGTGAAAGGAAACAAGAAACTGATTACCGTAATGCCTTCAAATCTTGCTGTTAGTCCAACAATAGTTAAAAATGGCAATACTTTGACTATTAAAGGTGAAGATTTGAATTTGGTTGCAAGCATAAAATTTGGTGATATAGAGGGGCAAATAACTGCCAAATCAGAAACAGAAATCTTGGTAACAGTGCCGGAAACAGCCAATTCAAAAGTGGCAACGCTTGTTACTTTCTCTACTAAAACGATTGATACGCCTGAATTTAGTTATGTAAAGCCCGAAATTACAGCCTTATCTCCGAGCACATTAATGGCAGGAAGTGAATTGACCGTTACCGGAAGTGACTTGGATTTGATAAGGAAAGTGATATTCCCGTCTGCTGCTAAAACCGTGAATGTTACACCAAGTTCATCTATCTCATTTATTGTTAATGTTCCAACTGATGCAACAAGTGGAATTGTAAAGTTTGTTACTGTAAACGGAACCGAAATTTTATCTCCAAGTGAACTGACTGTAACGGAGGCTGATATACCTGTTATAACCAGCATTCCTGCAAGTGCAAAACCAGGACAATTGCTGGTTATTCAAGGAACAAAATTAAATTTGGTTGAATCAGTAATTTTCCAAGATAATGTGAAAGCAACCCAATTTGAAACTCGTTCGGCAACCTTGTTGGAAGTTTATGTGCCTGAAAATGCCGCAAAAGGTGCAGTAACTTTAAAATTGGTCACTTTTGCAGGAAAAGAAGTTTCAGTAGCGATAACCATAAGCGGTACAGATCCTATAACTGATCCAAGCTATGTATTCTTTGATTTTGATGGGAAAGATTCATGGTGGGGAAGTTATGGATCAGTAGAAAATGATCCTGCTCTATCGTTGAGTGGCAACTATTTCCGTATCAATAAGGATTTGCCCTCAGGTTGGGTTGATTTCTTTTGGAGAAATGGGCAATACGACCTGAAAGTTGCTGGTGTAACAGTTGATGAATGGGCCGTAAAAATGGATGTTAACGTTCTGGGTGGAACAACGGTGCCATTTAAATTTCGGCTGAACGGTACTGATGGAGATTTCTGGGCTATCATTCCCGGAATGGAAAATAGAGGTGGCTGGTACACAGTAACTATTCCTTTAACGGATTTCAAAGATGATAACGGATACGGAACAAACATTTTACCAAACGTTCAAAACATTACAAAGGATTTTGGTCTGGCTACTGCAGGAGAAGCAGGATATGTGAATATGTGCATTGATAATGTTCGTTTTGAAAAAATAAAGTAAAAAAATTGATTGCTGTAGAGGATGTCTGAAAAAATTAATAGATATTCATTTTTATGACATCCTCTTTTTTTATTGTTTTTCTGATATTTTATTTAGCGTGGAATATTGCACCAGTCGAAATTTGTGCTCTCATGAATTATAAATCTGCTATTCTGTTTCTCTGCTTATTATTAATGTTTTTTTATTCCTGCAAAAAATCAGATGATGGTATTCTTGAAATACTTACTCTAGAATTAGTTTCGTCCATGCCTGCAAATGGTGAAGCGGATGTCTCAATCTATACAAAAGAAATTGTTCTGATTTTCAATGAAAATGTTACGCTGAAAAGTGGATACGAAATAACGTTGAACGGCATTGCTTTAAATGATGTAAGACCCGGCATTCAAAAAGACTTAAAAGTTATTTTGCCTTCTGATTTGGAGCCGGGAACTTTATATACACTGATTATTCCTCCAAATACCATAAAAGGCCCGACAGGAGTATTTATTCCAACAGAAATTAAGTTGGCTTTTACTACTTATACTCCGCCTGCAAGAATTTTTTCTCCTGAAGCACAAAAAATCATGGATTTTTTAAAGCAAACTTACGGAATGAAAACCATTTCGGGTACAATGGCAAACGTCAACTGGAACACGGATGAAGCCGATTGGGTTTATGCTCAAACAGGGAAATATCCAGCATTGAATTGTTTCGACTTTATACATCATGTTTTTTCACCTTCAAATTGGATTGATTATAGTAATATGTCAGTTGTTGAAAATTGGTGGCGATCAAATGGATTGGTAGCAGTCATGTGGCATTGGAATGTGCCGGCAAACAGTGGTATTTCAGGTCAATATGCATTCTATTACGGGAGTAAATCCGATCAAACGCTTTTCGATGTCAGTAAAATTTTGGACGAAAATTCTGAAGAATATCGGTTAATGGTAAAAGATATTGATATCATCTCTGGTTATCTTAATAGTATGAAATTAAAAGGCATTCCTGTAATTTGGCGACCCTTACATGAAGCTGCCGGCGGATGGTTTTGGTGGGGAGCAAAAGGAGTCGCACCATTCAAATCGCTTTGGAAACTCATGTTCGAGAGAATGACTAATTATCATCATCTGGATAATTTGATTTGGGTGTGGACTTCAGAAGGGAATGACCCTGATTGGTATCCCGGTGACGAATATGTGGATATCGTGGGACGAGATTTATATCCAAAAACCAATATTCACGATTCGCAATTGATGGAATTCAATAAAGTTAAAGCTCTCGTCTCAAGCAGAAAAATGATCGCACTTACTGAATGTGGTGGAATTCCTGATCCGAATTTGATGTTTGAAAAAGGTGATACCTGGCTTTGGTTCATGCCTTGGTATGGCAGTTATACAAGAGATGATTCTCAAAATGGCGCTGCCTATTGGCGAACGGTAATGAATAATTCTCACGTAATAACTCGTGATGAAATGCCTGACTTAAAATAATTTGCAAATATGAAAAAATATCGCTTTCAAATAGTTGTCATTGTGTTGTCTTTAATTTGTATAAAAGCTTTTTCTCAACAATCATGTATAACGAACAACAATCAGAATAAGAGAATAAAAACATTAACCCCCGAAACTCAAAATCTTCTCAAAAATCTTAAAATAATTTCCCAAAAAGGATTTATGTTTGGTCATCAGGACGATCCACTATACGGAATTGGCTGGGAAGGCGATGAAGGACGTTCTGACGTGAAAAGTGTAATCGGTGATTATCCTGCTGTGATCGGATTCGATTTAGGGAAAATCGAGTTGAAAGCAGAAAAAAATATCGATAACGTATCTTTCGAAAAAATTCGTCAAGAGATCATCCATCAATATAATCGTGGAGGAATGATAACAATAAGTTGGCATATGAACAATCCTTTTACTGATGGTGATTCGTGGGATATAAAGACGGAAGGTGTGGTATCTTCTATTTTACCTGGTGGGAAGAATCATGAAAAATTTTTAGGATGGCTACAGCATGCTGCCGATTTTTTTAATTCGCTTAAAACGGAAGAGGGAATAAAAATACCGATCGTATTCCGTCCGTGGCACGAACATACCGGAAGTTGGTTTTGGTGGGGAAAAGACCTTTGTGCGCCCGAGGAATATAAGCAACTTTGGAAGATGGCAGTCGAATTTATGCAAGAAAATGGAGTGAATAATTTGCTTTATGCCTATTCGCCCGATATTCAAGGGCCCGGACAGATTTATATGGAACGTTATCCGGGCGACGAATATGTCGATATTTTGGGACTCGATGGTTATCACCGCGACAATGAAGCCGGAATCGAATCGTTTCAAAATTCGTTAAATGCCATTCTTTCATTTATGACCAACGAAGGGAAAAAGCGAAATAAACCCATTGCTTTGACCGAAACCGGACTGGAAGCCATTCCCATTGCTAATTGGTGGACTAGTGTTTTGCTGCCAATTGTTGATAAATATCCAATAAGCTACGTAATGGTTTGGCGTAACGCAAGAGAAAGAGAAAATCATTATTATGCGCCTTATCCCGGTCAAAAATCTGCAGCTGATTTTATAAAGTTTTATCATTATCCCAAAACGTTTTTTTGTAAAGATATTCCGAATTTATACAAATGAATTGAAGCAAAAAGTTATGAACCCATTTCAAGAACAAGTGAAAAGATTGTTTGAAAATCAGGAAAGATTGATTATCACAAAAAATTTTCCTGTCGACCAAAGCAACGGATGGTTTCAGCGTTATAAAAATCCCATTCTCACCGCGGCTCATGTCCCTGTTTCGTGGCGATACGATTTGAATGAAAAGACCAACCCATTCCTGATGGAAAGAATTGGGATGAATGCTGTAATGAATTCCGGTGCCATTAAATGGCATAATAAATATCTGTTGGTAGCAAGGGTAGAAGGTGTGGACAGAAAATCGTTTTTTGCCGTTGCCGAAAGTCCCAACGGAATTGATAATTTTCGATTTTGGGAAGAACCGATTACTATGCCCGAAAACGATGATCCCGCAACCAATGTTTACGATATGAGGTTGACAGCACACGAAGATGGTTGGATCTATGGCATTTTTTGTGCAGAAAGAAAAGACAAAAGTAATCCCGATTTGTCTTCGGCTGTTGCAAGTGCGGGAATTGCTCGTACCAAGGATTTGAAGAAGTGGGAACGTCTCCCCGACCTAAAGTCAAAAAGTCAGCAACGAAATGTTGTATTGCATCCCGAATTTGTCAATGGGAAATATGCATTTTACACCCGACCTCAGGATAGTTTTATTGAAGCGGGTACAGGAGGTGGAATTGGATGGGCTTTGATTGACGACATTGAAAATGCTATCGTAACATATGAAAAAACAATCGATCAGCGTTATTATCATACCATCAAGGAGATGAAAAATGGCGAAGGACCTGCACCCATCAAAACTCCTAAAGGATGGCTGCACTTAGCTCATGGGGTGAGAGGTTGTGCAGCCGGCTTGCGTTATGTTTTGTATTTATACATGACATCGTTGGACGATCCATCGGAGTTGATTGCTTCACCGGCCGGGTATTTTCTCGCCCCCGAAGGAGAAGAAAGAGTTGGTGACGTTTCAAACGTTGTGTTCAGTAATGGCTGGATAGCCGATGACGATGGTAAAGTTTTCATTTATTATGCATCGTCCGATACGCGGATGCATGTGGCAACTTCCACCATCGACAGGCTCGTGGATTATTGTCTTAACACGCCTTCTGACGGATTTTATTCGTATGTTTCTGTATTAAAAATTAAAGATTTAATTCTCAAAAACAAATCAATCAGTTATTAATCGAATAGTTTTGCTTAATTTAGTGCCAGATATAGCAGAAAAACTTGCGACACTATTCTTCTAATATCGTAATATATTCAATACAATGAAAGCTAGCAAATTAATCTTATTGTTTATACTTGTTTTCTCTATTACAAGTTGTCAAAAATCGAATTCGGAGTCTTCTCACGAAAAACAGTGGGCAACAGCAAATGAAATGAATCAGCGGTTAGGGCGTGGGATAAATATTGGCAATACTTTTGAAGCCGATCAATCGTGGCAATCGCCTTTTGATGTCGATGACTTCAGAAAAATTGCCGAATTAGGCTTTACGCATGTTCGTGTACCCATCAAATGGGAAAGAGACGACCGCAGCATGAGCACTTCGCCATATACCATTGATCCCGAATTTTTCAAAACTGTAAAATCGGTTGTAGATGCTGCTTTGAACAATAAATTGCACATTATTATCAATATGCACCATCATAACGATTTAATGGCTGATCCGCAAGGACAAAAAGCTCGCTTCTTGTCGCAATGGAAACAGATTTCAGAATATTTTAAAGATTATCCCGACAGTTTAGTGTTTGAAATATTAAATGAACCACACGATAAACTTACCGCGGGTCTTTGGAACGACTATTACAGGGATGCACTGAGAGTAATTCGAGAAACAAATCCGCAACGTTGTGTACTGCTGGGTGTTGCTGAATGGGGCGGCACTTCAGCATTGAAGTCGCTTACCATTGTTCCCAATGATAATCATTTGATTCTCACCATACATTACTACAATCCTTTTCAGTTCACGCATCAGGGAGCTGAATGGGTAGAAGATTCCGATGCCTGGCTGGGGACAAAATGGAACGACACGCAAGCTGAACGGCAAGCGGTAATGAATGAATTTCAAGCAGCCATTGCTTTGTCAAAATCAAAAAATATTCCCATACATATCGGTGAGTTTGGAGCTTATTCAAAAGCCGATATGGATTCGCGAGTAAAATGGACACGTTTCCTTTCCCGATGGTTCGAACAGCAAGGATTTAGTTGGGCATACTGGGAATGGAATTCCGGATTTGGTATTTACGACCCGCAAACAAAAACATATCGAACTCAATTGGTCAATGCTCTTATAAAAGATGCTATGCCTACTGTACAAAGTGTAAATTAGAGTAACAAAAACAATTATTATTGATTTATTTTTTTAGCATTAAACAAAAGAATGACTACAGAAAAAATCGGGTTAAGGGAAAAGATTGGTTATGGTTTTGGTGATGCAGCCTCTTCCATGTTTTGGAAGATCTTTGGGATGTATTCATTGTTTTTCTACACTGATGTCTTTGGAATAACCGCTGCAGCTGCCGGAACAATGTTTCTTGTGGCACGTTTGTGGGATTCTTTTTTCGATGTATTCGTGGGTATAATGAGCGACCGCACCAAAACCCGTTGGGGAAAATATCGCCCATACCTTCTTTGGTTTGCCATTCCCTTTGCCGTGATGGGCGTCATAACTTTTTACACTCCCGATTTCGGCCAAACCGGAAAACTTATTTACGCCTACGTTACATATTCGCTGATGATGATTGTGTATTCGCTGATTAATGTGCCTTATGCTTCATTGTTGGGATCCATTACTTCAAATCCGATCGAACGCAACGCACTTTCATCCTACCGTATGTCGTTTGCATTTATCGGCAGTTTTGTAACTTTCATGCTATTGCAACCGTTGGTTGATTTTTATGCAGGACGTTTTGGAGGAGAAACCATTGTAAAAACAGCAGAAAATTCAATTAGTACTGCCCCTATCGGTTGGGTTTTAGGCGTTGGAACAATCGGAATTGTTTGTGTTGTTTTGTTTTTACTGTGTTTTAGTTGGACTAAAGAACGTGTAACGCAAATCGAAACTGAAGAAAATGTTTCCGTCAAACAGGATTTGAAGAATCTTTTTCACAACACCCCCTGGTGGATTTTAATCGGAACAGGATTAGCCGCTTTGCTTTTCAATGCCATACGCGACAGCGTGGCAATTTACTATTTTCGCGATTATGTTCAGGTAAATTATAAAATGGAAGGCACCGGATGGGATATGACAACCATTTATTTCCTTGTCGGTCAGGCTGCCAATCTGATTGGAGTAATGGCAGCACCTACCATATCGGCAAAATACGGTAAAAAAAGGACGTATATGATTTCCATTCTTATGGCAGGAATTTTGAGTACAGGCTTTTATTTTGTTTCAAATAATGTTACGCTGATTCTCATTCTTCAATTCTTTACTTCTATTTTCGCCGGTTATGTACTGCCACTGCTCTGGTCAATGTTTGCCGATATTGTCGATCATCAGGAACTGACTACGGGGCGACGTGCAACCGGATTGATTTTCTCGTCTTCTTCTATGTCTCAAAAATTGGGGTGGGCGTTGGGAGCAGCTTTAAGCGGTTGGATTTTAGCAATCTTCAATTACAATCCGCAGGTTGCACAACAGACCGCAGAAACCATTTTCGGTGAGCGACTTATGATAAGTCTTTTTCCCGCATTTTGCTGTTTGTTGGCATTTATAGGTATGTTATTTTATCCGCTTTCCGACGAAAAAGTGACACAAATTATCGAACAACTCGACGAAAAAAGAGCAAAATCGGCTATTCAATAGAAACTTGAAATTATCAGTCAAAACATTGTAAATCTTTGATTCAGGAATGACAGATCATTCAAAACAAACAGTTAACAGGGTTTTTTCTTTTGATTTAACAAAATTAAAGGAGGAAGTTCACAACGAATTAACGCAAAATATTCTTCCGTTTTGGAAAGAAAAGATGAAAGATTCGGAACATGGCGGATATTTTGGACAAATGACCGGTGAAAATAAGCTGATTAAAAACGCTCCAAGAGGAGGAATTTTGAACGCACGCATTTTGTGGACTTTTTCTTCGGCAGCTTTTCTTTTAAAAAACAAAGCTTATCTGAAAGAAGCAGAACACGCAAAAGAATATATTTTCAATCATTTTTTTGATGAAGAATTTGGAGGAACTTATTGGATGCTGAATGCAGACGGTTCGCCTGCCGACACAAAAAAACAGATTTACAATCAGGCATTTTTCATTTATGCATTAGTTGAATTTTATCGTACAAGCGGTAATGCAGTGGCTTTGGAAAAGGCAAAAGAACTTTTTTCGTTGATAGAAAAATACAGTTTTGATAAGGACAAAAATGGCTATTTCGAAGCATACAGTCGCGATTGGCTTTTGCTTGACGATGTACGTTTGAGCGATAAGGATGCCAACGAAAAAAAAACGATGAACACCCATTTGCACCTGCTTGAAGCCTACACTAATTTGTTTCGCGTCTGGAAAAATCCTTTATTGGAAATGCAGCTGAAAAATTTGATTGACCTGTTCCTCGACAAAATTATCAATTCCGAAACATATCATTTGAATTTGTTTTTCGATGAAAATTGGGCGTGCAAGTCGTTCATTCAATCTTTCGGACACGATATAGAAGCGTCCTGGCTGTTGGATGAAGCAGCTACTGTTTTAGGAGACAGAGAAACACTAGGGAAAGTGCGAAACGTTGTCCTTCGCGTTGCGGATGCAGCTGCTAAAGGTTTTCGGGAAGACGGCGCCTTAATGAACGAAAAAAACGTCGTAAACAACCATCTTGACACAAATAGCGTTTGGTGGCCGCAAGCAGAGGCTGTTGTCGGTTTTTTTAATGCATTTCAACTTTCAAAAAAAGAATCTTATCTCAAAAAAGTTTTTAATTCCTGGAATTTTATCAAGGAGAACCTGATTGACAAAGAAAATGGAGAATGGTACTGGTCGGTTTCGAAGGACAGGCATAAAGACATACTGAACGACAAAGCCGGATTTTGGAAATGTCCTTACCACAACAGCCGGATGTGTATCGAATTGATTAATCGAATTAAATAACAAATATATTCAACAGTAATAAATAATTGTAATTAAATAATTAATAAATACCTACTAAAATGAAATTCAAGATTTTACCGTTAATGCTCCTGTTGATTTTTTCCAATTCAATCGGTGCAAAAGTTTCGTTACCTGAAATTATGAGCGACAACATGGTTCTGCAACAGAACACTAAAGTGAATATTTGGGGAAAATCTGCTCCCGGAAAAACGGTGGCAGTGCGTCCTTCATGGACATCTGAAGTTACTAAGGTAAAAGCCGATGCCAAAGGAAATTGGATTGCTTCCATTTCTACGCCTCCGGCTGGATTCACTCCGTATTCCATATCTATTTCCGATGGAGAGGAGGTGGTATTGAACAATGTTTTGATAGGGGAGGTGTGGTTTGCTTCCGGGCAGAGCAACATGGAAATGCCGTTGAACGGTTTTTGGAACAATCCGGTTCTCAAAGCCAACGAAACCATTGCAATGGCAGGGCAAAACAAGGGAATTCGTTTCGTAACCATTCCTAAAACTGCAGCGATGGAACCCCAGGAAACCGTTAAGGGCATGTGGCAAGAATGTACACCTGAAAATGCGCCGGGTTTCAGTGCTACTGCATATCATTTCGCACAAACACTTTACCGTGCGTTAGATGTTCCTGTGGGGATTATTGTATCGAGTTGGGGAGGCTCGAGAGTGGAAAGCTGGACAAGCCGCGAAATTTTGGAAACTTATCCCGATGTCGATTTGAGCGAAAAAGCTATTAACGATCTTCATCCAATGTCGCGTCCGATGCTTATGTATAATGCAATGATACGTCCTTTGATTCACTATACCATAAAAGGTTTTATCTGGTATCAGGGCGAGTCAAATGTAGGGCATCACGATGTATATGCCGAGCGACTTGCCAACATGGTCAATCTTTGGAGAAAGGATTGGGGATTGGGCAATTTGCCTTTTTATTATGTTGAAATTGCTCCTTGGATTTATGGTGATGGTGAGACCGGTACCTCCGGAGCGCTCCTGCGCGAAGCCCAATTCAATGCACAATTTCTGATTCCCAATAGCGGCATGATTTCGACCAATGATTTGGTAGAAGATTACGAAAAAACCAACATTCATCCTCGCAATAAGATCAATGTAGGGAAGAGACTTGCTTTTATGGCTCTTTCGCAAACTTATGGTCATACGGGTGTAGCCAGTCACGGGCCGGAGTATAAATCGATGGAAATAAAAGACGGAAAAATTTATCTCTCTTTCAACCATGCCGAGAACGGTTTCAGTAGAACGGTGGGCATAAATGGTTTTGAGATTGCCGGGAACGATCGGATTTTTCATCCGGCTAAGGTTGAGGTCGATGTGAACAACAGAATACTGATTGTTTCGAATGAAAATATTCCGAATCCTGTGGCGGTGAGATATTGCTTCAAGAATTTTCAAATCGGAAATCTTTATAATACCCGCGAATTGCCTGTGGTCCCTTTCAGAACAGATAATTTTGACAAATAAAAGCATTAAAAAATGAAAAGCATACTTGTTTATTTTTTTATTATTTCATCGCTGATGAATATAAAAAGTACTGCCCAAAATGTTGTTCCGTTATATAAAAATTCTGAAGCGCCCGTGGAAGAAAGGGTAGAAGATTTGTTATCGCGTATGACACTTGAAGAAAAAATCGGGCAAATGAATCAATTTGTTGGTATAGAGCATATCAAAGCTGCTGAAGTAAGTCTTACAGAAGAGCAGTTGAAAAGCAATACGGCCAATGCCTTTTATCCGGGTTTTTCAATTGACGATTTGGAAAATCTTACAAAAAGTGGTCTGGTGGGCTCTTTTTTACATGTTCTGACTATAGAGGAAGCCAATTATTTGCAGTCGTTGGCCATGAAAAGCAGATTACAAATTCCTATTATTTTTGGTATCGATGCCATTCACGGCAATGCCAATGCTCCCGATAATACGGTATATCCTACGAATATTGGATTGGCATCTTCTTTCGATGCCGATATGGCTTACAAAATTGCCCGCCAAACGGCGAAAGAGATGCGGGCAATGAACATGCACTGGACGTTTAATCCGAATGTGGAAGTTGTACGAGATCCCCGCTGGGGCCGTGTTGGCGAAACTTACGGCGAAGATCCGTATTTGGTAACCCGGATGGGCATCCAAACCGTGAAAGGATATCAAGGCGATTTAAATGGAGAAAATGATGTGTTGGCGTGCATCAAACATTTTGTTGGTGGTAGTGAACCAATAAACGGTACTAATGGTGCACCGGCCGATCTCTCAGAACGTACCATTCGTGAAGTTTTTTTCCCCTCTTTTAAAGCCGGTGTGAATGCCGGAGCAATGTCTTTGATGATGTCGCACAACGAACTTAACGGTATTCCCTGTCACAGCAATGATTGGTTGATGACGGATGTTTTGAGAAAAGAATGGGGATTCGAAGGTTTTATTGTAAGCGATTGGATGGATATTGAACATCTTTACGATTTGCATGCAACCGCTGAAAATCTGAAAGAGGCATTTTATCAGTCCATTATGGCCGGAATAGACATGCACATGCATGGCATTCACTGGAATGAGTTGGTTTTGGAGTTGGTGAAAGAAGGACGAGTACCCGAATCACGAATTGACGAGTCGGTACGAAAAATTCTGGCGATAAAGTTTCGCTTGGGACTTTTCGAGCATCCTTTTGCCGACGAAGAATTTACGATGAAAATCCGTTTAAATCCCGAGCATCGGCAAACGGCTCTCGATGCCGCCCGCAACAGTATTATCTTACTGAAAAACGATGGTATTCTTCCTTTGTCGGAAAAATATAAAAACGTTTTGGTTACCGGTATTAATGCCAATGATATGAATATTCTCGGCGACTGGAGTGCCATTCAAAAAGATGAAAATGTGATTACCGTTTTGGAAGGATTGAAAATGATATCGCCAAATACACGTTTTGAATTTGTGGATCAAGGATGGGATCCGCGAAATATGTTGCCTGAAAAAGTGAACGAAGCAGCCGAAAAAGCAAAGTGTGTCGATTTGAACATCGTGGTTGCAGGAGAATATATGATGCGTTTCCGTTGGACAGAACGAACCTGTGGTGAGGATACCGACCGTTCGGATATAGACTTGGTGGGTTTGCAGAACGAACTTATCGAAAAAGTTGCCGCATCGGGAAAACCAACGATATTGATTTTGATCACCGGTCGTCCGTTGGGTGTAGAAAAAGCGGTCGAAAAAGTTGATGCTCTTGTTCAGGCATGGGAACCGGGTATGTATGGAGGGCAGGCTATAGCTGAAATTCTTTATGGGAAAGTTAATCCTTCTGCAAAACTTCCGGTAACTATTCCTCGCAGTGTCGGTCAGATACAAATGATATATAATCATAAGCCTTCGCAATATTTTCATCCGTATGTAGTAACTTCTAGCGAACCTTTGTATTCTTTCGGATACGGATTGTCGTACACCACCTACAAATACGAAAATTTGCGACTTTCCGGTTTAGAAATTTCAAAAGACGAAAATATCGAAGTGAACGTGGATGTTACCAATACCGGCAAAATGGATGGCGTGGAAATTGTACAACTTTACCTTCGCGATAAGTTCAGTTCCACAACCCGACCGGTAAAAGAGTTGAAAGATTTTACCCGTGTTGCATTGAAAGCCGGCGAAACGAAAAATGTACATTTTACGATTACCCCCGACAAGCTTATGTTATTTGATAAAGACTTGAAACCGGTCGTGGAGAAAGGCGAATTTATCGTGATGGTCGGCTCTTCATCACGAGATGAAGATTTATTGAAAGAAAGTTTTTACGTGAAATAAAAGAATCGAAATGAAATTGCTATCAACCGACAAGTGTCATTGGTTTTTGGATTGGGGTGGATGTTAAAATGATTCATCAATGTTATTCCCTTGCAATTTTCTTTTATCTTTGTCGATAACGGATCAATCAATTGTATTATTCTAATTTAATTTAATTGAAGAACAATGAATACGATGAAAAAAATTCCTCTTGTCCTTTTCTTGTTGGCGGGACTATTTTTATCCGCGCATGCCCAAAAAACGATGTTGAAAACGAATATTCCGTATTGGTTGACGGCATCGCCCAATCTTGGGGCAGAGTTTGCGGTGGCCGATAACGTAAGTATAGAGTTGTCGGCAGGATTCAATCCTTTCAAATTTGGTAGCGACAAACAGCTGAAACATTGGGTTATATGGCCGGAGGCCCGTTATTGGCTCAATGAGACCTATAATGGTCATTTTTTTGGCTTTCACGGTGTTGGCGGGCAATTCGATATGGGAGGGGTGGATATTCCCATATGGAAACTGAAAAATTTGAAAGATCGTCGTTACGACGGATCTGCCATTGGTTTTGGCATCAGTTATGGGTATCAGTGGATATTGAGTTCTCGTTGGGGATTGGAGGCGACGTTAGGGATAGGTTATGCCCGATTCGATTACGATATCTATTCAGTGGAAGATGGATCGAAAATCGGAGAAAACAAGAAAGACTATTTCGGTCCTTCCAAAGGCGCGATATCCATTACCTATGTCATTAATTGACATAAGGATAGATTAAAATCTTTTCTCCTTTATGCACTCCAAACGTACTTTTCTTGCTTTGCCGCTTATTCCCATTGAACCGGCTGCGAATAAGGCGAAGGAATTGAAACATTTGCTTCGAAATTATCGCATCAAATGGGTAGATCCGGAATCGTATCATTTAACGTTATTTTTTTTCGGCGAAGTGCTTGTGGATCAATTAGCGGCATTGAAAGATGCCCTTCGTTCGGCAGTGGATGGGATATCCGTTTTTTCTTTTGCATTGACCGATCCGGGTTTGTTTAGAAGAGGTCGTGAACCCAAAGTGCTCTGGTTGGGAATTGATGCTCCCGAAATTTTATTCGAATTGAAAAAAAGGATAGATCGGGAAGTGGCACCTTTGGGGTTTATTTCCAATGAAAAATTATTCAATCCTCATCTCACACTAGGACGATTTGTTCCCGGTCAAACCATTAAACCTTCATTAAATCGTGCGTTGACAATTTCTCGGTTTCCGCATCCTGTACAGTATGAAGCCAAAGAAATAGTATTGTTCGAAAGCCGATTGTCGTCACGAGGGGCGTCGTACTATCCAATGGAGACTTTTTCGCTACGTTCCGAAAATAATCAGAGCGGTGATGAAGGGTTGGAGTTTTGAAAAAATTTATTCGTTGGTATATTCTCGAAAATGAGTAGAGCAATGATGAGAGGAATATTTTATATATGACATGACTCGAAAGATAATCCATATCGATATGGATGCTTTTTATGCTTCCATTGAACAGCGCGATAATCCCGAATACCGCGGGCAACCGGTTGCCGTGGGTTATGAAGGCAAACGCGGTGTGGTAGCTGCTGCCAGTTACGAGGCTCGACGTTATGGCATTCATTCGGCAATGCCATCGGTTATCGCT
Source organism: Bacteroidales bacterium UBA4179 (assembly GCA_002381125.1). Taxonomy (GTDB): domain Bacteria; phylum Bacteroidota; class Bacteroidia; order Bacteroidales; family Dysgonomonadaceae; genus Anaerorudis. Next base: position 39,856 of record DFUT01000030.1, on the reverse strand, counting down.
CGGCAAAAATGTCCTCACCTGATTTTTGTTATGCCTCGTTTCGATATTTATCGAGCGATATCTCATCAAATCATGCAGATTTTTTTCGAATATACCGATAAGGTAGAACCTTTGTCGCTCGATGAAGCTTTTTTGGATGTTACTGTCAATAAAAAAGGAATTCGCTCGGCTACGGCGATAGCGAAGGAAATCAAACGGAGAATATACGATCGTACTCGTTTAACGGCTTCTGCCGGCGTATCGTACAATAAATTTTTGGCAAAAATCGCATCGGATTACCGCAAACCAAACGGTTTGTTTGTAATACCGCCCGAAAAGGGCGAAGCTTTTGTGGAACGGTTGCCGGTAGAGCGTTTTTTTGGCGTGGGAAAAGTAACGGCTGCCCGAATGTATGAATTGGGTATAAAAACCGGTTATGATTTGAAACAATGGACAGAAGCAGATCTTGTGAAACATTTCGGGAAAGTCGGAAGCGCTTACTATTGGTTTGCGCGGGGAATCGATGATCGTGAAGTGGAATCGGAACATATCCGCAAATCGTTGGGAACGGAAGTAACCTTTCCCGAGGATATCCATGAAATGGTAGATGTATTGGGGGCTTTGGACGAGATTTCGGAAGAACTGTACAGAAGGGCCGAGAAACGTAAATTTTTTGGCAAAACGCTTACGCTGAAAATAAAGTATGCCGATTTTACACTCATTACGCGGAGTAGAACGGTAGATTATCTCATCAAAACCCGGCATCAGATTTTTGAATTGGGAAAGGAAGTGCTTTTATCTGTCGATGATATTCAGGAGAGAAAAATTCGTTTGATGGGGCTTTCGCTTCGAAATCCTGAGACAGAAGCATCACAGGAAGAGAGACCCCTTCAGTTGTCTTTCGATTTTAAAGAGTTTGATGATCCCTCGTCAAAGTAAAAAGTTTTGGGGATGTTTTCCGGTGATGCCCTTGTAATGTGCTTTTATTTTTTCGATATCTTTTTCATAATCGCCGGTAGGATAAAAAGTGTCGAGAAAGATAACCTGTTTCTTGGCATAGTCGATTCCCACCAAAACAATGGGAACATCTGCTTTTAGAGCAATGTAATAATAGCCTTTTCTCCATTCTTTAACCGGCTTCCTTGTCCCTTCGGGAGTTACTGCAAGTTGAAATTTTTCGTGTTTGTCAAATTCTTCGGCCAGTTTATCGGTAAGTAGATTTTTCTTATCCCTTTCAACCGGAATCCCTCCCACACTTTTGAAAAATAGGTTCAAAGGGAAGAAAAACCATTCTTTTTTAATCAGAAATTTTGCATTTCTCCCTAGCGAATCGTAAGCCAGTTTTCCTATCGCGAAATCCCAATTGCTGGTATGCGGTGCAAGTGCAATTACGCATTTGGGAATATCCGGCTGCACATTTATCACTTTCCACCCGAACAGTTTCAGTATAAATTTACTGAGTTTCATTTATTGGTTATTTTGCAGCTTTTCCATCTCCAACGTTAGTTTTTCCCAAATGTTCATTGAAATGGTGATTTTGTTTTTCAAATCGATATACGATTGGAGTAAAGAAACATTGGATGCTCCTTCCGGAGTAGTCAGTTCGGATTCGATTGAAGAAAGATCTTCTTCCATTTTTGTGATTTCTTCCTCTGTTTCTTGAATTTCTTTTTCGAGTTTTCGGATTTGCCTGTTTCGTTCTTTTTGCTTGTGATACGAAAGTTTGTTTTTTCGTTTTTGGTTGTTTGTTTTTTCTTCTATCCTGACGTATGAATTTTGAATAGACGTCTCCGGTTGTTGCTGATTTTCCAATTTCTTTTTCGCCATAAAATCGTAGATGCCGCCCAGATGCTCGATAACTTTTCCTCTGTCGAATTCGTAAATTTTCGTAACAAGTTCATTGAGAAAATACCGGTCGTGAGAAACGATAATGGCAGTGCCGTCAAATTCGCCAATCGCCTTTTTGAGTACATCTTTCGACGCCATATCAAGATGGTTTGTCGGCTCATCGAGGATAAGCAGATTTACGGGTTCGAGCAACAGGCGAATCATTGCCAGTCGGCTGCGTTCACCCCCGGAAAGTGTTTTCACTTTCTTTTCCGATGCTTCTCCACCAAACATGAATGCGCCCAAAATATCGCGTATTTTGGTTCGAACTTCTCCTGTGGCAACCTGATCGACGGTTTCGAAAACCGTCAGGTTCTCATCGAGCAATTGTGCCTGGTTCTGGGCAAAATAGCCGATCTTTACATTGTGCCCCAATTCGAGCTTGCCTTGAAAGTCGATTTCGTTCATGATGCATTTGACGAGGGTCGATTTTCCTTCGCCGTTTTTACCCACAAAAGCCACTTTATCGCCTCGATGAATGGTCATGTTTACATTTGAGAACACTACATGATCGCCATAACTTTTTGTTACATTCTCCAATGACACGGGGTATGATCCTGATCGAGGCGCCGGGGGAAATTTCAAATTCAGGTGGGAGTTATCCACCTCGTCAACTTCAATTACTTCAATTTTTTCAAGTTGCTTGATACGCGATTGTACTTGATTGGATTTGGTGGGTTTGTAGCGGAAACGCTCGATAAATTCTTCGGTTTTCTGAATTTGTTTTTGTTGATTTTCGTAGGCACGGAGTTGTTGTTCACGTCGTTTTTGGTGGAGTTCCACGTATTCGGAGTAGCTTGCTTTGTAATCGTAGATTTTCCCACGTACAATCTCGATTGTGCGATTGGCAACCGCATCGAGAAAGGCGCGGTCGTGTGATACCAACATTACTGCTTTGGCGCGTGTCGATAGGAAGTTTTCAAACCATTGGATGGATTCGATATCGAGGTGATTGGTGGGTTCGTCCAATAACAACACATCCGGCGATTGGAGAAGGATTTTGGCCAGTTCGATACGCATACGCCATCCTCCGCTGAATTCTTTTGTGGGGCGGTCGAAATCTTCTCGCGAAAACCCTAACCCGATTAGCGTTTTTTCTATTTCGGCTTCAAAATTGTTGATACCCGATATCATCAACAATTCTTGCAGATCGGCTGCACGTTGAATGATATGTTGATATGCTTCCGATTCGTAATCGGTTCGCCGAGAAAGTTGAATGTGCAGGTTTTCGAGTTCGTTTTGCATCTCTTGCAAATGGTTAAATGCCAATGCGGCTTCTTCTTTTACCGTGAGCGTGTCGTTCAACTTCATTTGTTGCGGCAGATATCCGATGGAGATCTCTTTTGGATAGGAAACCCTTCCTTGCGAAGGACGTTGAATTCCTGCTATAATTTTGAGTAAGGTGGATTTTCCTGCTCCGTTTTTACCGACCAATGCCGTACGATCGTTTGTATTCAACACAAACGATATATCGTTTAGCAAAGTGAATCCGCCAAATTCAACGGAAAGATTTTCGATGGAAATCATAGCAAAGCAAGAACTTATTGTTGCCGGTTTTTTGTCGATAATTCATTCATGAATTCTTCCCGGTTTAGTTTTTTTTGTTCTCCCGATTTCATGTTTTTTAGTGTGATTTTTCCTTCGGAAATTTCGTTTTCACCTATAAGGGCAACAAAAGGAATGTTGTTGACGTTGGCGTAGGAGAGTTGTTTTTTTAATTTTGCCGGTTCGGGATAAATTTCTGCAGAAATTCCTCTGCTTCGCAATAGTGTCAAAAGAGGGAGGATGATGTTTTCTTCTTGTTCTCCGAAATTGACAAACAGAACATCGGTTCCTTGGGTTAGATTTTCGGGATAAAGGTCGAGTTGATTCAATACATCGTAGATGCGGTCGGCCCCAAATGAGATCCCTACACCCGACACATCCGGAAGTCCGAAAATACCGGTTAGATTGTCGTATCTGCCACCGCCGCTTATGCTCCCTATTTCTACATCCATGGCTTTTACCTCAATAATGGTACCCGTATAATAATCCAGACCACGGGCAAGGGTGAGGTCGAGCTCAATTTGATTTTCAAGAGACAACAATGCCGTTTTGTTTAAAATAAATTCAATCTCTTCGATCCCTTTTAATCCGATTTTCGAAGCAGCCAGTGTTTTTTTCAGTGTTTCTAATTTTTCCTCATTGCTGCCACGCAGCAAAATAATGGGTTGCAGTTTGTCTATGGCTTTCTGATGGATATTTTTTGAACGCAATTCTTCATTTACGTTTTCCAGCCCTATTTTTTCCAGTTTATCGATAGTCGCCGTAATATCCGTTATTTTATCGGCTTCACCAATAATTTCGGCAATACCGGAGAGGATTTTCCGGTTGTTCAATTTTGTGACGATACGGATATTCAACCGTTTAAATACTTCATCGATCATCTGAAGCAGCTCCACTTCGTTTAGCAACGAATCGGAACCGATAATATCGGCATCGCATTGAAAAAATTCGCGGTAACGCCCTTTTTGCGGTCTGTCGGCACGCCATACGGGTTGTATCTGGAAACGTTTGAAGGGAAAAGTAATTTCCTGTCGATGCATGACTACATAGCGAGCGAAGGGAACGGTAAGATCATATCTTAATCCTTTTTCGGCAATTTTGATTGCCGTTTTTGTTGAATTTCCTTCTTGAAGGTCTTCCGGGGTTAGGGCAGAAAGAAAATCGCCGGAATTGAGTATCTTAAACAACAGTTTATCGCCCTCCTCACCATATTTTCCCATGAGTGTGGATAGATTTTCCATAGCCGGCGTTTCGATTTGACGGAAGCCGAACAATTGGAAGACTGTTTTAATGGTGTCGAAAATATAGTTGCGCTTTGCCATCTCTTCGGGAGAGAAATCGCGCGTTCCTTTGGGAATGGAAGGTTTTTGCATCGTTACTTTCGCCTTATGTTTTAACGTGCAAAGGTAATGAATTATGGATAAAACAAAAAATACCCATCTCTTGCAAAAATATTCTATTTTTTGTTTGTATCTTAGCGTCTAAAATAGGATTTAGAGAGAGACTCTCCAAGAGTATTGGCGTTTTTTGTTTAAAAAATAGACACTTTAACCACAGACAAATATGGAAAGAATAGATACGATTATTTCGAAAAAGACAAAATCGGAGACTGCAAAATCAAAACAAACAGGTCCAAGTACGAAAAAAAATTTCATTTTCGATACCAACGTTATTCTTCACGACTATAAATGCATGGATAATTTTGAAGAAAACGACATTTATATTCCTTTCGTAGTGTTGGAAGAATTGGATAAATTCAAGAAAGGAAACGATCAGATCAATTTCAATGCTCGTGCTTTTATTCGAGAACTCGACTTGATTACCGATGATGATTTGTTTACCAATGGAGCTGAATTGGGGGTTGGGCGGGGGAAGCTGTATATCGTAAATGTTCCGGATCACCCTAAGATATTGGAAGCTTTTCCCGAAAGAAGTCCGGATAATCGCATTCTTTCCACTCTTTTGACTCTTACGGAAAAATATCCTCACATGAAAACTATCCTGGTTTCGAAGGATATCAATTTGCGTATGAAAGCGCGTTCGTTGGGATTGCTTGCCGAAGACTATATTACGGATAAAGTTACCAATATCGATATTTTTGAGCAAGGGGGATTGGTTTTCGATGGAATCGACCCCGAACTTATCGATAGAATTTATGCCAACCCTGCCGGAGTCGATTTTGACGAATTCGACTTCCCCACTGCAATTGATCCAAATCAATGTTTTATTCTCAAAAGCAATCGGAACAGTGTGTTGGTGCGATACAATCCTTTTACGCAAAAAATAAAGAAAATCGAAAAAGAAAGCAATTTCGGGATTCAGCCGCGCAACGTCGAACAAACTTTTGCTTTTGAAGTGTTGAATGATCCGCAAATAAAGCTGGTTGCCCTTACGGGAAAAGCAGGGACCGGAAAGACGTTGCTTGCATTGGCTTCGGCATTGAAACAGCACAAACTCTATAACCAGATTCTTCTTGCTCGTCCCATTATTTCGTTGTCAAACAAAGATCTCGGATATTTACCCGGAGACGAGAAACAAAAAGTGGCCCCCTATATGCAGCCGCTATTCGACAATCTTAATGTCATCCGATCGCACCTCCCAACAAACAGTCCCGAATGGCGCCTTATCGAGGAAATGCAACGATCGGGTCAATTGGCAATCGAAGCATTGGCTTTCATTCGCGGGCGAAGCCTTTCCGAAACTTTTTGTATTATTGACGAGGCGCAGAATCTGACTCCTCACGAGGTGAAAACCATCATCACTCGTGCGGGAGAGGGTACAAAAATGGTATTTACAGGCGATCTTCAACAAATCGATTCGCCCTATCTCGATTCCCAATCTAATGGACTGGCCTACATGATCGATAAAATGAAAGGGCAGCATATTTTTGCCCATGTCAATTTGGTAAAGGGCGAACGTAGCGAATTATCGGAATTGGCAAGCAATTTATTGTAGGTTGGGGTCTTCAAAATTGATTAATTCGAAAATTATTTTTAATTTTGCGGCTCATTAATAGGAATAAAATAAAAACCATACAAAATGAAAAGGACATATCAACCTTCTGTAAGGAAGAAAAAAAACAAACACGGTTTTCGTGCAAGAATGGCTACAAAAAACGGCAGGAAAGTGCTTTCCGCACGGCGTGCAAAAGGCAGAGCCAAACTGACCGTATCGGATGAATTTTAATTATATTTTTTCTTTGGGGAAAGCAAGAATATGGAGGTCCGTATTCCTGCTTTTTTGTTTTTAAAAGGGTTAACAAACGAAAATATCTTTTATATTCGATTGGAGCTTTTTTTTAGTACCTTTGCGGCATAAAATCATTCTGGCTAAGATGTTTAAGACTAAGAATATGTTGTCACAATACCTATGAATGCAAAACGATCTACAAAAAGTATTTTTGGGAATAGCATTATGAAGAATCTTCTCATGATTATTCTCACAGCGATTGTTCTTCTCGTATTGACTCTTCTTTTTTTGAATGTTTATACCCGACACGATCAAAATGTAAAAGTACCTAAACTTGCCGGCTTGCAAGTGGAAGAAGCCAATGCTATATTGAAATCGAAAGGGCTGCACATCGAAATAATCGATTCCGTTTATCAAAAAGATGCTGTTCCCGGTGCCATTATCGAACAGGTGCCCGAAGCCAATAGCAATGTAAAGAAAGGGCGGGCCATTTATGTTTCAATTTATGCAAAGTCGCCCGCTGAGGTGTCGTTGCCCGAATTGGTGGATTATTCTTTGCGTCAGGCGCAAGCACTTTTGGTTTCGATGGGTTTTACCCAATTGGCAATTGAAGAAGTGCCTTCGGAATATGCCGGATTGGTTATGGGTGTTGAGTATCGAGGAAGAAGGTTGGGGCCTAATGAAAAAATTCCGGTAGGAGCTCCCCTGAAATTGATTGTAGGAAATGGGCAGCCAACCGATTCTGTCGGGATAGACGATGAAAATAGCCTGTCGACCGATTCGGTTTTCGGTCGAGATCCGGATGGTACGGGGAGAGAAAGTCGTGCTGATTCAAAACCACATAACAATAAGATAGACGAATCATTTTTTTAAATAAATTTTCAGGAAGATAGTGTTGAAAAAAGATTTCGATGAAATAAACGATTTATGGGAAGAAGGCGATGATGAAATCGTCGCATCGGAAGAGAGTAAACAATACGAACATTATCGATTCATAGCCGATAAAGGTCAAAGTCTGCTGCGAATCGATAAATTTTTATCGGATCGCATCGAAGGAGTTTCCCGCAATCGCATCCAGCAAGCTGCCGAAGCCGGGTGTATCCTTGTGAATAATGTGCCGGTAAAGTCGAGTTACAAGGTGAAACCGATGGATGTAATTTCTATCGTGATGGACAAACCTCGTCACGAAATAGAAATTGTTCCGGAAGATATTCCCCTTAATATCGTTTATGAAGACAATGATCTGATGGTAGTAAATAAACCGGCCGGGATGGTTGTACATCCGGGATACGGAAATTACACCGGCACACTTCTGAATGCCGTAGCTTATTATTTGAATTACGAACAAGGCATGCATTTGGATGATCCTCGTGTAGGGATGGTACATCGTATCGATAAAGATACATCGGGTTTGCTGCTTATTGCCAAAACTCCGGAAGCAAAAACCAATTTGTCGTTGCAATTCTATAATAAAACAACTACGCGTCAATACGTAGCTTTAGTATGGGGCGATCCGAAAGATGATGAGGGCCGTATTGAGGGAAATATCGGTCGTGACCCAAAGAATCGCATGCTCATGCGTGTTTTTCCGGACGGAGAAATGGGTAAAGCGGCTGTTACTCATTATAAAGTATTGGAGCGATTTGAATATGTAACCCTTGTTCAGTGTCAATTGGAAACCGGGCGCACGCACCAGATTCGTGTTCATATGAAACATATGGGTCACCCGCTTTTCAATGACGGACGTTATGGGGGAGACGAGATTCTCTACGGTTTGCGTTCCGTTAAATATAAACAATTCATTTATAATTGTTTTGCGGCATGCCGTCGTCAGTGTTTGCATGCACAGACACTGGGTTTTGTTCATCCCACTACAGGTGAGGAAATATTTTTTGAAAGCGAATTGCCTGCCGACATGCAGGAGGTGATCCGAAAATGGCGTATTTATACTCTTGCACGGCAATTGAAATAATAAACCGGTATGAAAAAAAATATAGCCATCGTATGGGGCGGTTATTCTTCAGAAAAAGAAGTTTCCGAAAAAAGTGCTGTCGGCATTTATTCTTTTATCGATAAGGAAAAATACAATGTGTATACGGTGAAAATCGATCATGAATCGTGGTCGGCTTCATATAAGAACAACACCTATCCTATCGATAAAAACGATTTCGGCTTCATGGCCGATAGTGAAGCAATAAAGTTCGATTTTGCCTATATCACCATTCACGGCACACCGGGCGAAGATGGCACTTTGCAGGGCTATTTCGACATGTTGGGCATCCCGTACTCAAACAGTGGAGTATTGTCCTCGGCGTTGACTTTTAATAAATTTGTTTGCAACCGTTATTTGAAAAGTTTTGGCATTAAGGTGCCCGAATCGGTTCTTTTGAAGAAAAATAGTGTTTACAATACAGATGAAATCGTTGCCCATTTGGGATTGCCTGTTTTTGTGAAACCGAATGCAGGGGGGTCGAGTTTTGGGACGACGAAAGTAAAGGATTTTTCGCAACTGGACAAAGCCGTTGCCAATGCTTTCGATGAATCGTCGGAAGTTATCGTTGAAAGTTTTATTGCGGGAACCGAGGTAACGTGTGGTTGCTATAAAACCGGGCAAGGGCTGCAAGTTTTGCCTCTTACCGAGGTGGTTAGCCATAACGAGTTTTTTGATTATGCAGCCAAGTATAAAGGGCAAGTAGAAGAAATTACCCCTGCACGCATTTCGAAACAAATGACAAGAAAAATCAAGGAAACAACATCTCTGATTTACGATTTAGTGGGAGCAAAAGGCATTATTCGTGCCGATTATATTATTTCGGCCAACACCCCTGTTTTGTTGGAGATAAATACTACGCCCGGCATGACGCCTACCAGTTTCATACCCCAACAGGTAGCGGCTGCAAATCTTTCTATGACCGATGTGCTGAGCGAGATCATCGAATATGAATATAGTAAAGTTAAATCCTTTTGAAATAAAACTATGAAATCCGTTTTATCTACTTCTTTTGACGACATTCGTCCGGTTTACGATAGCGAAGTACCCGAGACTATCGAAAAACTTCTTGTCGACGATAAATTCAGAAAAGCCGTTGAACCTGTCATCAAGCCGATGAATTGGGAGCAATTGTGTTCTTTGATGAGAAGTTGCAAGACCGTCAACGATTTTCAGAGCAAAGTGGTTTATCCTGTTATTAAACGGCTTATCCAAAAAACCACCGCAGAAATGAAAGGTCTCAACTGGGAAAATATAAACGACGGTTTAAGCCATGTGATCATTTCGAATCATCGCGATATTGTGTTGGATGCCGCTTTTCTGAACATGCTTCTTTATTCGCAAGGAATGGATACTACCGAAGTTGCCATTGGCGACAATTTGCTTATATATCCCTGGATCACTCATTTGGTACGGCTTAATAAAAGTTTTATCGTGAAACGAAATGTTCCTATGCGTGAAATGCTTGAAACATCAAGGCATTTGTCGGAATACATTCATTACACGATTGGCGAACGGAATCAATCGATTTGGATTGCTCAGCGCGAAGGGCGGGCCAAAGATTCCAACGATCGCACGCAAGTCAGTCTACTGAAGATGTTGACATTGAAAGACAGTTCTCGTCCTATCGATATGTTGAAAGCATTGCGCATTGTTCCGCTTGCTATTTCGTATGAATTTGATCCTTGCGATTTTCTCAAAGCAAAAGAATTTCAATTGAAACGCGATAATCCGCGTCATAAAAAAACTCCTGCCGATGATTTGGAGCATATGTTGACCGGAATTAACGGATATAAGGGTAGGGTGTACTTTAAATTTGGTGAAGGGATCAATCGGAAGCTCGATCAGCTGGATCCTTCATTGCCTAAATCGTCCCTGCTGGAATCCGTGGCAGGGATTATCGATGCGGAAATTTATAAAAACTATATCCTTTTCCCTTTCAACTATGTGGCTTACGATACGATGACCAACTCCACTAGGTTTCAATCGGAATATACGTTGGAAGACAAAGAGGCTTTTGAAGCATACGTGGCCAAACAGCTCGATAAAATTCAACTTAAGCATAAAGATTGGAATTTTTTGCGCGAGAAAATTGTCGAGATGTATGGCAATCCCGTAAAAAACTTTCTGATGGTTCAGCCAACTTCGTAATTCTTTTTAGGAAAAGAAATGAAATGAAAAGAAAACTATTTATTGCGACGTTGATAATCGGTTTTTTTCTTGCCGTTGGTTGTGAGAAAGAAGACGAACGTATCGATAATTTTTTAGTCGATTTTGCTACGGTGTTTGTCTCCAATCGGCGCATTTTTTTTCAGCTCGATAACCAACGAATCCTCATCCCCAAAGGATTAAATTATTCAGGTGAAAGTGGGCAGCGTGTAATTCTCAATTATACCCCGCTACGGGGCGATACCGTAAAAGTAAACGATGTGGCGAATATTTTTACGGGCGCCATTCAACTGCCGGATTTTTTTCAACAACCTTCAAAAGATCCGGTAAAAATACAGAGCGTATGGGTGGGTGGCGATTACCTCAATATGATTTTCGAGACGGAATATCACAGCGTGCAGCATCTTATCGGACTCTTTATAATGGACCCATCTTCGACTCCGAAAGAATTGTATTTCAGTCATTCCCGAAATAATGATACTCCGGGCTACCCACAGACGTTTTATGTTTCATTTTCAATAAAAGGTTTGCGTTATCCGGGAAGTTCGGATCCTGTTCCTTTTCGTTTGTTTATCAATACCTATGCAGGCATGCGTGAAATTGACTTAACACTGGAATAAGCAATTTTTTTTTGTTTCTGGCGGTACAAAAAAATATCGCGAATGAAAAACTTTTCGCGATATTGAATATGTCGGATATGTCGGATGTATTGGATATGGTTGGGGCAATCAATTGTTTGTCGTCGTTGGAGGAATGGGTGTTTCGTTTATTTTGAAATCGATAGGAAGAACACATTTTACGTTTACTTTTTCTCCGTTGTTTATTCCCGGATTCCATTTCGGCATCATACTGAGCACCCGTACAGCTTCATCGCTGAGCTCGGGATCGGGGCTTTGCAAAACTTCTATATTGGAAACAGTGCCGTCTTTTGCCACAATAAATGAACACAGAATGCGTCCTTCAATGCCGTTTTGAAGTGCCTGAGAAGGATAAATGATTCTGTTCGATAAAAATTCGGTTAGTTTTTTTTCACCTCCAGGGTATTGAGGCATTTGATCCACAATAGAAAAAATTTCTTCATTTGCTATTATGTTGAGGTCGGTTTTTGCAGTTGAACTGCCTTGCGAGTTCGTTTTAGCGGTACGTCTGTTTTTATTTATTTTAAAGTACATGGGAACATATGTTTCTGCCCGTACTGCTTCGCCTTTATATTTGGCAGGTCTCCAAGGCGGCATAGCTTTCAGAATGCGCAGAGCTTCGGCATCGAGCAACGGATCGGCTCGATGAATAAGATTAAAGTTTGAAAGTGTTCCGTCTTTTTCAACCACAAACGTATAAACGACTAATCCTTCGATATTCTTTTCAATAGCCTCTTTTGGGTAATTTAAGGTAGATGTTATGAATTTGTGCATTGCGGCTGTTCCTCCGGTAAACATGGGATCGATATCGGGTTCTTTTACAATTTTGTCTGTTCCCGATGTTGGTGGGATCTCCCTCTGTTTTGTCAATGAATTGTTGCTTGACGGATTTTTGCTGAAAGAGGACAATTGAATTGCCGAAACAGAAAGAGGAATAGTAAGCAAAACCACTCCTATCGTATTGATTAATTTTCTGATATTCATGTTTTTCTTTTTTATAAATGACTACACTGTTTTGTTATTCGACAAATATACAAAAAATCGGTTTTTCTACCATCATATTATTACATTTTCAAAATGTATGTTCCCTATCGAAGCCGCTGTTTCGGCATACGAACTATAGGGAGATTCCAAAATGGCGCATTTAATATTTCAGTATCCATGCGTCACGATGGTGAGGATATTGTGAATGAACTTTTTTTAGAAAGTTTTTGGCTGAATCCCGGTCGGCAAATGAGGCTGCATAAACATCAATTCTACCCGGGCGTTCGATCCATGAAGTTTGGGTGAAGCCTTCGGATTCAAGCATATTTTTCATTTTCTCTGCTACTTTGCGCGTCTCATAAACTCCCATCACTACATAATATTTTTTTATAATGGGTTGTGTCGTCGCATCCTTTGACTTTTTCGAAGGTGCATTTATTGCGGCATCGGTTTGGGACACAGCCTTTTTGTTGTTTCGTTCCCCAACGACATTTGCAGAGGTAGTTACTTTTGGATGGTTTGCGGTTTTGCGAGGAGTATGTTTTGCGACATTGTTTCGGAATAAACCGCTTTCCCATATCATTTTGGCATTCTGCCTCAGGTAGCCGTTTTTGTTCAGTGGCGACAGAAACAGAATTGCTGCGGCAGTGATTGCCACAGCAGCCCCAATTCCTATATTTTGTATGGTTGTTCGGTGTTTTTTTTGTGTTTTTGCAACATGAGGGATGGGGCTGAGGGAAACATTTGTGAGTCCGTAAAACTCCGGTTTCACAAATGTTGGGTTAGGCGTCAATACATAGTGTCCCTTTTCGTTTATTTGGAATGTTCCCAGTTTCCCAAATTCTACCGTCTTGTTTTCCCGTAATGCGCTTTTCAACTCATCCACACCTGCTTCAACGCGGTTATATGCCGTTTCAAAAGAGATTCCGTTGGTTTTCATGAACGACTCCACCAGGAGGCCGTCGTTATAGGTAAGATCCCGATTGAATATGAGTTCACATGTAGGAGCTTCAAATGTTGCCGGTCCGTTTTTCTTGACCGGACATGTATTGATTACGAATCCGCCAAAATTGGGGACAATTACGCAATCGTGCGAATGAAGCAAAAATTCAATATGGGAAACGAGTTCATTCATGTGGCAAAGATAAAAAATATCGGGATGAATTTTTCTTTAAAGTCCTTTTATTCTTTTCCGATTTTGTTTTGCAAAATCTTTCCAATTTTTGTATTTCACTTTTTCATCCCCGATATCCGATTGGTAAAAATGACATAGCGCTGCGGCCAGTCCATCCGTTGCGTCAAGAGGCGTCAGCATGTTTTCGTCGGGAATATGCAATATTTTTTGAAGCATGTAAGCCACTTGTTCTTTTGCTGCCCGTCCGTTTCCTGTTATGGACATTTTTATTTTCAACGGAGCATATTCAAAAATGGGTATATCGCGAGAAATGGCGGCAGCAATTGCAACTCCTTGTGCGCGTCCCAATTTGAGCATACTTTGTACATTTTTTCCGTAAAAAGGCGATTCGATAGCTACTTCATCGGGGAGATATTCTTCAATAAGATTAATTACACGGGTGTATATTTTTGCCAGTCTCAGATATTGGTCTTCATATTTGTTGAGTTGTATCACGCCCATTGCTTCCATGAAAGGTTTGTTGTTAATTACGCGCAATATACCGTATCCCATTACTTGCGTTCCGGGATCAATTCCCATAATGATTCGTTCTTTCGGCTCTTTTGTCATTTTTTGCTGCCGTTATAATTGCAAATATAAACAAAATCTTTATCTTTGCAGAAAAATTTTGGGGGTTTAGCTCATCTGGCTAGAGCGCAACACTGGCAGTGTTGAGGTGACCGGTTCGAGTCCGGTAATCTCCACGAATTAATCTACTATTATGGTTTGATGCTTTCCCTTTGTTGCATTTTTTGCAACTTTTCCGCATCCGGCGATCCCCATATATCATGTTTATAATCTTAATGGGTGCCTTGCTTTTATTATTCTTTAACCACTGCGCCCGTAAGCATTAAAGCATGTTATCGAAAAACAGGCAAAACGCGCATTTATACTCGATTTTGATATCGAAATAAGGGCAGACCGCAGTATTTGCCGCAACCGTGCCCTCATATTCGACCGCAACGTTGCTCCTACTGCAAGTACGTTCCCGATAATTGACCGCAACAGTGGCTTCGTTGCAAATATATTATCCATATCCAGCTACAACGTTGGTTTCACTACAAACATGTTGTTGATATTCGACTGCAATGTTAGTCCTACCGCAAGTATATTACCGATAGTTGATTACAACAGCGGCTCTGTTGCAAGTATACATGTCGGCGTTCGATCGCAAGATTGATCCCGCTGAAAGTGTGTTGTCGGAAAAACGCCGTCGTACGTTGATCTTGCTCGACATACGGGTGAAGGCAGCCTTGTGGTCGCCCCTGCGTGAGGAGAGCGAACCGGCCGAGGTGTTGCGTTTTTGGCTCGACAAGCAGGGCAGCCGTGAAGAGAAGGATACACAAAAAAGAGGTATAATACTAAGAATGCAGGAAGGGTTCGACAAGCAGGACAGCCGGGACGAACGGGAAATCCTGAACGAACCGAGCAAACCGGGCGTGGGGAACGAACGAGACAGTTGGGGCGTAGGGGAGGGCGAACGGAATGTGCGGAACGTGCGGAGTAAAGCAAATGTACGGGAAGACGAACGAGGCAAGCGGAACGAACGAGACAGTTGGGGTAATTGGAACAAGCAAAGCAAATGGAGTAAAGCGGGTGTTCAGAATGACGAAGAAGGTAAATGGAGCAAAGCGAACATGCCGCAGGGCGTGAAAGGTCGTTCGTCATAGTTGGGAACATGTTTGCAACAATAGACAATTGTTCGCTATCACAATAAAAGCATTGCTTTCACAATGATTTTATTTCATTTTTGTTGATAGTAAAAGAGCGCACGGTAGAGACGTTTTAGAAGCGGAACACTATGGTTATGACAAGTATTCGTTTACTCACCGTGGTTCTTTGTTTGTGTGAATTGCTGCTTTAGACGGTTGAAAGAGAGAAGATGCACTTGCCGGTTGACTCTACAGATACTAAAAAATGAATGGAATGTTTTGTTATTAGAGAAAAAGGTTTTATATTTGCACCCGCAAATTGAGCAGAGATTTTTCACAATATATAGCGCATATAAATTAAAAAAATACATGGCCTATTCGTCTATCGGCTAGGACGCAAGATTTTCATTCTTGAAAGAGGGGTTCGACTCCCCTATAGGCTACTCGAACTTAATAAAAGAAGCTAAAATAAAAATATGGCAAATAGTAAATCTGCAGAAAAAAGAATCAGACAAGCAAAAGCGCGTCGATTATCCAATCGTTATGCAGCTCGTTCCACAAGAACCGCAGTTCGCAAGCTGCGCAATACGACTTCAAAAGAGGAGGCCTTACAGATGTATCCTCGAGTATGTTCAATGGTGGATAAGCTTGCCAAGAAAAATGTAATACATCGCAACAAAGCCGCTAATCTGAAAGCAAAGATGGCAGCTCATGTAAATAGTTTGGCCTAATTTTTTTTGGATTGACTTCATATAATTGAAGCCGAGCCCATGTGAGCTCGGCTTTTTTGGTATATTGGGCATACATTTTGGCGGATATGGGATAAAAGTTCTTGTACGCACCGACCCGGGATGTGGTGTTGGCGATTGGCAAAGAAACTGTGGGATTGACGATGCGATGGCACCGGGCATCGGAGCCCTTCCTTGCAAGTTGGGTATTTTTGGCAACGATATGGAAGAAATTCAGGGAAACGAAATGTTTTTTTGTGAACGGAAGCGTCAAAAATCATGGTAATACAAGGTAATGCAAACGGTAATACAAACGGATGCAAAAGGGGGCGAAAAACTTGTCGTTTAGGTGTTTTTTTTGTATATTTGTAGGTCAAATAAATTGATTTTGAACGGATTTAACGTATTAATTTTTAGCGATATAAAATGACTGAAAAACAAAAACAATCGGTAAGTACGGTGTATTCTGCACAAAACATACAAGTGCTCGAAGGTTTGGAGGCCGTTCGTAAACGGCCTGCAATGTATATTGGGGATGTAAACGAAAGAGGTTTGCATCATCTGGTTTATGAGGTGGTCGATAACTCCATCGATGAAGCGCTTGCCGGTTATTGTAAGGAAATTCATGTGATTATCAATGAAGATAATTCCATTACCGTTAAAGATGATGGACGAGGTATTCCGGTAGATTTTCACGAAAAAGAAAAAAAATCGGCTCTTGAGGTCGTTCTTACGGTACTGCATGCCGGAGGAAAGTTCGATAAAGGGAGCTATAAAGTTTCCGGAGGTCTTCACGGTGTAGGCGTTTCTTGCGTAAATGCCTTGTCGGCTTATCTAAAAGTGGAGGTTCATCGTGGCGGAAAAGTATACATGCAGGAATATTCGCGGGGAAAACCCTATACGGATGTAAGGATAATTGGAGAAACGGATAAAACGGGTACCATTATTACGTTTAAACCGGACGATACTATTTTCAAAGTATTGGAATTTCGTTATGATATTCTTGCAACACGTTTACGTGAATTGGCCTTTCTGAATGCAGGCATAACACTTACGATTACCGATAAAAGGGTTGTAAAGGAAAATGGCTCGTACAGAAGCGAACGTTTTTATTCCGAAAACGGATTGAAAGAATTCGTGCAATATATCGATCGCACAAAAGAGCCTTTGATTACGGAACCGATTCATATTGTTACCGAAAAGCAAGGAGTCCCCATAGAAATAGCGATGACATACAATACTTCTTTCAATGAGAACGTATTTTCATATGTAAACAATATTAACACAATAGAAGGAGGAACTCATCTGACGGGTTTCCGTCGGGGGCTTTCGCGTACGCTGAAAAAGTATGCCGAGGATTCCAAAATGCTTGAAAAAGCAAAGGTGGAAATTAGTGGTGAAGATTTTCGTGAAGGATTGACCGCTGTTTTATCGGTGAAAGTAGCAGAGCCGCAGTTTGAAGGTCAAACGAAAACCAAGTTGGGAAATAGCGAAGTAATTGGCGCTGTTGATCAAGCAATCTCCGAAGCGTTGGGGTATTATCTGGAAGAAAATCCCAAAGAAGCGAAAATTATCGTAGAGAAAGTGGTGTTGGCAGCAACGGCTCGTCATGCAGCACGCAAGGCTCGCGAGATGATACAACGCAAGTCGCCTTTGTCGGGCGGAGGTTTGCCGGGCAAATTGGCCGACTGCTCAGAGAAAGATCCCGAAAAATGTGAAATTTTCCTCGTGGAGGGAGATTCTGCCGGCGGAACGGCCAAGCAGGGGCGCGATCGCAACTTCCAGGCTATCCTCCCGCTTCGCGGTAAAATTCTAAATGTGGAAAAAGCCATGCCTCACAAGGTGTTGGAAAGCGAAGAAATTCGCAACATCTACACTGCATTGGGCGTCACTATCGGAACGGAAGAGGATCCAAAAGAATTGAATCTGGAAAAACTTCGTTATCATAAAATCATCATTATGACCGATGCCGATGTGGATGGAAGCCATATCGCCACATTGATTCTTACCTTTTTCTTCCGACATATGAGACCCTTGATCGAAAGGGGGTATGTGTATATTGCCACTCCTCCTTTATATCTTTGCAAAAAAGGAAAAATCGAAGAATATTGCTGGGATGAGCGTCAGCGTCAGGCTTTTATCGATAAATATGCCGATGGGAACGAAAATGCCATTCATTCTCAACGTTATAAGGGGTTGGGTGAAATGAATGCCGAACAACTTTGGGAAACCACGATGAATCCGCAACGCAGAACATTGCGCCAGGTAACCATCGAGAATGCGGCCGATGCCGATATGGTTTTTTCCATGTTGATGGGTGAGGATGTAGGACCTCGTCGCGAGTTTATCGAAGAAAATGCCACCTATGCAAACATTGATGCATAAAACTTCTCTAAGCGATTGTATATAAAATGATTCGCCCCCCTCTGCTAAAACCCCTAGACAAAGCGATTATTGTTTCCCCTGCCGGGAAAATAGACAAGGATATCGTAGATAAAGCCGCATCTGTTCTTTGTGAATGGGGATTGAAGGTAGAGGTGGGCGAAAATGCTTTATGCAGCGTTGGTTGTTTTAGCGGATCGGTAGAGCAGCGATTGTTTGATTTGCAAAAGGCAATGGACGATGCCGAAGTCAAATTGATTTTTTGTTCACGTGGCGGCTACGGTATGGTTCATTTGCTTGACAGACTGAATTTTGAAGGAATGATTCAAAACCCCAAATGGGTAGTGGGGTATAGCGATATCACTGCCCTCCATTCTGCCTTGCAAAGCAACGGCATTATTTCCATTCATGGCCCTATGGCCAAACATTTTGCCGAAGAGGGTGCCTCGGATAAGGCAGTGAGGTATACAAAAACCGTTTTGACCGAAGGGAGCATCGATTATGAAATTTCCGAGACCGAACATAGTGCTCTTAACCGGGAAGGAAAGGCATTCGGGAAACTCTTTGGAGGCAATCTGTCGGTTTTTTGTGGCATTTTAGGTTCAAAATATGCGGTTATTCCCGGAGATGGCATACTTGTCATTGAAGATATCGGAGAAGAGCCGTATCGTGTGGACAGAATGATGTATCAGTTGAAGTTGGCGGGCGTGTTCGATAGAATAAAAGGACTCATCGTTGGCCATTTTACCGATTATGTTGAAGACAAACAGATGTATATGCCACTTTACGAGTCGATTTTGGCGGCAGTAAGTACCTATGCGTTTCCTGTTTGTTTTGGCTTCCCGGTGGGACATATCCAAGAGAATTATCCACTGTTGATGGGAGCCGAAACTACGTTAACGGTTACAAAAGAGCGGGTTTTTTTCACTCAAGAATAAATACGCCAAAGGCGGTTCGATGATAAAAAGGCAAAACATCATTTTTTTCGCATAAAAATAAATACATCGTAAAATCAATGAAAAAATATCACGGCATTTTTTGTATTGCACTCATCGGGTTCGAATTGTCGTTGATCGTCTCATGCAATTCGTGTAGAAAACAAAAGGATATGGTTCGGCAAGAAGTTGTTGAGCCATATATTCAAGTGGCTCCCGAATTCAATGCCGATAGCGCCTATCGATATATCGAAACACAGGTGGGTTTTGGCCCACGTGTACCCAATTCCGATGCCCATCGTGCTTGTGGCGATTATTTGGCAGCAACGCTTGCAGAGTTTGATGCAAGCGTTGTTGAGCAAAAAGCCGATATCAGACATTATGATGGGACTATTCTTCATATGCGGAATATTATCGGAAGTTACCGTCCGGAAAAAGCCAAACGCGTGTTGCTTTTTGCTCATTGGGATACTCGTCCGTGGGCTGACAGAGAGGCCGATCCCGACAAACAGAAACAGCCCATTCTTGGAGCCGATGACGGCGCCAGTGGAGTGGGGGTTTTGTTGGAAATTGCCCGTCAATTGCAACAAAAACCCGCGGATGTGGGCGTTGATATTGTTTTCTTTGATTTGGAAGATAGCGGGCAACCTGTTTTTGATGCCCGCATCGTACCCGGTGAATGGTGGTGTCTGGGGTCGGATTATTGGGCAAAAAACCCTCATGTCCCCGATTATAAAGCCGCATACGGTATTTTGCTGGATATGGTAGGTGCTCCCGATGCTACTTTCATGAAAGAAGGCTATTCCGTAAAATATGCGGCCAATGTGGTTGAAAAAATCTGGCGTACGGCTGCCAATTTAGGTTATGGGCAGTTTTTCATCAGTCGCGATAACGGATACGTCACCGACGATCATTTGCCTGTGAATAAAAATCATCGTGCGCCGGCTGTCGATATCATCAACATCAAAGACGATACCCCTACGGGTTTTGCTTCTCACTGGCATACTCTCGACGATAATATGGATATTATCAATCGGGGTACGTTAAAAGTAGTGGGACAAACCGTAATGGAAGTAATTTATTCGGAAAAAAGCGATTGAATGAACATTTTTTTTTGACTGAACAGTTTTTATGAAGACAATTGACGAAGTACAACAGGAAATTATAGACGAGTTCGGTGCATTTGATGATTGGTTGGATAAATATTCGCTTATCATAGAACAGGGAAATGCTCTGGAACCGTTGGAAGACAAATATAAAATCCCCGAGAATCTTATCGAGGGATGCCAAAGCAGGGTATGGCTCCAACCCATATACAATGATGGAAAACTTTATTTTCAGGCCGATAGCGACGCTGTGATCGTGAAAGGATTATTGGCGTTGGTACTGAGGGTTTTTAACGGTCGCACCCCCGATGAAATTATCAATGCCGATTTGCACTTTATGGAAGAAATCGGCCTCACAAAACATCTTTCGCCAACCCGTGCCAATGGGCTTCTTGCGGTGATTAAGCAAATACGGTTCTATGCCATTGCATATAAAGCGAAGGAAGTAGATACACAAAGCGCTTCTTGAAAAAGTTGCCTATCCGATAAATACCGGCGGCTTGCTCGTTGGTGAATTGGTGGGAATCAAGCCGACACTTCATTTACGAGGGGTTTACCGTCAAAGAAATCCTGAATATTCTGCAAGGTTATCCGTGCAATTTCGGAAAGCGCTTCTTTCGTGAAAAAAGCCTGATGGGAGGTTACGATGACGTTGTTAAACGTCAGAAGGCGAGCCAGAATATCGTCGTCGATCACGATATCGGAATGGTCTTCGTAGAAATAGTCGCTTTCTTCTTCATATACATCAAGCCCCGCGGAACCGATTTTTTTATCTTTCAATCCGTCGATTAAATCTTTGGTATTGATGAGTTTTCCCCTGCCGGTATTGATGATCATTACTCCTTCTTTCATTTTTGCGATTGAGTCTTCGTTGATAAGGTACTCTGTTTCTTTGGTCAGGGGGCAGTGAAGCGAAATGATATCCGAATTTTGATACAATTCGTCCAACGAAGCGTATCGAATGCCGTTTTTTTCTGCAAATTCCATATCCGGATATAAATCGTATGCCAACACATTTATCCCCATGCTTTTGAGAATTTGCGCTACAATTTTTCCGATTTTTCCGGTACCGATTATTCCGGCAGTTTTCCCGATCATTTCAAAGCCCATCAATCCTTCAAGTGCAAAATTGCCCTCGCGTGTTCGATTGTATGCTCTGTGGATTTTTCTGTTTAAGGTCAGCATGAGAGCCAGTGTATATTCGGCAATGGAGTGCGGAGAGTAAGCCGGAACCCGAACTACTTTAATTCGATTTTTTGCTGCTTTTAAATCCACGTTGTTATATCCTGCGCACCGTAAAGCAATGAGTTTTACTCCATTTTCTACCAGGATGTCGATTACATTGGCATCTACCTCGGCATTTACAAAGATGCACACTACATCGGCCCCTTTGGCCAATATGGCATTGTCTTTGTTGAGATGGCTTTTGTAAAATTTTATTTCAAATCCGTATTGTTGATTTTTTTCGAGAAAAAATGTTTTGTCATACGATTTTGTATCGAAAAATGCAATTTTTGGTTTCATTCCTTTTTTAATTTTGAGTTTTTGCGTTCTTTAATAACGCATTTACTGCAACGATGGTTCAGCAAGTAGGCTGATTTTATTGCAGACCTATAAAAATAGTAAAGAAGGTTTGAGGTTAATTAGGTGGTAAAATTGTATCTTTGTCTGAGAAAAGAAGCAAAAAAGATGAAAATCCAAATCATTAACGGGCCAAATTTGAATTTACTCGGTGTACGCGAACCCGACGTCTATGGCAACGTTTCGTTTGCAGCGTATTTCACTCAATTGCAGGCGATTTTTCCGGATGTCGAACTCGACTATTTTCAATCCAATATAGAAGGAGAAATCGTTGATAAAATTCATGAAGCGGGTTTCGGGTTTGATGGCATTGTCCTGAATGCAGCGGGGTATACGCACACTTCCGTGGCTATTCGCGATGCCATTAAGGCTGTTCCCGCACCCGTAGTGGAGGTGCATATATCCAATGTGTTTGCCCGTGAGGAATTTCGTCACCGGTCAATGCTCTCTGCCGTGTGCGAGGGAATAATCGTTGGTTTTGGACTCGATTCCTATCGTTTGGCCATTGAAGCACTTAGAGGTAAAAACAAGAAACAAGAACAAGACAAGAAGAGAAAAAATTATGCATAAACATACGAAAATTATAGCGACCATTTCAGATAAACGATGCGACACTTCTTTCATTCAGCAGCTTTTTAATGAAGGAATGGATGTGGTACGCATGAATTCGGCGCATTTGAACAAAGAGGGATTTTTAAAGATTGTTCATAATGTTCGGGAAGTATCCAATCGTATCGCTTTGTTGCTCGATACCAAAGGTCCTGAGATTAGAACGACAAAAGCGGAAGCACCGATTGAATTGTATGCGGGCGATCTTATTCGGATTGCCGGTAATCCCAACGGCATTTCTTCGCGTGAGGTCATTTATGTTTCCTATCCCGATATTGCCAAAGAGATGCAGCCGGGAGAGGATATATTGATTGACGATGGCGAAATCGATTTGAAAGTGGAGGAAGTGCATGCCGATTATATTTTGTGCCGTGTCCAAAACGATGGTGTTGTAGGAAGCCGCAAGAGTGTGAATATTCCGGGAGTGCGTATCAATCTGCCTACAATAACCGACCGCGATCGCAAATTCATCCGTCTGGCAATCGAAAGCGATATCGATTTTATTGCCCATTCATTTGTGCGAAACAAAGAAGATGTATTGGCTGTACAAAAAATACTCGACGAATATAACAGTCCCATTAAAATTATTGCCAAGATCGAGAATCAAGAGGGGGTGGACAATGCCGACGAAATTTTGGATGTTGCCTATGGAATTATGGTTGCTCGAGGCGATTTGGGAATTGAAGTGCCTCAGGAAAAGATTCCGGGTATTCAACGTTCGCTGATTCGTAAAGCCATTCGTTATAAAAAACCCGTTATTGTGGCAACGCAGATGTTGCACTCGATGATCGAAAATCCGCGTCCTACACGTGCGGAAATCACGGATATTGCCAATGCGGTTTTTTGTAGTACGGACGCCATGATGCTTAGTGGCGAAACGGCACACGGTAAGTATCCCGTTGAAGCGGTGCGTACCATGACAAAAGTGTCGCACGAGGCCGAAAAAACAAAACTGGAAGAAAACTATATTCCTATGACTTCTGATTCGACGGGAGACTATGACGTTACTTCCTACCTTGCCAAACAAGCGGTGAAATCGGCCGTCAAATTGAATACCAAAGCAATTATTACCGACAGTCATAGCGGCCGTACGGCACGTATATTGGCGGCATTTCGGGGAAGAAGTCCGGTTTTTGCCGTAACAACAAGTGAGCGGTTGGCACGCGAACTCTCGTTGTCATACGGTATATGGGCTGAATATCAACCGGGTGGAGGTGCCGATAACATAAAAGAAAGCCGGAAAGCGTATTACGTGAATGCCGTAAAAAAACTGATGGAGAGCGGTATGATTAAACCCGAAGACAGGGTGGCCTATTTGGGTGGAAGTTTTGGTGAAAAAGGAGGAACAACCTATATCGATATTAATGAGGCATGGAAGATTCTTCAAGCTACAGAGGATTATTATTTGCCCGATTTCACAACATGGAAATGAAAAAAATGCAGTTGTCCGAAATAAATATGGCAATCGTTTTAATGAATAGATGTGCATAATGGATGCGAGGGAAAAATATATAGAAGAATATATAGTTTCGCATTCCGATCCCGAGCCCCTTTTGTTGAAAAAACTCCAACGCGATGCCCATCTGCATTTACTGCGTCCGCGCATGATAGCAGGTCATTTGCAGGGTCGGCTGCTTAAAATGTTTGTGCATATGATTTGCCCCAAACATGTTTTGGAGATAGGAACATATACCGGCTATTCGGCTATTTGCCTGGCTGAAGGGTTGCCCGAAGGAGGACATCTTTACACGATTGAGATCAATGATGAAATGGAAGATTTTATCCGAAAATACCTTGATCAATCGGAACAGAAAGAAAAAATATCCCTTCTCATCGGTGATGCATTGGATATTATTCCTACATTTAAGGATAATTTTTTCGATTTGGTGTTTATCGATGCCGATAAAAGAAAATATTGGGAATATTTTGAGGCGGTTTTGCCAAAAGTTTCCACCGGAGGATTTATCTTTGTCGACAACACGCTTTGGAACGGCAAAGTACTGAACGAAACTCATATTCGTGATCCTCAAACGAAAGGGATTTTGGATTTTAACGATAAGTTGGCAATTGACGATCGAGTGGAAAAAGTGATACTTCCCATTAGGGATGGATTGACCCTCATTCGAAAAAAATAAAAAATATGAAACCAAACAGAGATCAAAAGATAAATCGTTTGATACAGAAAGAACTGAGCCAGCTCTTTCTGGAAGAAACGCGAAAAACAAGAGGTGTAATTATTTCGGTAACTCATGTGCGAGTATCGCCCGATTTGAGTGTTGCTCATGTTTATTTGAGTATTTTTCCACCGGAAAAAGCCGAAGAGTTGCTGAAAAATATTATGGAGAACGTCAAATCTATACGTTATGACCTCGGTACGCGCATCGGGAAACAATTGCGGATTGTACCGGATTTGGTATTTCATCTCGATGATTCACTCGATTATATTGAGAAGATCGATAAATTGTTAAAGAACGAATAAAGCAAGTCGGTATTGAATCTTCCGTTTTTTGTTGCCCGAAGGTATTTATTTTCAAAGAAATCGCATAACGCCATCAATATCATCTCATTGATATCGGTGATTGGTGTTGCCGTAGCTACAATGGCTATGGTGTGTGTATTGTCGGTTTTCAACGGTTTCGGGAGTATTGTGGAAAGCATGTTTAGCGCATTCGACCCCGACTTGAAAATTACGACAAAGGAAGGCAAGGTCTTTGATTATCACACGCCTGAGTTTGATAGAATAATGGCGTTGCCCGAGATTGATTTGATATCGGAAGCACTGGAAGAAAACGCGTTGTTGGTGTATGAAGATCGCCAGATGCCCGTTTTGGTGAAAGGAGTTTCGGAGGATTTTAAATATCTTGCCAATATGGAAAAGTTGATTATCGATGGTTCTTTCCGACTGCGTGAAGATCCGGTCGATTATATCACGCTTGGAGCCGGTTTGGCTGTTACGTTAGGGGTGCGTGCAGGATTTGTTCAACCCATTTTCATTTATGCCCCTAAACGCAATGTGCAGGTGAACTTGGCAAATCCGGCCGGTGCATTCACGGTGGAAGCTGTTCAGATTGGTGGAGTATTTAGTCTGAATCAGCCCGAATACGATGAAAGTATGGCAATTATACCCATTGAATTGGCAAGAGAACTTTTCCTGTACGATACGGAAGTGTCAGCTCTCGATATCAAATTGAAACCGGGTGCTTCGGTAAAAGAGGTAAAAGAAAAAATTCGTCGTATATTAGGCGATCGATATGCGGTTGAGGATCGGTATGAACAGCAAAAGGAGTCGTACAATATGCTTCAGATCGAAAAATGGGTAACGTTTCTGATTCTCGCTTTTATTTTACTCATAGCGGTTTTCAATGTGGCCGGCTCGCTTTCTATGCTGATTGTGGAAAAGAGGGAAGATATTCGGAGTTTTCGCAATATGGGAGCATCCGATCAGCTGATCTCGCGTATTTTTCTGTATGAAGGGTGGCTCATTGCTTTTTGGGGAATAATCGTTGGTATCGCCGTAGGGTTGATTTTATGTCTGATCCAACAGCATTTTGGTTTGCTGCGTCTTGGCGATACGCCGGGAGCTTACATTGTGGAAGCTTATCCGGTTGTGGTGAAAGCAACGGATATCCTTATTGTTTTTGTTTCGGTAAGCATCATTGGTTTTCTTGCTATTCTTTATCCGATACGGAATTTGAAAAAATATTTAAAAAACGATAGAATACTATGAATATTGCAATTGTAGGTACCGGTTATGTTGGCTTGGTATCGGGCGCATGTTTCGCCGAAATGGGGGTCAACGTGTTTTGCGTAGATGTTAACGCAGAAAAGATTGAAGGGCTGAAAAACGGAATCATCCCTATTTACGAACCCGGACTGACCAATATCGTTCAGCGCAACTACGAAGCAGACCGGTTGCATTTTACTACCGATTTGCCGTCGGTTCTGAATGATATGGATATGGTTTTTATTGCCGTGGGAACGCCTTCCGACGAAACGGGCAATGCAGATTTGTCTGCTGTTTTTGAAGTAGCAGAGACCATTGCCGACAATCTTTCGCGTTATGTGTTGATTGTGACAAAAAGCACGGTCCCGGTAGGAACTACCCATCGGATAAAAGAGCTGATTCGTAAACGATTGGATGAGCGCGGTTTGTCGGATCTTGAATTTGATGTGGCTTCCAATCCCGAATTTTTGAAAGAAGGGGCAGCCGTAGAAGATTTTATGAGCCCCGACAGGGTAGTGGTGGGCGTGGAGACCGAACGGGCAAAGGAATTGATGAGCAAACTCTATCGTCCGTTTCTTTTGAATAATTTTCGGGTAATATTTATGGATATTTTGTCGTCCGAAATGACCAAATATGCTTCGAATGCCATGCTTGCCACACGAATCAGTTTTATGAACGACATTGCCAATCTTTGCGAACGGGTAGGTGCCGACGTCAATATGGTGCGTCGAGGGATGGGCAGCGATTCACGTATCGGAAAAAAATTTCTTTACCCCGGTTGCGGTTATGGCGGGAGTTGTTTTCCGAAAGATATCCGGGCCCTCATCAAGGTAGCCGAGAATGTGGGGTACGAAATGAGTGTGCTCAAAGCTGTC
This sequence comes from Bacteroidales bacterium UBA4179, assembly GCA_002381125.1. Lineage (GTDB taxonomy): Bacteria > Bacteroidota > Bacteroidia > Bacteroidales > Dysgonomonadaceae > Anaerorudis. The sequence goes on along the minus strand of DFUT01000030.1, from coordinate 12,709 downwards.
GAAGAGGTGAACAATCGGCAGAAAACCATTCTTTTCCGAAAATTCAATGATTATTTTCAAGGCGATGTAAAAGGAAAAACGACAGCCGTGTGGGGATTGTCGTTCAAACCCGAAACGGACGATATGCGCGATGCACCTTCATTGACGCTGATTCGCAGTTTGCTCGATGCCGGCGTGAATGTGCGGGCGTATGATCCGGCAGCGATGAATGAGGCCAAACGCCATTTAGGTGATAGCATTTACTATGCAAACGATATTTACGATGCGGCCAATGATGCCGATGCATTGATTGTACCCACGGAGTGGAAAGAGTTTCGTTTGCCCAATTGGGGTATTTTACGGAAGATTATGAACAATTATCTCGTGGTAGACGGGAGGAATATTTATAATCGCGAAGAGATCGAATCCTATGGTTTTGAATATCGGGGAATAGGTCGAAAATAAATTTTGGCGCAGAAGAATATTTTCCTGCGCCAAAATTTATCGTGCACCGTTATTGCTGAAACAAACCTTTGACTTTAATAGGCACGGGCAAAAATAACCCGCTGAGTCGATGGTTTTCCGGTAACCATACATTTACCCGGTGTTTTGTCTCCTTCCAAAGGGATGCATCGGATGGTGGCTTTGGTTTCGTTTTTTACGAGTTCTTCGGTTTCGGGAGTGCCGTCCCAATGGCAGAGCAGAAACCCGCCTTTTTCGATTTCCTCTTTAAATTCGTCGTACGAATTTACTTCGCGTATCTGCGAAGCCCTAAAATCGAATGCCTTTTGATAGATGTTTTGTTGAATCTCGCCGAGAAGATTTTTTACGTAATCGGCAATTCCTTCGCAGGGAACGGTTTCTTTGGTCAGCGTGTCGCGACGGGCAACTTCTATCGTATTGTTTTCCAAATCGCGTCCTCCCATAGCCAACCGCACGGGAACGCCTTTCAGTTCATATTCCGAAAACTTCCACCCCGGCTTTTTGTTGTCGGCATTGTCATATTTCACACTGATGCCCAACGTTTTTAGTTGTTGCATGATTTTGTCGACCTTTTCATCGATTTTTCGGAGTTGCTCTTCGTTTTTGTATATTGGCACGATCACCACTTGCAAGGGAGCAAGAGTGGGAGGGAGAACCAGACCGTTGTCGTCGGAGTGCGACATGATGAGTGCCCCTATCAACCGCGTGGAAACACCCCACGAGGTAGCCCATACGTAATCGCGATTGCCGTTTTGGTCGGTAAACTGCACGTCAAATGCTTTGGCAAAGTTTTGCCCCAGGAAATGCGAAGTACCTGCCTGCAATGCTTTTCCATCTTGCATCATGGCTTCGATGGTGTAGGTTTCTTCGGCACCGGCAAACCGTTCCGATGCAGACTTAATGCCCTTGATAACCGGCATGGCCATGTATTTTTCGGCAAATTCGGTATAAATTCCCAGCATTTTCTTGGCTTCTTCTTCTGCTTCCTCTCGCGTTGCATGCGCGGTATGTCCTTCTTGCCATAAAAATTCGGTAGTACGCAAGAAAAGTCGGGTACGCATTTCCCAACGGACCACATTTGCCCATTGATTGATTAACAGCGGTAAATCGCGATACGAATGTATCCAGTTTTTGTATGTATTCCAGATAATGGTTTCAGATGTGGGGCGGACAATGAGTTCCTCTTCGAGTTTTGCTTCGGGATCTACTATCAAACCGTTTCCTTTGGGATCGTTTTTCAGCCGGTAGTGAGTTACTACGGCACACTCTTTGGCAAAACCTTCCACATGTTCGGCCTCCCTGCTCATAAAGGACTTGGGAATAAAAAGCGGGAAATAGGCATTCACATGGCCTGTTTCTTTAAACATTTTGTCGAGCTGCTGCTGCATTTTTTCCCAGATTGCATAACCGTAGGGTTTTATCACCATGCAACCCCTGACAGCTGAATTTTCGGCCAAATTGGCCTTGATAACTAAATCGTTATACCATTGTGCGTAATTTTCGCTTCTTGGAGTGAGTTCTTTCAATTCCTTTGCCATACTGTTGTATTTCTCTTTAAGAGTGCAAAATTACACAAAATCTCTAACTCTGGGAAGTTATTTTGTATAAATACATGTTTAGTCCCCTACATTTTGTGTGTCCGCTATTTGCCGATACAGAAGTGGCTGAAGATATTGCCCAGGATTTCGTCGGTGGTTATTTGGCCGGTAATTTCGCCAAGATAGAACATACATTCGCGAATATCTTGCGAGAGGAATTCGCCCGATATATCGGCATCCAGCCCTTTTTTCACTCGGCGAATGGCCTCCAGCGCCTTTTTTAGCGCTTCATAGTGGCGAAGGTTGGTGACGATAACATCGTTTTCGCCTATTTGCGGAATGTGTGCCATTTCTACCAAGAGGGAACGCAGTTGGTCGATGTTTTGTTGTGTTTTTGCGGAAATAAACAGACGCTCCGCTTTCAATTCGGGCAGCAAATGTGGTTTGATGGCTGTTTTTTGATCCGATTCTTCGGACGAGAGAAGGTCGGTTTTGTTGAAAAGCAGAATGACCTGTTTTTTGTTTAGTTTAGGGATAAGGGTTTCGGCTGTTTGTCGGAGGTTTTCTTCCGGTGACGTCAGATCGATAACCCACAAAACGATGGAAGCTTGTTCGATTTTCTTGAATGTGCGCTCAATACCGATGTTTTCAAGGGTGTCGGTGGTTTGGCGTATACCCGCGGTATCGATAAAGCGAAATAGGATTCCGCCAATGTTTATCGTGTCTTCGATTGTGTCGCGGGTGGTGCCGTGAATATCGGTTACAATGGCTTTTTCCTCGTTCAACAACACGTTGAGCAAAGTAGATTTTCCGGCATTGGTTTCACCAATAATGGCGACGGGGATGCCTGTTTTGATGACATTGCCCAACTTGAACGAATTGGCGAGTTTTTTGATATCGGTTTCAATTTTTTCCGTAAGCGCATATAATTGTTGACGATCGGCAAATTCTACGTCTTCTTCCGAGAAATCGAGTTCGAGCTCAATCAGTGAAACAAACTGTAATAATTCTTCGCGAAGCTTGTTCAGCTGTCGTGCAAATCCGCCGCGCATTTGATTCATTGCTACCCGATGCGAGACTTGCGAAGTGGAGGCAATCAAATCGGCTACGGCTTCGGCTTGACTTAAATCGAATTTTCCGCTTCGGAATGCCCGTCGGGTAAATTCTCCCGCCTGTGCCATGCGTGCTCCGCGCGAGAGGAGCAATTCGACGATTTTCTGTTGGATATACGGCGATCCGTGGCACGAAATTTCTACGCTCTCTTCGCCCGTAAAAGAATGTGGCGCGTGAAAAATGGTAACCAATACTTCGTCGATAAGTTCGTTGTCTTCGTAAATCCTTCCAAAGTGCACGGTGTTGGGGGGTTGCGATGTCAGTTTTTTCCCCGAGGGCGATTTGAAAATGGTGTCGGTGAGGGCAATTGATCCTTCACCCGACAGTCTGACAATGGCTATCGCCCCCATCCCCGGAGGGGTGGATATGGCACAAATCACATCTTCGTTCATCTCGTTGTTCATTTTAATATCGGAAACTGCTTCCACCGAGAAATTCGCGCAGCAGCGATGTTGGCGGCATTTCACGGTCGGTGAGATAGTTGAAATAACTCAGAAACTTCAGTAAACGATACGCTTCGGCATATTCGGGTGCGGTACGGGGCACCTTGGTTAGAATAGGCTCGGCATGGCGACGTATAGCAGCCAGTTCGTAAATCATGGCCGAATTGAACATTACGTCGGCATTTTCTTGAAACGGGAAAATCCATTTATCTTCGCCCCGTCGTACGCTTTCCCATCGCGAAATGGTTTCTTGCGCAGAATAACCACGATAACGGTAATCGCGAATAATTCGGCGCAGCAGCCGGTTGTCGGCAGTGGGAATCCAGTTGTGGTCGTCAAGCGAAATGGAAGTGAGTGCCGACACGTAAATCTTGAATTTTTTGTTTTCGGAAATATGCGCGGTAAGTTCGGGATTCAGTGCGTGAATACCTTCAATGATAAGCACGCTGTTTGGGTCTATTTTGAGTTTATTGTTTCGGTATTCGCGTTTTCCCGTAAGAAAATTGTACGAGGGTACATTTATTTCCTTGCCTTGCAACAGGGCCAATAAATGTTCTTCCAGCAGCTTGAGATCGAGTGCGTATAACGATTCGTAATCTTTTTCTCCGAATTCGTCCAAAGGGGTTTTGTCGCGTTCTACAAAATAGTTGTCGAGCGACACTCCGACCGGTTTCAGTAAATTTACAAAAAGATAAATTTCCAGTCGTTTACGAAACGTCGTTTTTCCGGAAGAAGAAGGACCGGCTATCAATACCAGGCGAACTCCTTCTTCGAATTTTTGACTGATTTGAGCCGCGATTTCCGCAATTTGTTTGGATTGATATGCTTCGGATATTTGAATAACTGTCGATGCCCGTTTCTCCTGTATGGCTTTGTTTAAGTCGCCTACATTGTTTAGTCCGCTTATTTCCAAAAAATGAAGGTGCTCGCGGAAAACATTCAGCAATTTTTCCTGTTTTTCCACAGGAGCCAGGCGCGTGGGATTGTTTTTATCGGGAATGCGCAGCAAATATCCCCCATCATACTCCTGGATATCGAATAATTGGATGTATCCGGTGGAAGGAGTCAGGCAACCGTAATAGTAATCGATATAATTATCCAGTTTAAAATAATGGGCATACAAAAAATCCGATGTTTCCAATAGCAAGGCTTTGTCTTCCATACCCCTTTCGCGGAAAAGTTTCACCACTTTTGGCGTTTCTTCCTCGATGGAAAAAAACGGCAAATCGGTATCCACGATTTCGCGCATTCGATCACGAATGATTTGCAGCTTTTCAGGCGTTATCTCTTCATCGGCTTTTATTTGAAAATAATATCCGTTCGATATGGAATGTTCGATAAATATTTCGGCATCGGGTATAGTATCGTCTACCGCTTTAGCCAGAATAAAGCACAATGAGCGTGTATAGGTGCGCATTGCCGACGAATCGCTTATATCTACGTATTCCACTCTTTTTGGGCGGTAGACACGATATCTCAACGATTCCGTTTTGTTGTTTACTTTCGCATTGGCAATGAGATAAGGCATTTTTACCCCGAAAACATCGATGAGTTCTTCGAGTGAGGAGCCCATAGGTACTTCTTTATACTCATTTGTATTTAAACAATGAATTTTTACGGTTTCTATCATTGTGGGTTTTTTAAAAAGTGCATTTCAACTGCTAATATACAGTATTTTTTATACATAGCTGCTATTTTCTTTAGGGTGTGAGCAAAAAATTCTATCTTTGAAAAAACTTTATATACAAAATGAACGATTGGAAAAAACGATTGGGGATTGTGTATTCTACCAATCCCGATTATCATTATCGAGAAGAAGAAAAAGTACAGGGGGAGACGATTCCCAAAGAAAAGCAGCAATTGCGTATTTACCTCGACAAGCGAAATCGTAAAGGAAAAGCGGTGACCCTTGTTACCGGTTTTCGAGGAACGGAAGAGGAATTGCAGGCATTGGGGAGATTGTTGAAAACCCGGTGTGGTGTAGGCGGATCGGTCAAAAACGGAGAGATTATCGTTCAGGGCGATCATCGCGAAAAAGTGTTGAATCTTCTCCGAGAGGAAGGATATGCCAAAGCAGCCATCGTTTAAACATCGACAGCTTCAGCTCATTAAAGCCTCGGCAGGATCGGGAAAAACACACCGACTGACGGCGGAGTACCTTCGTTTGCTCTTTGCTTCGCCTTACAATTATCGGCATATACTTGCCGTGACGTTTACCAATAAGGCTACCGACGAGATGAAGTCGCGCATCGTGGAAGAGCTTCACCGGCTTTCATCCGGCGAAAAATCGGATTATCGATCGCTGCTGATGGAGGAGTTTTCGTTGAGCGAAATGCAAGTCGACCGGAAGGCAAAAGATGTGTTGGAGAGTATCTTGCACAATTATTCCGATTTTTCTGTCAGCACTATCGACCGTTTTTTTCAGCAGATCATGCGCGCTTTCACGCGTGAAATGGGGTTAAACGGCGGATACAATATCGAAGTGGATGAAGAGGTTTTTCTTTCGGAGATTATCGACATGATGATTTTCGAGTTGGATAAGCCTGAAAACAGCGAGTTGGCCGGATGGTTGCTGGCTTTCATGCAGGACAAGATACAGCAAAACAAGAGTTGGTCTGTAAAGAGAGATATCCAGGAGCTCGCTTCGCAGTTGTTTAACGAAAAATACCGCTTGTTTTCGCAGAGCGACCGTGAACGGATTCACGACAAAAAACACCTCGATGCATATCGCCGGACGTTGTTTGAGATGGTGCACGCTTTCGAGAGCGAACTGAAAACGATAGGAAAGAAGGGTGTTGATCTGATGGAGCGGGCCGGTTTGCACTATTCCGATTTTAAAGGAGGAAGAAATTCGCCTTTTTCGCATTTTGTAAAATGGGCAAACGGTGAAGTGAAAGAACCGACTGCCACGTTTATCAATCTTGCAGATAATCCGGAAAATTGGACGACAAAAAACACGCCTGCCGAAAAGAAATCGGTTGTCGAAGTGGCCTATATCAATGGGTTGAATGCTTGTGTGAAAGAAGCGGTGCAGCTTTTCGACAATTCGCTTTTTTACTTTTCTGCCAAAACCATTCTCACCTATTATTATACATTGGGTATCATTAACGATATCCGAAATCGGCTCATGGAGCAACAGCGGAAAACCGGCACGTTGTTTCTTTCTGATGTTACCGAGTTGCTCAATAAGATGATCGACGACAGCGATACGCCTTTTATTTACGAAAAAACGGGTACACTGCTTGAACATTATATGATCGACGAATTTCAGGATACGTCCGCCATGCAATGGGGAAATTTTCGTCCGCTGATGCAGGAAAGCCTTGCCGGTGGAAATTTCAATCTTGTGGTGGGGGATGTGAAACAGAGTATTTATCGGTGGCGCAATTCCGATTGGCGTTTGATCGAAGAGCAAATTGTGCGCGATTTCGGGCCGGAAAATGTTTGTACGCATTCGCTCGATACCAACTGGCGAAGCGATGCGAAAATCGTGCATTTCAACAATTCGTTTTTTCGTAGTGCTGCCGCACTTTTGCAGAACGACTACAACCGTTCGTTGGATACAATGCCCGAAAGTGATTTTATTCATTATGCTCGGACAAAAATAACGGAGGTCTATACGCATGTTTGTCAACAAGTTTCACCCAAAAAAAATGTTGATGAAGGGTTTGTTCGTCTTACTTTTCTGAATACCGAAGATGAGGATGACGATTGGAGATCACAGGCATTGAATCGACTTCCTAAGGAAATTGAATCACTACAAGATCAGGGTTTTGCATTAAAGGATATCGCCATTTTGGTACGTACGAATGCCGAAGCGGTGGAGGTTGCCGAAACATTGCTTGCCTATGCCGATGCGCATCCCAATTCCGGATACCGTTACGATATTATTTCCAACGAGGCTCTTCAAATTGGTAATGCCCGCAGTGTAAAGGCTATGTTGGCATTGCTGCGTTATTTTCAGAACAGAGAGGATCGTACCGGTCGATTTCTTACTGTTTACGAATTTTATCGTTTTCATCGGAAATACACTCCCGATGAGGCATTGCGGGCAGCTTTCGGCGATGGCGAGATCGGTTTTCCTCAAGAGATGAGCGAACGCATCGAGCAGTTGAGTTCGCTTCCTTTGTATGAAATGGTAGAAGCCTTTTTCGCCCTATCGGATGATGCTCTTGATGAAAAAGAGAATGCCTATGTGCAGGCATTCCTGGATATCGTGTTGAAGTTCAGTGCCGATGCTTCGTCGGATGTGAATAGCTTTCTGGAATGGTGGGATGAAAAGGGGTATAAGAAAGCCCTTTTCTCGCCCGATGATCAGGATGCTATCCGGTTGCTTACCATTCATAAATCCAAAGGATTGGGTTTTGGTGCGGTCATCATGCCTTTTGTGGATTGGGAGGTGGATCATAATCCCAACCATACCACCATCATTTGGTGTCGCCCAAATGTATCGCCTTTCAACGAATTGAGTGTTGTTCCGTTGCGTTATTCGAGGAGTCTGCAAAATACCATTTTTAGAGAAGATTATCTGCAAGAAAAGCTTTTTGCCTACATCGATAACCTGAATCTGTTGTATGTGGCTTTTACACGGGCAAAGCATCGGATTGTTGCTTTTGTACCTAAACCGAAGGATAAGAAGAAGAAAAAAGAGGAGATAACCGTAAAAGGTGTGTCTGATTTATTGTGGTTAAGTATGGAAGGAGAAGATGTTTTCGATACCCGTACAGCGAATAATGATTTGACAATTGCGTTGAACAATTATTTTAGATCGGAAGAAAAGGACGATATCTTTGAATTTGGAAATCCCGACCGACTTGCTTTGTCTTCAACGAAAGCAACTCCAATTGCCTGTAAGACCGGCAAGTGGCAGTCGGTTCCGTTTTCCGATCGACTTAGGCTCCGCTTAAACAGCATCGGCTATTTTACCGATGATGGTAGCCGCGATTACGGCATGCTGATGCATGAAATCATCAGTCAAGTAAAAACGTTGGACGATCTGGATAAGGCCGTGGAAAAAAAATACTTGGCCGGCGAGATAACCGAAGAAAAGAAAAACCAACTTCTTGTTTCGCTTCGCGAGTGGTTGTCGATCCCGGATGTAAAAGATTGGTATTCGGATAAGTACCAAATTCTAAACGAAACGCAAGTGCTGCATCCTGCTTTTGGTTTCAGCCGCCCCGACAGGGTGATGATCGGCGACAATGAAGTGATTGTCGCCGATTATAAGTTTGGCGAGACGGAAGAGTCGAGTTACCTTCGCCAAGTGCGTCGTTATGTGCAGTACGTTCGAGAAATGGGTTACGACAATGTGTTGGGATACGTTTTTTATGTTCGGATGAAGAAAGTCGTAAAAGTTGAATGTTAGTTCTTTTTTTTCGACTATTTCCCACATTCTTTTGAACGGCAAGGACGGTTGGACAAGTCTTTTTCCCGGTATTTTGGGAAAATGGATTTTTCATCCTACCGAAGATTGGGGGAAATGTTGAGTTTGACCAGTTTCCCGTCCATTGCCGAAACGTATATTTCGTTGTGATCGGTGGGCAAAATCATGTTGATCAATGCAGAGGAAATCCGATATTTCCAGAGGAAGCGACCGTCAGTTGCGCGATAGGCATAGATCAACCCTTTGTCTGTGGGTGCATATACGATGCCGTTTTTTTCGGGGATGGCTGTTGGCGCCAGTTCATAACCCATATCTTCTCCCGACGAAATCCATTTTACCTTCCGCTCGGAAACCGTGGCGTCAATGGCGAGAATTTTTCCGTCCATCGTCTTGGCATAAACGGTATTGCCGTCTTCCGATATACCGATGGATTCGCGTACGCGGTTTTCGGGATCGTTGTATCGCCAGACCACGTTACCGGTCTTTTCGTCGAGCACCGTCATGTAGCGGTCGGGCGAAGCCAGATAGATGCGACCGTGCGAGGCTACAGGCCACACTTGTGCAGGAGAAAACATACGATTGGTTTGCCCGTTTGTCCATTTCCATTTCAACGTTCCGTTTTGGATATCGATAGCATAAAACTCGTTTCCCCAGCTTCCGAAAAATACGGTACGGTCTTTTACAAGGGGACGGGTAACCACGAAATTTTTTATCCCATTGAAGTCCCAAGCCAATTTACCGTTGGTTACCATCCAAGCGCGGCAATGGCCATCGCCCCCGGCAAGAATGACTTTTTCATTTGTGCATACGGGAGAGGCAACAACGGCTTTTTCGGTTTTCAGTTTAAACCGTTTTTTCCCGTTATTTAGGTTTAGACCATAAAGACAGGAATCGGTGGAAGCACACCATACCGTGTTTTTATATACGGTGGGAGTAGAGTAAATTTTTCCGTTGGTTTTGTATGTCCATACAATTTTTCCTGTGGAGGAATCAGCTGCTTTTATTTCGCCATTGGTATTGGTATAAATAAGTAACTCGCCGGCCAAACACATGCCACTGCCCATGTCGCTTGTTTCCTGAATGCTCCAAATTTCTTCCACATGGGGATTTTGATTATTTATCGTATAATCGGGGCGTGGTGGATTTTCTTCCCATTGAGGTCGATCGGTGGTGGAATAACAAAGCCACGGCGAAAGAGTTTGTCCTGATACAATGCGTTCTTGTAAGCAAATGGAGTCGGGCGAAACGGTAATGATGTTATAGCCTCCAAAATCGGCTTTTCCCCGAAGATTGGAACGACACATGGCGGCATTTGCACCTTCGAAATTCAACGCTTTATTGACATGACCGTGTCCACAAAGCATCAGCTTTACGTTGTAGGATCGTAGGGCATCCAATACTTCGAACCAATTGTTCAGTGAATGATCCATCGGATAATGGTTCACAAAGATGATTGGGGTGTTTTTGTCGGTTTTCTTGAGTTCTTCGAAAAACCAAGTAAGGTTTTCGCGCGGAATTTGCCCGGGTCCCATACGCATATTCGGTCCCGATGCCAGACCGATAAATTTGTAACCGTTATGTTCGAATCCAAAAGTTTCTGCACCAAAAATCAATTTGAAGCTGTTTGTTCCGCTTTCCGACCAGTTGGAATCGTGATTGCCGGGAATCACATAAAAGGGTTTATTCAAGTCGGAGAGTAGTTCTTTTGCCGTTTTCAGTTCTTCGTCCGAACCAAATTCGGTTACATCGCCCGAAACGATGACAAATGCAATGTCGGGCAAGGAATTGATATCTTTGACCGTCCGATAGAGGTCTTCATTATTGTTGGGGTTCCCAACGTGTGTATCGGTAACCAATGCAAATTTGAATGATGAATCGGCTGCTTGTGCAAAGAGGCCGATCCATGCGATTAAAAAAGAAAAAAAAACGAGTCGTTTTTTCATTTTGTCGTTTTATTTGTTTCGAAATATCGGTTAAAAAATAAGGCCTGATATTTTATGGCATTTTCCCAATATTCCCAGTTATGCACACCGGGACGGGAGATGAAGTCGTGAGGAATATTTCGATAAAGAAGTTCTTCATGTAGCTTTTTATTGACCTCGTAAAAAAAATCTTCTGTTCCGCAATCGATGATAAGTTTAAGTGAATTGGGAGTAAGCAGATGCAACAGTTCTATCACGGTGTGCTGTTCCCAACGTTCGGGATATTCGCTTTGTTTTCCCAATCGTTTTTCCAGATCCCAGTTGTTGGGGAAGGGTCTGATATCCACTCCTCCGCTCATGCTGCCGGCTGCACCGAAGATATCCTGATGACGAAATGCCAGGTATAATGCGCCATGACCTCCCATACTCAGACCGGTGATAGCCCTTCCTGTTCGGGATGGAATGGTTGGATAGTTTTTGTCGATCCAATTGACCAATTCGATGGCGATGTAGGTTTCATATTGAAAATCGGGGTCGATCGGGCTGTCGAGATACCAACTTCCATAAGCACCGTCGGGACAAACGATGATCATATCGTAAAGGTCGGCAAGGTCTTTTATGGCAGGTACTTTGGTTATCCAGCCGTCGTATCGGTCGCTATATCCGTGAAGAAGATAAAGTACGGGAAATTCTGCGTGACGAGAATACGAGTTGGGGGTGATTACTACGGCTTTTATGTCTTTTTGCATTTTATGGCTGTACGTAACAATGGTATCGACTTTTGCCGCTTGAACGCAAAAAAATGCCGATAGGAAGAGAGAAAAAAGGAAAACAACAAATGATTTCATATTGGATTCATAAGAAAAAAGTCCCTCGAAAGCATGTGTTTCTTGGGATTTTTTTCATTATGCTTTGTTTTGGGAAAATTTATATTGTGGTTTCTTTTTCAATAGCGAGTTTTCCTCTGTAGTAACCACATTCATTACATACCCTATGATAAACGTGCCATGCACCACAGTTGGGACAAATTGTTAGGGTAGGCATTTTTGCATGATCGTGGGAGCGTCTTTTCCCTTGTCTTGCTGATGATTGTCTTCTTTTTGGATGTGCCATTTCTATATTTGTTTATTTGTTTATTTGTTTATTTTATTGATTGATCATTCGTCTAATTTCAATCCTTTCAGGATATCCCATCGTGGATCGGTTGTTTCTTGTTGATTTTCTTCGAAATCGATATCGTCCTCGGCGAGCGGCTCTTTTTCTTCATCACTTTCACCTTCTTCTCCTTCCTCGATGGGAATTACGGTATGTTTCCGAAGTTTTTTAGTCATAGTTCGGTTACATTTTCCCGGCTCATGTACATGTTTTATCGGGATACTCAAAGCTATGAATTCATATAGGAACCACGCAATGTTAATTTCCCCTTCTTCTTCCGGGATAACAACAATTTCGTCACTTTCTTCCGAGTATTCTTTTCCCATTTTTACAATGAGTCGGTTGTGAGTGTCGATTTTTTGATCCATTTCGTCGAGGCAACGATCACAAGGAATTTGCACCATTCCATGAATATGAAAGTCAAATTCATAGGTTGCCGCAACCTTTTTTACTTTTAGATCAACTATCAATGTTCCTTTTCTCACTTCTTCTCCATCAATTGCTTCGAAGAATTTTTTATCCAAAGCAAAGGAATAGGAATGGGTTCCCGATGAGAAGTTTTTAAGGGATATATTGTATAAACTAAATTTTGCCACAATTGTATCAAAAAATAAACGGTGCAAAGATACTATTTTTTCTTCACATAATTTTTATTTTAGCTTTTATTATTACGTAATAGAGTCAACCGGCAAG
>DFUT01000020.1 GCA_002381125.1 Bacteroidales bacterium UBA4179 | reverse complement strand
GTACTACTTTTAGGGCATCGTTAAATCGTTAATCTTAAAAAAACAACAAGTTATGTCATCAAAAATGTCAAGAAGGAAATTTTTGGAAACGGGAGCGATGGCTGCCGCAGGTTTGACCGTTGTACCTTCTTCGGTATTGGGAAAAAGTTTTGGGCATACCGCACCGAGCGATAAATTGAATATTGCAGGGGTGGGCATAGGAGGTATGGGTTTTGCCAACCTTAAAAATTTGGAGAGTGAGAATATTGTTGCTCTGGCCGATGTTGACTGGAAATATAGCGACCGTGTTTTTAAATATTTTCCAAAAGCAAAGAAATACTACGATTACCGTAAGATGTACGACGAAATGGGGAAAAGCATCGATGCCGTTGTGGTTGCCACCGCCGATCATACCCATGCGCTTATAGCAGCAGATGCCATAACGATGGGAAAACACGTGTATGTGCAGAAGCCATTGACTCATAGTGTGTATGAATCCCGTCTTTTGACCAAGTTGGCGAAGAAATACAAAGTGGCCACGCAAATGGGCAATCAAGGTTCGTCTGCTCCCGGCGTTCGTCAGGTGATCGATTGGATTTATGACGGCCAAATCGGAGAAGTTACGCGCGTTGAAACTTTTACCGACAGGCCCATATGGCCTCAGGGTTTGAATCGTCCGCCCAAAGCAGATCCTATCCCTTCTACCTTGAAGTGGGATTTGTTTATCGGACCGGCTCCCATGCGTCCTTTCAATCATATTTACACGCCTTGGAACTGGCGCGGATGGTGGGATTTCGGCACAGGAGCATTGGGCGATATGGCTTGCCATATTTTGCATCCGGTATTTAAAGGATTGAGATTGGGTTATCCCATCAAAGTGCAGGCCAGCTCTACCATGTTGCTGACCGATTCGGCACCTGTGGCCGAAAAGGTAAAATTGGTTTTCCCTGCTCGTGAAAATTTACCTAAGGTGGCCATGCCCGAAGTAGAAGTTATTTGGTATGACGGCGGGTTGCAACCTTTCCGTCCGGAAGGTGTACCTGTAGGAAAAGATTTGAACGATGCCGGTGGTGGAGTTATCTTTCACGGAACAAAAGATACACTGATTTGCGGGTGCTACGGAAAAGATCCTTGGTTGGTATCCGGAAGAACGCCCAAATCGCCGAAGACTCAGCGTGAAGTTACGTTGTCACATGAAATGGATTGGGTGCGTGCGTGCAAAGAAAGTCCCGAAAATCGCGTAGAAACCGCATCCCCATTTTCCGAAGCGGGACCTTTCAACGAAATGGTTGTTATGGGCGTTGTGGCAGTGAGATTGCAGGGTTTGAATCAAGAACTCGAATGGGATGGCGAGAACATGGAGTTCACCAATATTCCGGAAAACGCCACCATAAGAACAATTATCGAAGATAATTTCAAAATTGTCGATGGGGATCCCAAATTCGACAAGAAATGGACGGAACCCGTAAATGCACGGGCTTATGCCGCAGAATTGATCAAACATACGTATCGCGAACCTTGGAAGTTGCCTGAAATGCCCAGGGATTAAATCGAAAAAAATGTAAATAATGAAATTTCAGTTTAATATTTAAAGAATGAAGTTATGAAGAAATTGTTTTATGTATTTAGTTTATTTGCTATGTCGGTAATGATTTTAGGATCGTGCACCGGGAGCAAAAAGCAAGGTGCACAAGGTGAAGCGGCAGACACGGTTGTTGCGGCTGCCGAAGATGAAGGGGACTGGATTGTGCTTTTCAACGGAGAAAATTTTGACGGATGGCGCGGTTATAATCGCCAGGATATTCCGAAAGCTTGGACAATTGAAGACGGTGCCATTAAAATTCAAGGATCGGGTCGCGGAGAAGCCGGTTCCGAAGATGGAGGCGATATTATTTACGATCGCAAATTCAGGGATTTTGAATTGAGCTTTGAATGGAAAGTGTCTCCGGGTGCCAACAGCGGCGTTTTTTATTTGGCGCAAGAGATTCCGGGAGAACCCATTTGGAAGTCGGCTCTCGAATATCAGATTCTGGATAACGAGAGACACCCCGATGCAAAGTTGGGAAAAGACGGCAATCGTCAGTCGGCTTCGTTGTATGATCTTGTTCCTGCCGTTCCACAAAACGCAAAACCCGCGGGCGAATGGAATACGGGAGGAGTTTTGGTATACAAAGGTACCGTTGTTCACATGCAGAATGGCGAAAACGTTTTGGAATGCCATTTATGGACAGACGAGTGGAAACAATTGGTAGAAGGAAGCAAGTTTAAGGGAATGGAACACATTATCAATGTTGGCGGTCCCGATCGTGAAGGCTATATCGGATTGCAAGATCACGGAGATGATGTATGGTTTAGAAATATCAAGATCAAAATTTTGGATTGATCGATATTGTCATATTCGAGTCACTGAATATTCGGTTTTTTAAAACGATGGTTTATTTTTTTAAGACAACGATTTTCAGTGACTCATTTTTTTCAATAACTACGTCATGAAAAAACAATCTTTATTATTGATATGTGCACTCATTGGAGGTGCATTTATGGTAAGCTGCAATCAAAAACAAGCAGCTACGGAAGATGAAAGTGAAAAAATAGACAAAAAAATCTATTTGCAGCTTTATTCGGTGCGCGACGATATTGATTCCGATTTTAAAGGAACTATCCAAAAAGTGGCAGAAATCGGGTATACGGGTATCGAAGCAGCAGGATATGCCGACGGTAAATTTTACGGTTTGGCACCTAAGGAATTTAAAAAGGAAATTGAAAGCGTCGGGATGGAAGTGCTCTCCTCGCATGCCGGAAGACCGTTGGCAGAAAATGTTACCCAAACCAACTGGGAAGAAGTGTGGAAATGGTGGGATACGGCGATTGCCGTGCATAAAGCTGCCGGTATGAAATACCTTGTGGTTCCTTGGATTCCAACTCCCAAAACATTGGCCGATTTGAAATCGTATTGCGATTATTTCAATCAGATTGGCGAAAAATGCAATGCTGCAGGTCTGCGGTTCGGTTATCATAACCATAATTTCGAATTTGTCGAAATCGAAGGAGAAACGATGTACGATTATATGCTGAACAATACCGATCCTTCCAAAGTTTTTTTCCAGATGGATGTATATTGGACGGTAAGAGGCGGGAAAAGCCCTGTTGAATATTTTAAAAAATATCCCGGTCGCTTCGAATTGCTCCATATAAAAGACGAGAAAGAACTTGGACAGAGCGGGATGGTGGGGTTTGACGCTATTTTCAACAATATCGAGAAGTCGGGTGCCAAGTACATTATCGTAGAAGTGGAAAGATACGATTATGCTCCTTTGGAAAGCATAAAAATGAGCTATGAGTACCTCATCGATAGCCCATTCGTGAAAGCCGATTATTCCCAACATGCTCAATAGGCGAGGGAAAAATCGCTTCTTCTTTTTTGAAGAAAAAAAATGCACCCCGAAAACAAAACAAGGTCTTTCGGGGTGTATTTTTAATGATTTAATCTTCGCCTGCAATTGGGTGTTTGGCAAGACAGAATCGAATCTACGGCGCTTCTTTTATGATCTACTCTTCGCCCAACCGGGCAACAAGGTTGCGGTCGCCGAAGGCATCGTCGATGCGGGCAACATTGACCCAGAATTTGTTTTCTGCCACATAAGGCAACGGATAGACTGCTTTGCTGCGCGGATAAGCGTGCTTCCATTCGTCGGCTACGCATTCGTATTCGGGATGGGGGGCATTTATCAGCGCATTATCGTGAGCAGGATATTTACCCTCTGTTATCTCCATAATTTCTTCGTAAATACCGTTCATCGCATCAACGAATCGATCCAGTTCGGCAAGGCTTTCGCTTTCGGTGGGCTCGACCATAAGTGTGCCGTGAACGGGAAACGAAAGGGTGGGAGCATGGTAACCGTAATCCATGAGTCGTTTGGCAATGTCGGTTTCGGTAATGCCCGAAAGTTCTTTTAATTTCCTACATTCCAGAATAAGTTCATGGCCTACTCTTCCGTTGGCGCCGCGATACACTATACCGTAAGTATCATTCAACTTTTCGGCAAGGTAATTGGCGTTGAGAATAGCCACTTTGGTGGCTTCGGTAAGTCCGTCGGCCCCCATCATTTTTATATAGGCGTAGGCAATTTGCAATACTCCGGCACTGCCGTAGGGCGCGGCAGACACCGTATTGAGATCGCTTTCGAACATTACCGGATGACCGGGAAGGAAGGGAATCAAATGTTCGGCCACGCAGATCGGTCCCACGCCGGGACCACCTCCACCGTGCGGTATGGCAAATGTTTTATGAAGATTGAGGTGGCAGACGTCGGCTCCGATTGTCGCCGGATTGGTAATTCCAACCTGGGCATTCATGTTGGCGCCATCCATATAGACCAGACCGCCGGCTTCGTGAATGATGCGACACATTTCTTTGATTTCCGTTTCGAAAATACCGTGAGTAGAGGGATACGTAATCATAAAAGCTGCCAAATCGTTGGCGTATTCTTCGGCTTTTTTTCGCAGATCGTCCATATCCACATTGCCTTTTTCGTCGCAGTCAACCACTATGGGCGTATACCCTGCTTGAACTGCACTGGCCGGATTGGTTCCGTGGGCAGAGGCCGGTATGAGCACTATGTTGCGATGCTCGTGCCCGATGCTTTTCAAATAGCTTGCTATCACAATCAGCCCGGTATATTCTCCGGCCGCACCCGAATTGGGTTGGAGGCTTACGCCCGGCAAACCGGTAATTTCTGCCAGCATCATTTTCAATTCTTCGATCATTTCGTGATAGCCTTGTGCTTGTTCGATAGGTGCGAAAGGATGTATTTTTTGAAAACCGGCATAGCCTAGCGGCAATAGTTCCGATGCGGCATTCAGCTTCATCGTACACGATCCCAACGGAATCATCGAATGTGCCAGCGAAATATCTTTTCTCTCGAGGCGTTTGATATAACGCATCATTTCGGTTTCGGTGTGGTAGCTGTTAAAGACCGGATGCGTGAGGAATTTCGAAGTGCGGAGTTGTTCCGGACGAAGGGTAATTTTGGGAGGCTGATCGTCGATCATGAATACTTTGGAGCTGCCCGCAGCCATTGCAAAAACAGCCAGCAATTCGTGTGCCCGATAGCTATTGGTTGTTTCGTCGATACTGATGCCGATTTCTCCCGATTTGAAATAGCGTAGATTGATATTTCTGATTTCGGCGTTGTTTTGAATGTCTTTTTGTGAAATAGTCGAGGGAAGTTCTATTTTGAGGGTATCGAAATAACTCGAGTTGAGTTGTTTGTATCCCATTTCCACCAGTTCGTCGGTTATCAGCGAAGCAATGGAATGAACACGTTCGGCAATCTTTTTCAATCCTTCGGGTCCATGATACACGGCATAGAACGACGACATCGTTGCCAGTAGGGCTTGTGCCGTACAAATGTTTGAAGTGGCTTTTTCGCGTTTGATGTGTTGTTCGCGCGTCTGCAAAGCCATGCGGAATGCCTTTTTTCCGTAAGCATCTTTTGAAATGCCGATGATGCGTCCGGGTACAAACCGTTTGTACTCGTCGCGAGTAGCAAAGAAAGCGGCCGAAGGTCCTCCGTAAAACATGGGGATACCGAAACGTTGGCTGCTCCCGAAAGCAATGTCGGCTCCCCATTCTCCCGGAGGAGTGAGCATGACGAGCGCCAATAAATCGGTAGCCACCGCCACTTTGCAATTTACGGCATGTGCTTTTTCTACAAAGAGACGATAATCCTCCACGTTGCCGTCGCTGTTGGGATATTGCACGATAGCTCCAAAAAATTTATCGTCTAGATTGACGGTTTTATAATCGCCTACAACGATATTTTTGCCTGTATACCGCATTCGGGTACGCAATACCGCTAGGGTTTGCGGAAAAATATGCTCGTCGACAAAAAGGGTGTCGGCATTTTTTTTTGCTTTGTTACGCGAACATAGGGTATACATCATGTTGGCTGCTTCGGCTGCTGCCGTAGCCTCGTCGAGGAGCGACGAGTTGGCCAGTGGCATGGCAGTGAGATCGCTCACCATTGTTTGAAAATTCAACAGTGCTTCGAGTCGTCCTTGTGAAATTTCGGATTGATAAGGTGTATAAGAGGTATACCAAACCGGATTTTCAAACACGTTGCGATAAATTACGGCCGGTGTTGCCGTATCGTACCATCCCATGCCGATATACGAGGCACATACTTTGTTTTTGGATGCCAAGTGCGCTATTTCTTCTGCATATTCTTGTTCCGATAACGCTTTGGGAAGCGATAGGGGTTGGGTAAGACGGGTATCGGCCGGAATGGTTTGATCGATCAATTCGTCTATGTCGGAAACGCCGATGGTTTCAAGCATTTTTTCCATTTCTGACGGATTGATTCCGATATGCCGGGTTTTAAAATGTTCCATTTCCATAATATGAAGTGATTTTTTCGATGATTGAATGTCTTATGCTCGATTTCCCACAAAAGGATTGTATCTTTTTTCGTTTCCAATGGTGGTTGCAGGACCGTGACCGGGATAAACAATCGTTTCGTCGGGCAAAACAAACAATTTCTCCTTGATGCCTTTTACCAACAGATCGTAATCTCCTCCTATAAAATCGGTCCTTCCTATGCTCCCATTGAAGAGAACATCCCCTACAAAAGCGCAATTTCCCGCTTTATCGTAAAAAACGATGCTTCCTGCCGAATGTCCGGGAATATGAATGACGTGCAATTGTTGATTTCCGAAAGAAACAACATCGTTTTCTTTCAAATATTTTCCAAGAGGAGGAACAGAAAGATGCGACAAGTCGATCCCAAACATTTGGGGATGAGTAGAAATTTTTTTCAGTAAATGCTCGTCGGCTGCATGCGCTTCGGGTTTGACGCCGAATTTGGAAACGACAAAATCGTTCCCAAATATATGGTCGAAATGCAAATGCGTGTTTAAGAGATGCTTTACGGTGAGCTTGTTGTTTACTATATAATTGAATAGTGTTTCTTTTTCGTGGGGATACCAACATGCGGGGTCGATTATCGCACACTCGCCGGTTTCATCGGATAGCACATAGGTATTTACGGCTAATGGGCCAAATTCAAATATTTTAATTTTCATCGATAAAAAGGGTTTGTAATGTAATCCCATACGGAAAAACCGTATTGTATTTTACAAAAATAGTTTTTTCTTTTCAATTATTGCCCGAAAAGCCCCTTAATGTAGAGTGACAGGCTTTGGTTTATGTTGTATTTGCCGTGTTCTCTCGGGAAGAAGGATAGTCCTTGGTTGGATTATCGGATTATTGGATTATCGGATTATCGGGAGGTATACCAACTGTTTCGTTTCAAAAAAAGATTCGTTGAAGTAGGTTGTTAGCGGGATGATCTTGACTTTGTCGGAAAAAGGTTTTACCTCGAGGGTCAAATCGCCGCCTTTCAGACAAATAATGCCGTTGGGAAGCGCGTTTTTGTGTTGCGACGAGACGTTTTTTCGTGTAGTTTTTACCAATTCGGGCAATGACATGACGGCACGGCTTACCACAAAATCGACTATTCTTTTTTCGTCTTCGACGCGCGAATGGGCAAATTCCACATTTTGCAATCCAATGGCCGTTGAGATTGCGCTTGCCACTTTAATTTTTTTTCCGATGCTATCCAACAACAGGAACCGGACATCAGGGAAAAAAATGGCTAGCGGAATACCGGGAAAACCGCCACCCGTTCCCACATCCATAATTTTTGTTCCTTTTTCGAAAGAGATGAATTTGGCTATTGCCAACGAATGCAACACATGATGAATGTAAAGGTTGTCGATATCTTTTCTGGAAATGACATTTATTTTGGCATTCCATTCCTTGTATAAGTCAAAAAGTGCGTCGAACCGGCGTTGTTGATGATCGGTTAACGTAGGGAAATATGTTCTTATTGGGTTTGACATTTATCTTGCGGCTAATTTTGAAACAACGGTATTTTCTTTCAGTAGTGGGCGTAGTGCATCGTACGAAAGAAAAACAACCTGAGCATTCAACGGATAGGCAGTGTATTCTCCTCTATTGAAGATATAGGTAATTCCTGCATCGTCTACAAGAAAATTTCTATTCGGCACAATTTCCTCCACGTCGAAATAGCCCAAGTCTTCCAGGTCGTCAATTGTTCTCACCCCGTTTTGATCGATTAATGAAGCGATAAGCAACAATCGAAGTTGTTTTTCGTAACCCGATTTGAAAATATCGTTTTCGGTAAGGATTTTTCCCGTTTTAAGATTAATCGCGCAATTTTTATAGGATTCAAGGGGTGTCCCTCCTCCTTTGTTTCCGGTTTGCCTTACTTGAAAAGACAAGATATGGTTTTTGTTATAGCAAATGGTATCCGTAAGGGTTTCGCTATACGAATAAAAGGCATACGATAAGGTATCGCTAAAGGTATTCCCCCTTGTATCGGAATCGGGCGATATCAAGTTTTCGATG
The DNA here is from genome assembly GCA_002381125.1 of Bacteroidales bacterium UBA4179. Taxonomy (GTDB): domain Bacteria; phylum Bacteroidota; class Bacteroidia; order Bacteroidales; family Dysgonomonadaceae; genus Anaerorudis. Next base: position 34,795 of record DFUT01000020.1, on the reverse strand, counting down.
AGTTTCATATCGGATACGTTCTTATTGAATGTTTTTGCGTCGTTCAGGTAATTTTTGATGAAATTGGCTACATACCGATCCACGGCTTCTTGAGGGGAAAAGTGGATGTAGGAGTGCCCGAACATGTTTTCTATAAACAGTTGTTGCAATTGCTTTACGTCCAATTTCGCAGCAGTTTTGGGATAAACAAAGTCAATGGATATTTCGCAAAAGGGTTGGGTCGTATCGTTATTCAGATGCGATTTTTTTGTTACGGCCAACGAATCGAATTCGATTCCGTTATTATTGCCGAATGTATTATTTACGTTTTTACAAGAAAAAAAGGAAGAAATCGTACCTATGCAAATGAAAATTGCATATAATTTTTTTTGTTTTTTCATGAACACAATCCTCTATTCGGTTGCAAAAATACACTTTTTACCTGAATTATGATTGTTTTGTTTAAAAAACCTCGATAAAACTTTTCGGGAAAGTTGCACTTCCAAGTTGAACTTACGGGTAAATTTATGCTTCCCCCATCTTTCCCAAAGGAGGAAAGAAATTTTCGGGTTCGTTGCCCAAATGAATGGTTCCGTTTGTTTTTTCGAATTTGTCGATATTGTCTTTTAATGCAAGAAGCAACCGTTTGGCGTTTTCCGGAGTGAGAATGATGCGCGATTTGACTTTTGCTTTAGGCACACCCGGCACGATTCGGACAAAATCGATAACAAATTCGGAAGAAGAATGAGAAATAATGGCCAGATTGGCATACGTTCCTTGAGCTACTTCCTCGGACAACTCAATTTGAATTTGATTTTCTTCTTTATAGTTTTCCATTGTTTTAATTTTGAAACACGATTGATTTTTGCTTTGAGTCGATTACTTCATTCCGGAGAAAATTTCCAAAGATTTTCTTTTTTGAATTTTCAATGGAACGACAGATATGTAAAAGTAGTATAAAAAAACGGAACAACTCTATTTTTTCACAATAAATTTTCTACATTTGTAGAGAACTTAAAGGCAACTTAGTTATTAATCACACTAAACATTAAAACAAATGGTAAGTTACAAAGAATTGGGTCTTGTAAATTCAAGAGAGCTTTTTAAAAAAGCAATGGAAGGCGGTTATGCTATTCCCGGATTTAACTTTAATAATATGGAACAATTGCAGGCCATTGTTTCTGCTTGCGTAGAAACAAAATCGCCCGTGATTTTGCAGGTATCGAGCGGTGCACGCAAATATGCGAATCAAACGTTGTTGCGTTATATGGCACAGGGTGCGGTTGAGTATGCAAAAGAACTGGGCTATCCCATTCCTATCGTGCTTCATCTCGATCATGGAAATAGCTTTGAACTGTGTAAAAGTTGCATTGAATATGGATTTTCATCGGTAATGATCGACGGTTCGCATCTTCCCTACGACGAAAATGTGGAATTGACGAAGAAAGTTGTCGATTATGCCCACCAATTCGATGTTACCGTTGAAGGCGAATTGGGTGTGTTGGCCGGTATCGAAGATGATGTCAAAGCCGAACACCATACCTATACCGATCCCGATGAGGTGGTCGATTTTGTGAGTCGTACGGGAGTGGATTCGTTGGCAATTTCCATTGGAACTTCTCATGGCGCCTATAAATTTAAACCCGAGCAGTGTACGCGCGACGAACACGGCAGATTGGTTCCTCCTCCGCTGCGTTTCGATATATTGAAAGAAGTAGAAAGACGTATACCGGGATTTCCCATTGTACTTCATGGCTCTTCTTCCGTTCCTCAAGAGTATGTGGATGAAATCAACAAATATGGCGGCAAATTGAAAGACTCTATCGGCATTCCCGAAGAGCAACTCCGCGAGGCAGCCAAATCGGCGGTTTGCAAGATCAATATCGATTCCGACGGTCGTTTGGCGATGACAGCCGCCGTGCGAAGAGTACTGTGGACGCAGCCCGAAGAATTCGATCCGCGTAAGTATCTCGGACCGGCTCGCGATGAACTGAAAAAACTTTATATGCACAAAACCCAAAATGTACTGGGAAGCGCAGGTAAGGCTTAATCGATAGAATATACTGTTTAAACAAAAACCGGGCGTTGCCGATAGCAATAGTCCGGTTTTTTCGCATGCAGACGACATTCTGCAAATAACAATCAGACAATATCGAAAAGCATTTGATGAAGAGAAGCAGCTGTGTTTGCATGTTTTGTTTTCTATGGGTCGCCATTGGGGTGGGGCAGAACATTCTGCGCACATACCGGCCGACAATGCTTCGGCAGCCGCCGGACACCATCGGGGTGGGGCAGAACATTCCGGAAAAAGTTGCGGTTGGCGATTCCATTGAGAAAATTCAACACAACACATCCGTCGATCTGGTTGGCAGGTTCCCCATAAATGTGGGAGAAAAATACATGCCGATTCTCTATTTGGCAGATACGTTGGTCAATTTGGTCTTGGACGATTGGTTCCCTTTGGGTGATCCCCAAACGAATGCTTTCGATTTTGGCCGTATCCAAACCATCCCTACCTATAATCACATGGAAGGATTTCGATTGAGAGGCGGCGTAGCATCCACAACACGATTTCACCCGCATTTTTTTCTTAAAGGGTACATGGCTTACGGCTTCAAGGATGAAAAGCTCAAATGCCGAGGCGAGGCAACCCTGTCGTTCAACAACCCCCTTTATCATGAGGACGAATTTCCCAAAAACAACCTTTCCGTTATTTATGAAAACGAGGTGTATCCTTTTGCGGAGCTTCACCCGCGTTCGACAAACGATGCCGTGTTGTATGCCTACAAACATTCGGAAAACGCAATGGCTTATCGAGATTTCCTTGAATTTCGTTATGAAAAAGAAACCTTATGGGGTTTTGCCGCTCAGGCATGGGTTCGCACTTCCACGGTCAAACCCGGCGAGGGCTTTTCCTTTACAAGCATCGAAACCCACAACGAGCAGGTTGCGCACAAGAATGTAAAAACCGGCGAAGTGGGAATATCGTTTCGCTATACTCCGGGAGCAACTTATTTTCAATATCGTCGAAAACGGGAATTGTTGACCTACGGCAAACCCATCTTCACAGTGTCGTATACCAAAGGGCTGAATGGTTTTTTGGGTGGTAAGACGGCATACGACAGGGTAGAAGTTTCCATACAGGAACGCTTTGCCATCGGCGATTATGGTCGTTTCAATACTTCGGTGGATGTTCAACGGGTTTGGGGCCTTTTGCCTTTCCCCCTGCTGCTTTATCCTAATCAACAAAACAAAAATCCAATAGAAAACAGCGCATTTTATTGCACACCTTCCATTGAGTTCGTGGGCGACAAACAGTATGCATTGCGTACCACTTTCAAAGGAAATCGATGGCTGCTCTATCGGGTGCCCGTTTTTCGAAAATGGGGAACAAAAGAATTGATTACCCTTCGAGCGGTTTACGGTACGTTGAAAAATAAAAACATGCCTACGCCGGAAAACGGACTCTTTGTTTTCCCCGAAGCAACTACCGTCATGACGAAGACACCGTATATCGAGGCATCCATAGGGGCTATCGATGTGATGGGGTTCTTTCGCGTCGAATACGTCCACCGTTTTACTTATCGCAATAATCCTCATGCCATTCGGGGAAGTCTGCGCTTCGACGTCAGTCTTTGACAAACCGAAAGGTTGTTGATTCGACAAGGTGCGAAAAAAAGTCTGCACTTCCGATGTCGGTCTTTGATAAAATGAGGGGGGAAAGAGCTGTATATTTCTTTTTTTTCACTTATCTTTGTATTTGCTATGCGGAATGAAAAAAGAATCACCATTTTAGGAATAGAATCTTCCTGCGATGATACGTCGGCTGCAGTTATTCGCGATAGATTGGTCCTATCGAACGTAATTGCCAATCAGTCGGTGCACGAACGATATGGAGGTGTCGTTCCCGAATTGGCATCGCGTGCGCACCAACAAAACATTGTACCGGTTGTGCACGATGCGTTGAAGCAGGCCGGAGTATCGAAAGACGAACTCTCGGCAATAGCTTTCACGCGTGGACCCGGACTCTTGGGTTCGTTGCTGGTAGGAACATCCTTTGCAAAGGGTTTATCTTCGGCATTGAACATTCCCCTGATCGATGTCAATCATTTGCAGGCGCATGTGATGGCTCATTTTATCAAGGAAAATGAAGACGACGACTCTCACCCCGATTTCCCATTCCTGTGTTTATTGGTTTCCGGAGGAAATTCGCAGATAATCCTTGTAAAATCGTACAACGATATGGAGATTATCGGGCAGACGATCGACGATGCTGCCGGCGAAGCGTTCGATAAATGTGCCAAGGTGATCGGGTTGGGGTATCCCGGAGGTCCCGAGGTCGATCGATTGGCCAAACGCGGAAATCCCAAAAAGTTTGTTTTCAGCAAGCCGCAAGTTGCCGGCTACGATTATAGTTTTAGCGGATTAAAAACGTCGTTCTTGTATTTTTTGCGCGACAATTTGAAAGTGGATCCCGCTTTTATCGAAAAAAACAGGGAGGACTTGTGCGCATCGTTGCAAAAAACGATCATCGATATCTTGATGGATAAACTGCATCGCGCCTCCAAAGATTTGGGAATAAAAGAAATTGCCGTTGCCGGCGGCGTTTCGGCAAATACCGGCTTGCGCGACGCTATCGAAAAATATGCGCGACGCTATCGCAAGAAAGTGCATATTCCGAAATTTTCCTATACTACCGATAATGCGGCTATGGTTGCCATTGCGGGATACTTCAAATACCTCGACAACGACTTTTGCGGTCCCGATGTGGCACCTTACGCACGAGTAGCCATTTAACAATCAATATAAATTACCCATGTCATTTACAGAAAATTCAAAGTTGGAGGAGAATAAGAAAAGCCTCAATTTTATTGAAGCCATTATTGAAAAAGATCTACGGGAAGGTAAAAACGGTGGACGCATTCAAACCCGTTTTCCGCCTGAGCCCAACGGTTATCTGCATATCGGACATGCAAAGGCGGTTTGCCTTAATTTTGGCATTGCCGAAAAATACGGAGGTATTTGCAACCTTCGGTTCGACGATACCAATCCCGTAAAAGAAGATGTCGAATATGTGGATTCAATCATGGAAGACATCCAATGGCTCGGCTTTCAGTGGAAAAATGTATACTATGCCTCCGACTATTTTCAACAGCTTTGGGATTTTGCAGTAAAACTGATCAAAGAAGGCAAGGCATATATCGATGAGCAGTCGGCCGAAGAGATTGCAAAACAAAAGGGTACGCCAACGCAGCCCGGCATAAACAGTCCGTATCGCGATCGCCCTGCAGAAGAATCGCTCGAATTGTTCCATAAAATGAATTCGGGAGAGATTCCCGAAGGGAAAATGGTGTTGCGTGCCAAAATCGATATGGCTTCGCCCAATATGCACCTTCGCGATCCCATCATATACCGCATCATCCACTTGCCGCACCATCGTACAGGCACAAAATGGAAAGCGTATCCCATGTACGATTTTGCACACGGACAGTGCGATTATTTTGAGGGGGTCACCCATTCGTTGTGTACACTGGAATTCGAATCCCACCGTCCTCTTTACGACTGGTTTATCGACCAATTGGCCGATAGCGATTATCGTCCGCGTCAAATCGAATTCAACCGGTTGAACTTGACGTATACGGTCATGAGCAAGCGCAAACTTTTACAGCTTGTGCAAGAAAAACGCGTAAACGGATGGGACGATCCACGGTTGCCGACGCTCTGCGGTTTGCGGCGTAGAGGCTATACACCCGAATCCATTCGAAATTTTATCGATAAGATCGGCTACACCAAATACGAGGCAATCATCGATATGTCGTTGTTGGAACACAGTATTCGCGAAGATTTGAACAAAAAAGACATTCGCGTCTCGGCCGTTCTCGACCCAATCAAACTCATTCTTACCAATTATCCCGAGGGAAAGGTGGAGGCGATGACTGCCATCAACAATCCCGAAGATGAAACGATGGGCACTCGTGAAGTGATGTTTGGTAGAGAGTTGTGGATCGAGCGCGACGATTTTATGGAAAATCCGCCGAAAAAGTATTTTCGTCTCACACCGGGCAAAGAGGTACGTTTGAAGAATGCCTACATCATAAAATGCACCGGTTGCAAAAAAGACGAAAACGGCAATGTGGTAGAGGTTTATGCCGAATACGATCCTCATACGCGAAGCGGCATGCCCGAAGCAAACCGCAAAGTAAAGGGAACCATTCACTGGGTTTCGGTTTCTCATTGCTTGGATGCCGAAGTGCGTTTGTACGACCGATTGTTTTTGGTAGAGAATCCGTTGGAAGAAAAAGATAAAGACCTGTGTGAATTGTTGAATCCCCATTCGCTGATTGTGAAGAAAAACTGCAAAATGGAAATGTATCTGCACGATGCACGGCCATTGGACAGTTTTCAATTTCAGCGTATCGGTTATTTCAATGTCGACCCGGATTCCACAAAAGACCATTTGATTTTCAATCGCACGGTGGCATTGAAAGATTCATGGAGCAAAATAAACAAGATGAAGGAGGTATCGAAAAATGGATGACGAATTGAATATGGATGCACTGATCAAGAAGTACGAACAGATGCGTGCATTGGGGAAAACAATGTATCTCGATGCCGATGAGTTTGCTTTCTTGGCACAATATTATGGTGAATTGGGCGACTATAAAGAAGCCGGACTTATTATTGAAGAGGGTCTCAAAATGCATCCGGGAAGTTCGGAACTCATGTTGCAATATGCCAAAAAACTGATCTATTTGGAGCAATACGAAGAGGCATATCATTATTTGTCGCGCATAGCCAACGAAGGCGATCTCGAACTCCCGTTGCTGAAAATCGAATCGTTGCTGCATCTCGAAAGGTACGACGAAGCTGCCAAAATCATCGACGATATCGCATCGGAAAACATTCCCCAACCCGATCTGTATACTTTTTTCACCGAAATAGGGTACATGTACAACGACATGAATCAATACGATCGTGCCATCTTTTTCCTGGAAGAAAGCTTGAAAATCGATCCATTCGATTCGGATGTGCTTAGCGACTTGGCTTATGCTTGCGAAATGAAAGGCGATTTTGAAAAAGCCATTGCATACAACAATAAATTGTTGGACAATGACCCGTATTCTTTAGAGGGGTGGATAAATCTCGGCAAATTGTATTCTATAAACGAAGAATACGGAAAAGCGGTGGATGCTTTCGATTTTGCGCTTACGATCAACGAAAAAGATGTTTCGGTATTGAAGTTGAAAGCTCTTTCGCTTTACATGAACGATAATGTGGGCGAAGCGATTCGCATATTCGAAGAATGTCTGCGAGGATCTCCCAATGATGAAAGCCTGTACGATTCTTTGTTGGAGGGATACGAAGTGATGCAGCAATACGATGAAATGATGAAAATCATCGATCGGAAAGAGAAGAAATTCGGTTCCAAGGGCATTTTGTTGAAAAGGGCACACGTGTATATTATTCAGCAAAATTACGCCAAAGCGCGTGAAATTTTCGAACAGATTCCCGATAGTGAGAAAAACACGTGGGGATATTACATACTTGAAGGCGACTTGGCCTTTTACAGTGAAGATTTTGTTGCTGCCGAGACGGCTTATATGAAAGCATCGATGAAATCGCCCGATAACGAAAACGTCATCGATCGTTTGGCCAATGTGAGCGTTGCCCGCGAAAAGTACGAACAGGCAGAAGAATATCTCGAGCAACTTTTAGCGATCGATCCGGATTATCCGGCAGCGAAATCCAAATTGGCAATCGTACGTTTTGAAATCGGTGCGAAAGAACCTTTTGACGAAATTATAACCCGGTTTTCGGACGATGAATTGCGTTTATTGCTCAATCTCATTACGAACAATAGTGCCGATTTTTCGCAATACGACAGAGAGAAGTTGCTTGCCCAATTGCATGAAGCGAGGGAAAATCGGATACTTTTCAAAAATATCAAATACTGACATCCCTATTTTATCGAATTCGATACGGAAAGTACGGACAATTTGGGTTTTATCGATAAAATAAGTATCTTTGCAACCTATTTTTGCCAATAGGCTTAACAAGAAGCCGTGAAGCCGCGGCTCGCCTCAGGCATATAACGATAAGTTATTTCCGATATGTACGTAGTAGTAGATATTCAAGGCCAACAATTCAAAGTACAAGAAGGCCAAAAACTATTTGTTCACAGACTCAAGGCCAACGAAGGCAGTGAAGTGGAATTCGAAAAAGTGATGCTCGTCGACAACGACGGCAAGGTTACTGTGGGTACGCCTGTAGTCGAGGGTGCAAAGGTGGTTGCCGAAGTTCTCTCGCATGTCAAAGGCGATAAAGTTCTTGTTTTCAAAAAGAAAAGAAGAAAAGGTTATCAAAAACTGAACGGTCATCGCCAACAGTTCTCACAAATACGAGTTAAAGAGATTATTGCTTAATTATTTAAAATCAGAAGAAAATGGCACATAAAAAAGGTGTAGGTAGTTCGAAGAATGGTCGCGAATCGGAAAGTAAACGATTAGGCGTTAAGATATTCGGAGGCCAGACAGCCAAAGCCGGAAACATCTTGGTACGCCAGCGCGGAACGGTTCACCATCCCGGAGAAAATGTAGGTATGGGAAAAGATCATACGCTTTTTGCATTGATAGACGGTGAAGTGGTTTACCGCAAGAAAAAAGGGAATCGTTCGTATGTATCGGTGATTCCGAAAATCGGCGTAGAAGCCTAATTTGGTGCTTTTCGAAATTGGAATAGAATTTTAAGACCATAAAATATTCGAGTTGAAAAACAACCTGAATCCTAGCGAATCAGGTTGTTTTTTGTTTTTTGACAGATGTGTCAAAAGAGCTATTTCCCCAATTATTTTGATCTTCCTTGAAGCACCTCTTCGATGTCGACGAGTTTTAGATTTTTCGTCTTCAAAAGGATGAGGAAATGGTATAAAAGATCGGCCGCTTCGTTTTTAAACAAATCGATATTGTTGTCTTTTGCTTCGATAATCAGCTCCACGGCTTCTTCGCCCACTTTTTGGGCAACTTTGTTTACGCCTTTTTTGAAGAGCGAGTTGGTATAGGAATTTTCCGCATTCGACGCAATACGTTGTTCAATGGTGTGTTCCAGCTTGTATAAAAAACCTTTTGCCGATTCTTCTTTGAAACACGACGTCGAGCCCGTGTGACAGGTGGGGCCTTGCGGATAAGCCTTTATCAGTAGCGTGTCGCCATCGCAGTCCGTGAGGATTTCGTCCACGATGAGGTAATTTCCCGAGGTTTCCCCTTTGGTCCACAATCGGTTTTTGCTTCTGCTGAAAAAGGTGACCTTACCTTCGGATGTTGTTTTTTCGAGTGCCTCTTTGTTCATGAAACCCAACATCAATACCTGTCCGGTAAGCGTATGTTGAATAATTGCGGGCACCAAGCCGTCTGATTTTGAAAAGTCGATGTTCATTTTACTTCAATATGTTGTGTTCGTAAATAAGCTTTGAGTTCGGGAATGGAAATTTCTCCGTAGTGGAAAATGCCGGCTGCCAATGCCGCACTTGCTTTCGTTTTCAGAAAAACTTCGGCAAAATGCTCCATCGTTCCGGCTCCGCCCGAGGCTGTGACGGGGATGTTCACGGCTTCGCTTACTTGCCGGACAATATCGATGGCGAAACCGTTTTTTGTGCCGTCGTGATCCATCGAGGTAAGCAAAATTTCGCCTGCTCCACGACGCTCGCCTTCTTTTGCCCAATCGAGCGCAAGGAGAGGGGTAGCCGTTTGGCCGCCGTTTATGTATACTTTCCACTCTCCGTTTTCGAGTTTGACGTCAATGGCCAACACCACACGTTCGCTTCCCAATTGTTCGGCAAGCTCGGAAATGAGGTCGGGGCGTTGTACTGCCGCCGAATTTATGCTGATTTTGTCGGCTCCGGACGAAATAACCGCCTTGGCATCTTCCGTCGAGCGGATTCCTCCGCCTACGGTGAAGGGGATGTCGATTTCGCGGGCGATTTTTTCGACCAATTGCAAAAGCGTTTTGCGCTTTTCAACGGTTGCGGCGATGTCCAGAAAAACCAGTTCGTCGGCCCCTTCTTCTTCGTAACGTTTGGCGAGTTCCACGGCGTCGCCTGCATCGCGGATACCCGCAAAATTCACTCCTTTTACGGTGCGTCCGTCCTTGACGTCGAGGCAAGGAATAATTCTTTTTGGCATAGTGTGTTGTTTTTGTTTGTTGTTTTTGTTTGTTGTTTTTGTTTGTTGTCGTGATGCTTCGATATGCTTCAATCGTCCATGAATGCAGCCAGTTCTTTCAGCGTTATTTTTCCTTCGTAAATGGCTTTTCCGATGATGGCACCTTCACAACCGGCCTCTTGCAGGGCAATCAATTCGACGATTGAGGAAACGCCCCCGCTGGCGATAAGCTTGACGTGGGCTTTTTCCAAAATTTCCCGATAAAGCGGGATGTTTGGACCTTGCAACATGCCGTCTTTTGAAATATCGGTGCAGATGACGTAAGTAACGCCTTTTTGGGCATAATCCGCAATAAAATCCACTACATCGGTTTCTTGTTGTTCTTGCCATCCTTGCGTGGCTATTTTCCGATGAAGGCTATCGGCTCCGAGAATGATTTTATCGCTCCCGTACGTGTCCAGCCAATGAAGAAACAATGCCGGATGTTGGGCCGCAATGCTGCCTACGGTAACTTGTGCGGCTCCGTTTTCGAATGCGATGCGGATATCCTCATCCGATTTGATGCCTCCGCCAAAATCGACAGTCAGGCGGGTTTTTGTTGCAATTTCGTGCAGTACGGGGTAGTTGACGATGTGTTTCGATTTTGCGCCGTCCAGATCAACCAGATGCAGGTATTTTATACCGTTGTCTTCAAATTCTTTTGCCACATCCAGCGGATTGTCGGCATAGATTTTTTTTGTGCCGTAATCGCCTTTGGTCAAGCGTACGCATTTTCCGTCGATGATGTCGATTGCGGGAATAATTCTCATAGGTGTAGGTGTCATAATGTTCCTTTCGTGCTGGGAATACCGGTGTTGCCGTTTCGTTTTACGGCCATTTTCACGGCTTTGGCAAAAGCCTTGAACACGGCTTCGATTTTATGGTGTTCGTTTTCGCCTTCGGCTTCGATGTTGAGATTGCATTTGGCATTGTCGGCGAACGATTTGAAAAAGTGATAAAACATTTCGGTGGGCACATCGCCAATTTTTTCCCGTTTGAAATCCACGTTCCATACCAACCAAGGACGCCCGCCGAAGTCGATGGCCGCCTGCGCGAGGCAATCGTCCATTGGCAGCAGGAAGCCGTAGCGTTCGATGCCTTTTTTCTTTCCCAATGCCTGCAAAAAAGCCTCACCCAACGCAATGGCCGTATCCTCGATGGTGTGGTGTTCGTCTACATGAAGATCGCCTTCGACTTCGATATTCAGATCGATATTTCCGTGACGGGCAATTTGTTCCAACATGTGATCAAAAAATCCCAAACCGGTAGAAATACGGCTTTTTCCCGTTCCGTCAAGGTTCACTGCGACACGAATATCGGTTTCGGATGTTTTTCGTGTTGCTGTTCCCTTGCGCGGTTCGGCTTTCAGAAAACGATAAATTTCTCCCCAGTCGGTCGTCGATAATACGGCTTTGGGATGCGGCTCATCGCTTAAAAAAATGGCTTTGCAATGCATGTTTTCGGCCAATTGAACATCGGTTTCGCGGTCGCCGACAACAAAAGAGTTTGCCAAATCGTAATTGCCTTTCAAATAGTGCGTAAGCAATCCGGTACGTGGTTTACGGGTAGGAGCGTTGTCTTTGGGGAAAGAGCGGTCGATAAGTATATCGTCGAAAACCACTCCTTCGTTTTCGAATGCGCGGATGATTTTGTTTTGTACCGGCCAAAAAGTTTCCTCCGGAAATGCATCCGTACCCAGTCCGTCCTGATTGGTTACCATCACCAATTCGTATTCCAGTTCGTTGGCAATGCGCGAAAGATACTGAAAGACCCGCGGATAAAACTCCAGCTTTTCGAGGCTGTCGACTTGTTCATCTGCGGGTTCGACAATCAATGTTCCGTCGCGGTCGATAAACAGTACTTTTTTCATTGTTCCATCTTTTTTAGTTCGTTCATCAGAATTCGGTTCTCTTTAGGTGAACCGACCGTAATGCGAATGCAATTCTTCACTTGCGAAGAGCGATTTCGCGTAATTACTTTTTTTTCGATCAAATGGGTATACACGGCATCGGCATTTTCCATCTCCACCAGTAAAAAATTGGCATCGGAGGGGTAGACTTTTTTTACGAAAGAGAGGGTGGGAAGCTTTTCGGCCAAGATCTTTTTTTGTTCGAGAATGGTCGCTATCCTGTATTGGGTCGTTTTTTTCTTCGATAATGCTTTCAATGCCGCTTCCTGATTGAGTTTGCTCACATTATAAGGCGGTTTCGTCTTATTCAGCAACGCAATGATTTCGGGTTGCGCATAAGCTATGCCCACCCGTGCACCCGCGAGTGCCCAAGCTTTGCTGAACGTTTGCATGACGATGAGGTTGGGATATTGCCGTAGGTCGGCAAGATGACTGCTCTCGGGGCAAAAGTCGATGTAGGCTTCGTCGATCACCACAATGCCGTTGAAATTATCCAATATCGCATCGATATCCCGCAGCGTGTTGCCCGTCGGGTTGTTTGGAGAACAGACGAAGACGAGTTTTACCGATTCGTCCTTGCGAATCCTTTCCAGGATGGCATCGATGTCGAGCTGAAAATCATCGCGAAGGGGGATAGGGATAACCCGTATGTCGTTGATGTTTGCCGACACTTCGTACATGCCGTAGGTGGGCGGGCAAATGATGACACTGTCGGTTCCCGGATTGCCGAAAACGCGAAAGATCAGGTCGATGACTTCATCGCTGCCGTTTCCGATAAAAATTTGCTCTTGTGGCATGTCTTTCAACTCCGACAGTGCTTTTTTCAGCGCTTTTTGACGAGGATCGGGATAACGGTTATAGGTACCGAACGGATTTTCGTTGGCGTCGAGAAAAATGCCTTCACTGCCCGAAAACTCGTCGCGTGCACTGGAATAGGGTTTCAGCGACAGGATATTTTTACGGACCAATGAAGCAAGATCAAATTGAGGTTTCATTGCTATTGTTATTGTTGTTGTTGTCGATTAATCTTTTGGACACGATTTCTTCCAATCGGAGCGTGACGGCGTTTTTGTGGGCGTAAAGCTGTTCGGTTTCGGCCATGACTTCGATGGCGGGCCCGATGCGCATAATGCCGTCTTCGGAGAGTTGCTGAAAGGTGATTTTTTTGATGAAACTATCGAGGGAAACGCCACTGTAAGCTTTGGCATAACCGTTTGTAGGCAATGTATGGTTGGTTCCGCTTGCGTAATCGCCCGCACTTTCGCAACTGTAATTGCCCAGAAAAACCGATCCGGCATTTACCGCCTTGCGAGCCCAACGGTTGGGGTTTTCTACGGCAAGAATCAAGTGCTCCGGGGCGTAGAAGTTACTGAAAGCCATGCACTCTTCGAGCGTATCGAAAACGATGGCACGACTGTTTTTCAGTGCTTCCTCGGCAATTTCCTTGCGAGGCAAGGCAAACAGTTGTTCTTCGAGTTTTGCTTCAACTTCTTTTACTATCTTTTTATTGTTGGAAAGCAGGATAACCTGACTGTCGGGACCGTGCTCGGCTTGCGAAAGCAGATCGGCTGCCACGAAAGAAGGATTGCAGGTTTCGTCGGCAACGACCAGCACCTCGCTGGGGCCGGCCGGCATGTCGATTGCCGTGCCATATAACGAAGCCACCATTTTGGCTGTCGTGACATATTGGTTGCCGGGACCAAAAATCTTATCGACTTTCGGAATGCTTTCCGTACCGAACGTCATTGCTCCGATGGCCTGAATGCCGCCAACGGCAAATACCCGTGTCACCCCTGTCAGGTTTGCCGTGTAAAGTATGGCCGGATGAATTTCTCCATAGCCATTGGGTGGCGTGCAGAGAATGATTTCTTTGCAACCGGCAATTTTTGCCGGAATGGCCAACATCAACACGGTAGAAAAGAGTGGGGCGGAGCCGCCCGGCACATAAATGCCCACTTTTTCGATGGGACGGCTTTCGCGCCAGCAGACAACACCCGGAATCGTTTCCACCTTCCGGATCTCTTCCCATTGCGTGTGATGAAAAATTTCGATATTGCGTTTTGCCAGATCGATGGACCGTTTCAATCGTTCGGACAACGCATCCGAAGATTTGTCGATGATTTCTTTTTCTACCGGGAAAGCGGTTTGCGACGGATAATCGAATTTCGTACTGTATTTCAGCACGGCTTTATCGCCTTTTTTTCGGATTTCGGAAAAGATTTTTTTTACCGTCTTCGCCAGTTTTTCCTGACGAAGAGCCGGACGTTGTGCCAATCGTTCCCATCGGCGAAGCGGGGGATTTGTGATGATTTTCATATGACGTGATTTGTTATTGTTTTTTACAGAATCATTTTTTCGATGGGTACAACCAAAATACCTTCGGCGCCAACCATTTTCAACTCATCGATCACTTCCCAGAAATCGTCGTCGTTTATCACGGAATGAACACTGCTCCAGCCTTTGTCGGCCAAAGGCAGGATGCTTGGCGAGCGCATGCCGGGAAGCAGCTCGACAATTTTGGGCAGCGCTTCGTTGGGCGCATTCAGTAAAATGTATTTTCTTCCCTGTCCGTTCTTGTATGCTTTTATGCGGAACAGCAGCTTATCGAGCAGTTCGGTTTTTTCGGGCGAAAGGTTGTTGTTGGCAATGAGCACGGCTTCGCTTTTGAGAATGGTTTCCACTTCTTTTAGTCCGTTCATTAGAAGAGTGCTCCCGGTACTCACGATATCGAAAATGCCGTCGGCCAGTCCAATTCCCGTGGCAATTTCCACGCTGCCACCGATTTCCTCGATTTTTACATTGATCCCTTTCTTGACGAAAAAATTGGATAATATTCGCGGATAACTGGTGGCAATGCGTTTTCCTTCGAAATAGTCCAATCCCGTGTATTGCTCGTCTTTGGGAATAGCCAGCGACAGACGACAGTTTCCGAATCCCAATTTTTCGATTACGGAGACGTCTTTCTCTTTTTCCCACACTTCGTTTTCTCCAAGAATGCCGATATCTGCCACGCCTTGTTCCACGTATTGCGGAATATCGTCGTCGCGAAGGAAGAGGATTTCCATTGGGAAATTCTTGGCTTCGGTTTTTAGTTTGCGGTTGCCGTTGGATATGTCGATGCCGCATTCACTCAACAGATTGAGCGATTTTTCGCTTAATCTTCCACTTTTCTGGATAGCAATTTTAATTTTTTCCATTTTTTTGGCGTTCATTGCGTCTGAGAGGAAACTCCGTTTATAAAACAAAAACCCGTCTGTTTCCCTTCAGACGGGTTTGTAGTTATATGTTCTGTTTATTTTGAGACACATACCATTCTCACCTCGCCTGAAGGCAGGTATGAAAATGATGATGGTGATGAAACGTGTTGACTTTCATTCTTCTTGTTTTTGTTTCACAAAGATAATGGATTTATTTTTATCGACCGCCATTTTTTTAAAAAAATTGAGTTTCGACTTTCGTTTCTATCCTTTTGAAGGATTGAATCGGTAAGGTTCATCTTCTAAAAATTTTCAAAAAAACGGAGAAAACCTGCGACGGAATAACTCTGCGTGGCAAATTTTTATGTAAGTTTGCACCCAATGAGAAAAAAGGGATATATACTTTTGGTTTGTCTTTCGTGTTTGTGGACAATCGCTTCTTTTCCACAGGCACACATCATTTTTCCCGATTCTTCGCAGATCACGTCCGACCGCGATTCGTTGGATTTGTTGCCGCATAAAAGTGTATCGCCTGCTTCGGATATTCAACCCCA
This sequence comes from Bacteroidales bacterium UBA4179, assembly GCA_002381125.1. Lineage (GTDB taxonomy): Bacteria > Bacteroidota > Bacteroidia > Bacteroidales > Dysgonomonadaceae > Anaerorudis. The sequence continues at coordinate 18,960 of DFUT01000020.1, read as the reverse complement.
ATCGGATTCGGTGAAGGAACGACAGCGGATTACGGTTTGGAAAATCGATGAGCGAACAGGCGAGCGTTACGAGACATCCATCGATACGGCCATATATAATTATCAGCGTACCACATTGCCCGATGGATATTCGGTTGCCGTGGGGCATTTGGGGAATTTGGGATTGCCGCTTTTTTCGAAAATATTTTTCGACCGCAAAGAGAAAAGCCAGTTTGTTTTTTACGATGCCTACGATCCGTATAACAAGAATCCCGAAAATCAGTTGTTTTTCAATGTACGCCTTCCCTATTCGCGCCTCAACTATCAAATGGCAGGGGCCACGGAAGATAAAGAAGAACGGTTTGAAGGCCGCTTGACCATGAATTTCGGAAAAAGGCTGAACGTGGGACTCGAAGTGGATTATCCTTACGCTCGAGGTTTCTACAACTCGCAAGCGGCTAAACATATCGATTGGATATTGCACGGCAATTATTTGAGCGACCGCGTCGAGGTGCATGCTTATGCTTCGACGGCGGAAATTACTAATTACGAAAACGGCGGCATCGCCGACGATCGTTTCATTACGCAACCCGATTCCATTGAGCAGGATTTCAAAACCAAAGATATTCCCACGAAATTTTCGAAAACATGGAATCGACTCAAAACCGATCAGTTTTACCTGACCGGCCGTTATAATTTGGGTTACCGCAAAGAACCGGTCGAGGGCGGTGAAAAGGGCGAATTCGTACCTGTGGCCAGTCTTATTCTCACTTCGCGTTACCGTGAGCAGTACCGCCGATTTTTATCCTACGATACGGCTTATGTCGATCAAGAAAAACAGATTCAAGCCATCGATACGGTATATCGGAACCGTTTTTATTACGGTGCGGTAGACGACAGTACCCATTATACTTCCTTTAAGAATACGCTGGCTTTGTCCATGCGCGAAGGGTTCAGGGATTGGGTGAAATTCGGTTTGACGGCTTTCGTGGAACACGATGTGCGCAAGTATTCCATGATCGACACCGTGGGCACGATGCGCACGAGCCACAAAGAGAATTCGGTTGTTGTTGGCGGTATCCTCAATAAACGTCAGGGCGAAAACTTGCGATTCAATATCCGGGCCGATTTGGGTGTAGCAGGGTATAATTTGGGCGAATTCAGGGCAATGGGAAATGTGGAAACCGGTTTCAATATTTCCGGAAAACGAACGGAACTTGTGGGTGAAGCCTATGTCAAGAATTTGAAACCGAAATATCTGGAAGAGAATTACCACTCGAAATATTTTTGGTGGAACAACGATTTTGGCGATATTCGTCGCGTGTATTTCGGAGGGAAATTGTTTATTCCGTTTACCAACACCACCATTAGGGCGGGGGTGGAGAATTTGAAGAATTATATCTATTTCGACGAAAACAAAGATCCTGTTCAGGCTACCGATAATGTTCAGGTATTTTCGATACAGGTAGATCAGGATTTGCGTTTTGGCGTTTTCAATTGGAATAATCAAGTGGTTTACCAAACATCGAGCAACCAACACGCAATTCCCGTGCCTACGTTGAGCGTATATTCCAATATGTTTTTGAAGACGAAAATCGTAAACGAGCTGACGCTGCAGCTGGGTATCGATGCGCATTATCATACCAAATATTACGTTCCGGGATACGAGCCTGCGTTGCTGCAATTTTACAATCAGCGGGAAATGAAAATCGGCAATTTTCCCATTGCTACCGCTTATGCCAACATGCATTTGAAGCAAACCCGTTTCTTTTTGATGTTTTACAATATTGCTCCTTTGGTTATGGATCCCGATTATTTTTCGCTGCCTCATTATCCGGTAAATCCCACCTTGTTTAAAATAGGACTTTCCGTTAATCTTTACAACTGAGCGGATTTGTATAACGAAGCGGATTTGTATAATCAACATCGATATATTGAACCGATATGAATTCCAAAAAGCTGATTTTTCTGTATATTTTTTTGCTTCTTGCGGTTGTTGCAGTGATGGTGCAGTTGCGAAAGGCAAATCTCAAGAAACAACCCCCTGTTCGCGATTACCCGCAGATTGTGAGCTCGGGCGAACTTAATGTGGCAACGGGGTACAATTCCGTAGGCTATTATGTTTCGGGCGATTCTGTTGTGGGATTTCAATACGAATTGATTCAGGCGCTGGGAGATGCATGGGGCTTGAAGGTGAATATATTTCTCGGAAACAGTCTCGATGAAAACCTGAAAGGGTTGTTGTCGGGGAAATACGATATTGTGGCTCAAAACATTCCTGTGAATACTCATCTGCGGGACTCGTTTGCATTTACCGAACCCATTACGTTTAACAAATGGGTGCTTGTGCAACGCAAGGCCGCATTCAATGATGGTATCGAGCCCATACGCCGGCATTTGGATTTGGCGAAAAAAATCCTTTATGTTCCCAAAAATTCACCTGCAATCGTGCGTTTGAATAACCTTTCGCACGAAATTGGCGATACCGTTTATGTTGAACAAGACGATACGTATGAGGCAGAGCAATTGGTGATGATGGTAGCTGCCGGCGAGATCGATTTTACCGTGTGCGACGAAAAGTTGGCTGTGCGCATGGCCGAACGTTTGCCGGAAATCGATATCGATACCGATATCGGATTTACACAACTCGAATCGTGGGCAGTACGAAAAGATTCGCCCATTTTGTTGGACAGCCTGAATGCGTGGCTCAACCGTTTTCGGGAAACGGAAAAGTTTCGGCAAATCTTCAACACGTATTATGCCGATTAGCCCGTTATCCGCGCATCCCCCGTTCGCTCCATCTTCGCCATGCGCCGATTATACCCCATGCCCGTACCTTTATTCATTTGTATCGACTTGCATCAACTCGCTAATGATTCCGTCGGAAATAAAAATCCCCTTTCGGGTGAGTTTTAGGATATTGTTTTGAAAATTCAACAGATTCTCTGCGATAAATTTTTGTGCACCCTTGAGGCAATAGCGATACAGGGATTCCCCAAAGCGCTCTTTCAATTCCAACGTATCGATTCCTTCTCTTGTTCGCAATCGCGTAAGAATAAACTCGTTGTAATGTCGATAAAGTGTTAAATGCTCGGTTTCGCACGACAGATTTTCCGAAAAAACGCCGTTGAGATAATCGGTCAGCGAAGCCGTATTCCACGAGCGTTTGTTGCCGTCGAACGAGTGTGCCGAGGGTCCCAATCCAAGGTACTTATCGCCTTCCCAATACGAAGAATTGTGGCGCGAAAAATATCCCGGCTTGGCAAAATTGGAGATTTCGTAATGGATAAAACCCCCTTCTGCGAGGGTATCGATGAGCCGAGTGAAAAAAGTTGAACTGCGTTCTTCGTCTATCGGATGGATTTTGCCTTTTTGGAGTAAGCCATACAAAGGGGTGTTTTCTTCATACGTCAAATGATAAGCCGAGATGTGTTGAACACCAAGAGAACAAGCTCGTTGGAGATTGCTTTGCCATATTTCAAGCGTTTGATTGGGCAGCCCATACATCAAATCGATGCTGATGTTGTCGAAACCCATTTGTTGGCAATCTTTTACTGCTCTTACGGCATCTTGCGACGCGTGCCTTCTGCCGAGAAATTTCAGTTCGTTGTCGTTGAAACTTTGGATGCCGATGCTGATGCGGTTGAAGGGCAGCCGACGGAGCATGCCGATATATGCGGGAGAAAGATCGTCGGGGTTGGCTTCCAGCGTAACCTCAACGAGGTTGTCCATCGAAAATTCGGCATACAGGGTGTCAAAAATCTTTTCAATATGTTTCTGTTGCAAGCGCGACGGCGTTCCTCCACCGAAATAAACCGTCCGAACGGTTTCGTTTGCAAGCATCTGTTTTCTCAAGCGTACTTCCCTGCATACCGCTTCGGTAAATTTGTCGATATGGGTTTCGTCTGTTTGCGAATAAAAATCGCAGTAGATGCACCGCGATTTGCAGAACGGAATATGAAGATAAATCCCTGCCAATATTATTTCTTTTCGTTGATGATTTCACGCACCAAAAGCGGTTCGTCGGTAGTGATGTAGTCGACTCCCAGATCGATCATTTTTTCTATATCCTTGCGTTTGTTCACTGTCCATACGTTGACCTTCATCCCCAAATCGTGCGCCGATTTTACCCATTCCGGATGTTTGTATATTACATTATAATGGTAATCGAGCCCTGCGGCGCCTATTGCATGAAGTTCTTCGGGAGTAAGGTCGCCGTTTAAATAATATACCTTTGCCGAAGGGTCCAGCCGGATAACCTGATTTACAAAATTCATTCCGAAAGCGATGTATTCTACCCGATCGGCAAGATTGCGTCGATGCACGGCGTCGATCACTTTTTTTGCCAATTCATCTTCACGGGCTTTTTCTTTGTGCGTTTTAAATTCGATGATCAGTTTTACGTTTTTGCATTTTTCGAACGCATCGAGATATTCTTCAACGGTGGGCAACGATTCGCCATTGGCGAGGGTTACCTTTTTCAATACTGCAAGAGGGCTTTCTTCGATGGTTATTTTTTTTCCTTCGGCTATTGCGGTTGCATCATGATTGACAACCGGCACTCCGTCCGACGACAACCACAGATCGCATTCCGATCCGTAAACTCCGATGGAATCGGCTTTCAGCAGAGCTGCAATGGAATTTTGCGCAGAACCTTCGGTTTTCCAGTAACCGCGATGGGCAATAATTTCAGGCTGTGCATTGATTTCCCCGAGGCAGAGCGTCAATAACAAAAAAGAAACGGCTATAAGCGACTTTTTTCTCATAATTTTCATGATTCGTAATTTTTTTAATATACGTGTTCTTACGTGTTCTTACGAAAGGTGAATTTACGGTTTAAAATTGAAATTTGAAATTATGTGGCAAAAAAAAGCACCTATCGGATAAACGATACGTGCTCGATTTGACAAGTGTTTGATTTTTAGTTGTGGGCGTTGACGGATTCGAACCGCCGACCCTCTGCTTGTAAGGCAGACGCTCTGAACCAGCTGAGCTAAACGCCCTCCCTGCTATGTTTCCCTTAAAAACGATGCAAAGATATACTCTTTTTTGTTTTGTTGCAAAAAAAAGCGATATTTTTTTCGATATATTTTTTAGAAAGTAGATTTATATCTATTTTTGTAACACGAAACACGGAATAAACCACATGAAACAAAATGAACTTACGGCCATATCTCCCATTGACGGCCGATACAGGGGAAAAACCGACGAATTGGCTGTGTTTTTTTCGGAAGGGGCTTTGATAAAATATCGTACACGGGTAGAAATCGAATATTTTATCGCATTATGCGAAACAGGCATTTCACCTTTAAACGAAATACCTGCCGAAAAAATCGACGCTTTAAGAGAAGTCGTTTCCGATTTTTCCGAAGAAGATGCTCAACGCATTAAAGAAATAGAAAAAATCACCAATCACGATGTGAAAGCGGTTGAGTATTTTCTGAAAGAAAAATTCGACGCCCTCGGTTTGTCGCCATACAAAGAGTTTATTCATTTCGGTCTCACTTCTCAGGATATAAACAATACGGCTTTCCCCATGATGTGGAGAGATGCCTTGCATACCGTTTATATTCCTGCTTTGGAAAAACTAATCGCATTGCTCGACGATTATGCCGAAGAATGGAAAGATATTCCCATGTTGGCCAGGACACATGGACAACCGGCATCGCCTACGCGATTGGGAAAAGAAATCAACGTTTTTTCCTACCGTTTGCGGATCCAGACGGATACCTTGAAAAAGATTCCCGTGACGGGAAAGTTTGGTGGTGCAACCGGCAATTTCAATGCCCATCACGTGGCTTATCCCCATATCGATTGGAAAAAATTTGCCGACGACTTCCTTTCGCAAAAACTCGGAATCGAGCGTGAGCAATATACCACGCAAATATCCAATTACGATCAATTGGCTGCCGGTTTCGATGCCGTCAAGCGCATCCATACCATACTGATCGATCTTGCTCGCGACATGTGGCACTACATTTCGATGGAATATTTCAAGCAGCGCATCACGGCGGGCGAAGTGGGTTCGTCGGCCATGCCGCATAAGGTCAACCCGATCGATTTTGAAAATGCCGAAGGCAATTTGGGTGTAGCCAATGCTTTGCTCGAGCATCTTTCGGGCAAGTTGCCCGTTTCGCGTTTGCAGCGCGATTTGACCGACTCCACCGTCATTCGAAATATCGGTGTACCACTGGCTCACGGATTAATTGCCATAAAAAGTACAACAAAAGGGTTCGGTAAATTGTTATTGAATAGGGAAGCCATCGAGAGGGATTTGGATAATAACTGGGCAGTTGTGGCCGAAGGAATTCAAACCATTCTTCGAAGAGAAGGCTACCCACAACCCTACGAAACGTTAAAAGAATTGACCCGTACCAATGTGCATATCACAAAAGAAGATATTTCGAATTTTATCGATTCACTCCATGTTTCGGATGAGATCAAAAAAGAATTAAAAGCCATTACTCCACGAAATTACACCGGAATATAAAAATGAAACAACAAAAATTATTTTTTTATGCAAACATCAAAATGAAATGAATTTACGGTTTGTTTCGAAACAAACCGAGTACTTTTTTTTAAATGAAAACAAATAACACCGTGAGGTTTTAATAAGTATCAAAATCAAATCATTATTTAAAGAACATGACAATCTACAACGAAGAATCGCAGCCTAAACGAAATTTCAGTAGCAAAGGCGATGGAAAGCACGTTTCTCTCAATAAGTCATATTACACTAACGATAAAAAAACGCAATCCGAAGGTATGAATTACAATGATGCAGGGCGTAATTATCATCAGCCTACCAATGAATTTCAACAAAAGAACGATGAGGAGAACACTTCCTCCGGCGAAAATGTAAGAAAGCGCCGTCCACGCATAGGAGAAAGGGTGGCACAAACGCCTCATAATCGAAAATATGAAGGCAACAGAGGGTATTCGCGGACAAATGCCGATCGGAAAAAGTCCGTTAGACCCAAGAAAAAGAGAAAACCGTTCAAACAGATCAAGTACAAGGAGAATATCGATCCGAATACGCCTATTCGTTTGAACAAATACTTGGCCAATGCGGGCGTTTGCTCGCGTCGCGAAGCCGATGAGTTTATTCAGGCGGGTGCGGTAAAGGTAAACGGTGAGGTTATTACCCAATTGGGTACAAAAATTACCCGTTCCGACGAGGTGACTTTTTACGATCAACCCGTAAAACTCGAAAGCAAAGTTTATGTATTGCTCAATAAACCGAGAGGGTTTGTTACCACTACCGACGATCCGGAAAACCGCAAGACGGTGATGGAATTGGTGAAAAGTGCCTGCTCCGAACGTATTTATCCCGTGGGAAGGCTCGACCGTTCGACTACGGGCGTTCTGCTACTCACGAATGACGGCGATTTGGCGTCGAAACTGACCCATCCGAAATATGAAAAAAGAAAAATTTATCAGGTGTGGCTCGATAAACCCGTATCTGCCGAACATATGCAGATGATAGCCGATGGTATTGAATTGGAAGACGGAGAGATTCACGCCGATGCAATCAGTTACGTAACCGAAGAAGATCTTTCACAGGTCGGAATCGAGATTCACTCGGGGAGAAACCGGGTGGTTCGCCGTATTTTTGAAAAATTGGGTTACAAGGTACTTAAACTCGACCGGGTTTATTTTGCGGGATTGACCAAGAAAAATCTTCCCCGAGGAAAATGGCGTTATCTCACAGAACAAGAAGTAAACATGCTTCGTATGGGACATTTCGATTAACATGCCCGAACGAAGTGCAAACGAAAAAATCACTTAATTTTTTAAATCAACAAATAAAATAATCGATCCCCGTCTGTCATGTGAAATGACGACGGGCGATTTCGTGTAAATTATGAAGCAGATAAAAAGAACGAAAATAGCCGACGCATTGAAGTCGACCGATTTTGGATCAGAAATCAACGTAAAGGGCTGGGTTCGTACCCGCAGAGGAAACAAAAACATAAGTTTTGTCGCGTTAAACGACGGATCGACCATCAACAACTTGCAAATCGTCATCGAAAATGCCAAATTCGGTGAAGAGTTTTTGAAACCCATTACTACCGGTGCGTGCATCGGCGTAAACGGCATATTGGTTCAATCGTTGGGCAGGGAACAAACAGTAGAAGTACAGGCCCACGAAATAGAAATCTACGGCACGGCCGATCCGGCAACGTATCCGTTGCAGAAAAAGGGACACTCGTTGGAGTTTCTTCGCGAAATAGCCCATCTTCGCCCACGCACCAATACTTTTGGCGCTATTTTCAGAATTCGACATCATATGTCGTATGCCATTCATAAATATTTTCACGACAGGGGATTTTATTATTTTCATACCCCCATTATCACCGCTTCCGATGCCGAAGGTGCAGGCGCTTTGTTTCAGGTTACCACGCTCGATTTGGACAATGTTCCCAAGAAAGAAGACGGTACGGTAGACTATTCGCACGATTTTTTTGGTCGTCAAACCAACCTCACCGTTTCGGGTCAGCTCGAAGGCGAGTTGGGGGCAATGTCGCTGGGCGCCATTTACACGTTTGGCCCCACGTTTCGTGCCGAAAATTCAAACACGCCACGCCATTTGGCCGAATTTTGGATGATAGAGCCGGAAGTGGCTTTCAACGACATTACAGACAACATGGACCTTGCCGAGGATTTCATGAAATACCTCGTTCGCCATGCGTTGGAAAATTGTATGGAAGATATTGGTTTTTTGTCGAAAATGTACGATCATGAGCTCATCGACCGTTTGCATTTTGTGGTAAACAACGATTTTGTCCGGCTCAGCTATACCGAAGGGATCGATATTCTGGAAAAATCGGGGCAAAAATTCGAATATCCCGTCCATTGGGGGACCGATCTGCAAGCCGAACACGAGCGTTATTTGGTGGAAAAACATTTTAAACGCCCCGTGATTCTGACCGATTACCCCAAGGAGATCAAATCGTTTTATATGAAACAAAACGACGATGGAAAAACCGTGCGGGCTATGGACGTTTTATTTCCGAAAATCGGAGAAATCATTGGTGGATCGGAACGTGAGGCCGATTACGATAAGCTGATGAATCGGGTAAATGAACTCGAAATGAGTATAGAATCCATTTGGTGGTATCTCGAAAGTCGAAAATTTGGTACGGCACCTCATTCCGGATTCGGGTTGGGTTTCGAGCGGCTGATGTTGTTTGTTACGGGGATGACCAATATTCGCGATGTGATTCCTTTTCCTCGAACACCCAAGAATGCCGAATTTTAATTGAGTAAGAATTTGTAGTATTTATAATTGGTATTATCTATATTATTTGTATTTTGTATTAGGAGAAATTTATTGAATGAAAAATATACGTAATTTTTGCATCATTGCTCATATCGATCACGGCAAAAGCACACTTGCCGATCGGTTGCTGGAGTACACCCACACCATCGACAGTAAGGATATGCAGAACCAAGTGCTCGACAGCATGGATTTGGAACGCGAGCGCGGCATCACCATTAAAAGCCATGCCATTCAGATGAATTATGAGCACGAAGGTGAAAATTACATCCTTAATTTAATCGATACGCCGGGACACGTGGATTTTTCCTACGAGGTTTCCCGTTCCATTGCGGCCTGCGAAGGTGCGCTGTTGATAGTCGATGCCACGCAGGGCATTCAGGCTCAAACCATTTCAAACGTGTATATGGCCATTGAGCACGATTTGACCATTATTCCCATTATCAACAAAATCGACATGGAAACCGCTATGCCCGATGAAGTTGAAGATCAAATTGTTGATCTGTTGGGGTGCGAACGCGACGAAATTCTTCGTGCCAGCGGAAAGACGGGCGAAGGGGTCGAAGAGATTTTAAAAGCCATCGTAGAAAAAATTCCCGCGCCTGTGGGCGATCCCGACGCTCCGTTGCAAGCCTTGATTTTCGATTCGGTATTCAATCCTTTTCGTGGAATCATTGCTTACTATAAAGTTGTGAACGGCAGCATCGGTAAAAACGATCACGTGAAGTTTGTGGCTACCGGACGAGAATACGAAGCCGATGAAGTAGGCGTGCTCAAACTGGGGATGGTACCCAAAGACCGGATCTACTGTGGCGATGTGGGTTACATTATTTCGGGAATCAAAACCTCCAATGAGGTGAAAGTTGGCGACACCATTACGCATGTAGACCGTCCTTGCGATAAACCCATTGCCGGTTTTCAGGAAGTGAAACCGATGGTGTTTGCCGGCGTATACCCCATCGAAAGCGACGATTTCGAGAACCTGCGCACGTCGCTCGAGAAACTGCAATTGAACGACGCTTCAATCACTTTTCAACCCGAATCGTCGGTTGCACTGGGTTTTGGCTTTCGCTGCGGATTTTTGGGATTGCTGCACATGGAGATCGTGCAGGAACGTCTCGAGCGCGAGTTCAATATGGATGTTATCACCACCGTTCCCAATGTTTCGTACCATGTGTTCGACAAGAAAGGCAACATGAAAGAAGTGCATAATCCCTCGGAGTTGCCCGATCCGGCAGTGATCGAACGTATCGAAGAGCCGTTTATTCGGGCTTCCATCATTACCAATCTTACCTACATTGGTCCCATCATGACGCTTTGTTTGGGCAAACGCGGGGTACTTGTCAAACAGAATTATATTTCGGGCGACAGGGTGGAACTCCTTTTCGATTTGCCGTTGGGCGAAATCGTCATCGATTTTTACGATAAGCTGAAAAGTGTTTCTCGCGGATATGCTTCGTTCGATTATCACATGCTCGATTTTCGTCCTTCCAAGTTGGTGAAGCTCGATATTCTGATCAACGGCGAGCCGGTAGATGCCTTATCCTTGCTTACGCATTTCGATAATGCGCAATCGTTGGGGCGGCGCATGTGCGAAAAACTCAAAGAACTGATTCCGCGTCAACAATTCGATATTGCCATTCAGGCTGCCATAGGATCTAAAATTATTGCCCGCGAAACGGTCAAAGCTTTACGAAAAGACGTTACCGCCAAGTGTTATGGTGGCGATATCTCGCGTAAGCGCAAGCTGCTCGAAAAACAGAAAGAAGGAAAGAAACGCATGAAGCAGATCGGCAACGTGGAAATACCCCAAAAAGCTTTCCTCGCCGTACTCAAACTCGATTAGAACTTGCTCAATCGGTTGCATGATTTTTCATGAATCCGGAGCAACCTCCCTTCCGGTATTTATCGGAATACTGCGATTAACTTAAATATATTTAAATCATAAAATTTCATAGTATTATGTATTGCATAGTACAATGTTTTCTATACTTTTGTATTATCTATTTGCGTTGATTGAGAAAACTCTTTCAAATTTGATAGAAAAAGTTTCGGAGTTACTCAGTTTAAGCCATAATTTGTTTGTAGGATGATTGATTTAAAGCAGCTTCACAAATCGTATTATACCGAATCGATTGCGCTTCACGTCCTCAAAGGTATTTGTTTACATATCGATGAAGGTGAATATGTTTCCGTAATGGGTGCATCGGGATCGGGCAAATCCACTTTGCTGAATATTCTGGGTATTTTGGATACCTACGATTCCGGCGAATATTATCTGGACGGCACATTGATGAAAAACCTCAGTGAAAAACAGGCTGCGCATTATCGCAACGAAATGATTGGGTTCGTTTTTCAGTCGTTCAATCTCATTGGTTTCAAAAATGCGTTGGAAAACGTTGCACTCCCGCTTTATTATAAAAATGTCGGCCGAAAAAAGCGCAACATCATTGCCATGGAGCTTCTCGACAAAATGGGGTTGAAGGAATGGGCTTATCATATGCCGAGCGAACTTTCAGGAGGGCAAAAACAACGTGTGGCCATTGCTCGAGCGATTGTTTCGAATCCCCGAATTATTTTGGCCGACGAGCCAACCGGCGCTCTCGACAGCCAAACCACAGTGGAAGTGATGGACGTGCTCACCAATCTCAACAAACAGGGTATCACCACCATTATTGTAACGCACGAGCAGTCGGTTGCCGATGCAACCAACCGTATCATCCACTTAAAAGACGGGATGATCGAATATGAAACTCGCAAAGAAAATAGTGTGTACAATGCGTATACCCATGCAACTCACGGCTCATAAATAACACATACCGGGATGAACGACCATCTACAGGAAATATTCAGTACGCTAAAGAAAAACAAACTGCGTACTGCCCTTACCGGTTTATCGGTTTCATGGGGCATTTTCATACTCATTGTGCTTTTGGGTGCCGGCAACGGATTGAAAAATGGGGTGATGTCCAATTTCAGTTCGCGAGCAGTTAACCGCATCAGTTTATGGTCGGGCACTACTTCCATTCCTTACAACGGATTAAAGTCGGGGCGAAATTTGCATTTTATGGAGAAAGAAATTTCCACCATTCACGATGAGGTAATGCAAAGCGATCTGATTACTGCGCGATCGAACAAAAATCTAACCATCTCTTACGGTTCCGAATACGGCACGTATCAGGTAAGAGGCGTGATGCCGTCGTACTTCGAAATTGAAAAACTGGTCATTCAACAAGGCGATGGGCGTTTTATCAATCAATTGGATATAAACCAAACAAACAAAGTGATTGTCCTCGACCGAAAAATCGTGGAAGTGCTCTTCAAAGGCAAACCGGCATTGGGGCAATATGTAAAAGTTGGTCAGTTGATGTTTAAAGTAGTCGGTATCAATTCAAAAAAAGAACAGTGGGGAGGATCCAATGCTTACATTCCTTTTTCAACTTCGCAGGCGATTTTCAATCCCGATAAAAAATTCAATCAAATCATTTTCACCGTCAACGGACTCGAAACAAAAGCTGCCAACGAACGCTTCGACGAATCGTTGCGTAGTCTCATGGGTCGCAGTCTCAGCTTCGATCCACAGGACAGGCAAGCTCTCTGGGTCGATAACACGCAAGCCGATTACATCGAAACCATGAAGATTTTTGGCGGCATTACCATTTTTGTATCAATCATTGGAATTTTCACACTTATTGCCGGTATTGTGGGTGTAAGCAACATCATGTTGGTAACGGTGAAAGAACGAACCCGAGAAATCGGTATTCGTAAAGCCATTGGTGCGCCTCCTTCGTCCATCCTCAAATCGATTATCCTCGAATCGATCATCATCACAGCCATTTTCGGCTACATCGGGTTGATGCTTGGGATCGGAGTTACCGAATTGGCAAATTTTCTGATGGAACAGGCCGCTGCCGCAAATGCCTCGTCGGACGGTATGCAAATGTCGGTTTTCAAAAATCCTACAGTAGACATCGGATATGCCGTTTTTGCCACCATCGTCCTCATTATTGCCGGCGTTCTTGCCGGATATTTACCTGCCCGCAAAGCGGTAAAAGTGCGTCCTATTGAAGCCATGCGAGAGGAATAGGCAAATACAATATAACAATGAAATCATCAAAAGATAACCATAGCGATTCCCTTTCCGGCCTGTTCAAAGATATCGGGAAAATCTTCGATTTGGATCATTGGCAGGAAATCTGGATCACCATCACCCACAACAAATCCCGAAGCGTTCTTACCGCTTTCGGCGTGTTTTGGGGGATGTTCATGCTCGTTGCTATGGTGGGTTCAGGCAATGCACTTGACAAGGGAATATCGTCGCAGATCGAAGGATTTGCCACCAATTCCTGCTTTTTTTGGACGAATCCCACTACGGAACCCTATCACGGATTTCGCAAAGGACGCAGTTGGAACATGACGAACAACGATATTCCCATCATTCGGCAACGGGTAAAAGAGCTGCAGTATATTTCGCCCGTGCTTTTCAGCGGAGGTGGCGGAAGCGAAAAAAATGTGGTGAGAGGCGAAAGAAACGGCGCTTATCTGGTAAAGGGTTGTTATCCCGAGTACGATTTGATCGAGAAGAGCAACATGATTTACGGGCGCTATGTGAACGACATCGATATTGCCGAAAGGCGAAAAGTCTGTGTAATCGGCGAACGAATTTACGAAGTTCTTTTTCAACCGGGAGAAGATCCCGTAGGCAAACAAATTCGCGTTAACGGCATCTATTTTCAGGTAATCGGTGTGGCTCGCAGTACCTCCGGAGTCAGCATCGGCGGACAAACGGCCGAAACAGTAGTACTTCCGTTCAGTACAATGCAGCAAGCATTCAATCAGGGAAATATCATTCACTTCGTTGCAGCCACAGCCAATTACGGAACGCCCGTTAAAATCGTACAGGATCAAATTACCGATATCTTAAAGCAACAACATCAAATTTCGCCCGACGACAAGGAAGCTGTTGGCGGTATGAACATCGAAGAGCAGTTCAACATGTTCAATTATTTGGGCATCGGCATTGCTTCGCTCATTTGGATCGTGGGGTTGGGAACCCTGTTTGCCGGCGCTATCGGCGTCAGCAACATCATGCTGGTGACTGTTCGCGAACGCACTCGCGAAATCGGCATACGACGGGCCTTGGGTGCTACTCCTCGCGCCATCATCGGGCAAATCATGAGCGAAAGCATTGTGCTCACCGTTGTTGCCGGCATACTCGGCATTGTGGTTGGGGTAGGCATTCTTGCCGCCACGGGCATCGTGCTGAGTCAGGGCGATCAGTTTTTCAAAGATCCACAAATATCTTTCGGGATGGCCGTCGGTTCGTTGATGATTTTGATTGTGATCGGCACACTTGCGGGCATGATTCCTGCACAACGAGCCATGATGATCAAACCCATTGAAGCGATCAGGGAAGAATAATTATCGTTTAAAAATGACTAGAAAAACAACAAACTAAATAAGATGCAGATGAAAAAAGTATTGAAAATAGCAGGGTTATCTCTGTTGGGACTTTTGGTGATACTCACCTTCGTGTTTCTATGGCAAAAATCGCGCCCCAAAGAGGTTGTTTACCATATTGAAACGGTAACGAAGGGAAAGATCGAGAAACGTACGGTAGCCACAGGAAAAGTGGAACCTCGCAACGAAATTCTCATCAAACCGCAAATGTCGGGAATCATTTCCGAAGTGTATAAGCAAGCCGGAGAGATAGTTCAAACGGGCGACATCATCGCCAAGATACAGGTTGTTCCCGACATGGTGACTTTGAGCAGTGCCGAGTCGCGCCTGTCGCGCGCCGAGATTGCCTTGGATCAAAGTCGCCGCAATTACGAACGCGACAGCAAATTATACGAAAACAAAGTAATCTCGAAGGAAGAATTCGAAAAAGTGGCGCTTCAATACAAAAACGACCAGGAAGAACTGCGTGCCGCATCCGATAATCTGAGTCTTGTCCGCACGGGAATTACCGCAAGTTCAGCCAAATACAGCAACACCCTCGTTCGTTCCACCGTTTCGGGAACCATTCTCGATATCCCGGTCAAGGTTGGCAATTCCGTCATCCAATCCAACAATTTTAACGATGGTACAACGGTGGCTTCGGTTGCCAACCTGAACGATATGCTTTTTGTCGGCAAAATTGACGAAACCGAAGTCGGCAAATTGCACGAAGGCATGCCTATGGAAATTACCATCGGAGCCATCCAAAATCGTGAAATACCCGCAACGTTGGAATATGTTTCCCCGAAAGGAACGGAAGAGAGCGGAGCCATTTTGTTCGAGATGAAAGCCGCGATGAAACTACCGACGGATGTCTTCATTCGCGCCGGATACAGCGCCAACGCCGAAATCATTCTCGACGAAAGAAACGATGTGCTGATGATACCCGAAAGTTCGCTGGAATTTAGTGGAGATTCGGCTTTCGTTTACCTTGTCAAAAGCGAAAAGCCGCAGAATTTCGAACGCAAACTTGTCAAAATCGGCCTTTCTGATGGAATTCATATCGAGGTGCAAACCGGGTTGCAATTGAATGATAAAATTCGGGGAACGGAAGTTATCGACAAAAAGAAAAAGTCGTAATTACAAGTCGGAACGTTACATGTTAAAATAAAACAAACCACAATCGATTAAAAATTCCACAATGAAATATCCATTTTTCATTCTTTCGTTTTGTCTCTCAAGTATCGTTTTTGCTCAACAACAGCTCACGCTCGAACAATGTATCGCCATTGCGTTGGAAAACAATCTCAATGTTAAACAACAGGAGTTAAACAAGCAAAATCGTGAAATTGCTTACAATCAGGCACGCGCCGATCTTTTACCTAATCTGAATGCTTCAGCAGGACAAAACTTTGTGTATGGGCGTTCCATCGGATTAGACAATACGTACCAAAATACCAATTCGTCGCAAACCTCCTTTGGCCTTGGAAGCGATATTACGCTCTTCGATGGGCTGCGCATGAAGCACAACATCGATGCTCGAAGAGCCGATGTGAACGCATCGCAAGCCGATTTGGATAAAATTTGTGACGATATTGTCATTAGCGTTTCTACCGCCTTCCTTCAAGTTTTGCTCAATAAGGAACTGTTGCAAATTTCGGAGGATCAGATCGAACTTACTGATGTCAATATCGCTCAGCGAAGCGAATTGATAAAAAGTGGAAAAATGGCCGAAGGTGAAATTTACGAACTCGAAGCACAGAAAGCAAAGGAAGAGCTTAACCGTGTGCAGGCCGAAAGCAACCTGAAATTGGCCTTACTCGATTTGGCGCAAATCATGGAAATCGAAAATGTTTCCGATTTGGATGTTACCGCACCTCCGGTTGAGCAACACATCAGCGAGAGCCTGTTGCTGTCGGCCGAGGCGGTGTATGAGAGTGCCCTTGTCAATCGGCCCGAAATCAGCAGTGCCAACTTCCGATTGGAGAGCGCTCAAAAAGAAGTATTGATGTCGAAAGCCCAATTGTTCCCCACGCTCTCGTTTGGTGCAAACATGGGTACCGGCTATTATCACATGAGCAATCGCACAAACGATTCGTTCCGTTCGCAATTGCGAAACAACATGAGCAATTCCATCGGCTTCAACCTGCGAATACCCATTTTCAACCGTTTTCAGGTGCGCAACAGCATTCAAAATGCCCAAATTGCGTTGGAAAACAACCGGTTGGAAATGGACAAGACCAAACTCGATTTGCGCAAACGCATCGAACAGGCTTACTACAATGCTTTGGGAGCCAAGAGCCGTTGGGAGGCTGCCAAAAAATCGGAAATAGCCGGCAGGGAAGCCTATCGGTTTGCCGAACAAAAGTTTGAATCGGGGCGAGCCAATTCGTACGAACTGTTTCAGGCGAAAAACAATCTCACCCAAGTGTTGAGCGAAAAGGCCCAAGCCAAATACGAATATGCTTTCCGCTTACGAATTTTGGAATTGTTAAAAGACTGATTTTATGTAACCGATTTCGAATCGGGAACGTCTAATCATCGCGTATTAAAAAAAGTATTGGAAACGATGAAGACAAAAATTTTGATGCTCACTTTCCTCATCGGAATTTGCATTATTGCGACAAGTTGTTCTCTCAAAGCGCAGCAGCGCATCACATCGAGAACCTTTGATGTACCGGCCTTCGAAGCTGTCGAATCTCATTCGGTAGCAAATATTCACACAGAAAAACTCATTGCACAGCACGCCAAGATAAATTTGAACGGTGTGGGAAATATCGGTTTCTACTGCACCGAATCGATGGATGTAGATTTGAGTGGCGTTGAAAATGCCATATACTACGGCAACCCGAAAAATAAAAACATCAGCAAGAGCGGTGTGGGTAAACTTAAATCGGGCGACTGATGCTCAAATACCTTTTATTTAGCTCAAAGCACACATCTATTCTTCTATTGTCCATGTTGTACAATTTAAAAGCCCACCTAAACATCCAATAGGATTATAATTAATTGTTTCAATTTTTCTATCCTGGAAAATCTGTAGGAATAATTCATAAACTTTCTCGTCCTTATTATTCTCTATCTCGAATATTGGAAGAACTATCAAATCGTCTACTTCCAAGTAATTCACATAACAGCCAATGGCATTGTCGGGATATTCCTTTTCTTTATACTCAAAAAAAGGAATATCTATGTAGTTGATCCCATGTTTTTCTAGAACTTTATTTATTCCATTCTTCCAATATTTATATTCATGCTCCCGGTCGTTTCCAAGCACTGTGTTTTGATCAACAAATCGAACAAGTCCGTCTGCATGACCTGTCATATCAGATTTTATTTGTGGTATCACGATTATTTCTACTTCGAGCAACTCTTCAAGTTCCGAAATCAATTGGGCTTTGCTGGTGTATTTGGGGTTTTCGTCAAAAATTCGGTCGGTTATTATTGCTTTGTCTGACCAATTTACAACATTTCCTCCCTCAAGATTGATTTTGGAGAATTGCGGTGAGTGGCTTTTAAAAACTTATGTTCGATTCCATGCTTATTAAGCAGCTTAATTAAGGAATCGCAAGTTTCTTTAAATCGTTTGTCAAAATGAAGTAATTCTGACAGATAAACGGTATTGGTCTGTTTACTTGGAATCATTTAAAAGAAAGTTTGTCCATTCGGTTTGTTTATTATCTCTGTAAAACCGAGCCGGAGATATTAATGTTTTAAATAGAATTTCTTTCTTTTCGCAATGTTGACGAATATTTTCGATATGCAATTTTATGTTAGGTATGCTTGAAAAAGTTTTCCTTGTGAAGCAAACCTTTTTCAAGTTCGGCAGGCTATTGATTACATCAATAATATTTTTCCATCGGGTAACCTTACCATCGATATAAATATCACTATAATTATTTTCATTGCCATTTTCAACTTCAATTTCTTCTATGAGGTCAATGAAATCGATATGATGTTTTTTTATGAATTCCAATTTTTCTTGTTTGGTATGTTCCTTCAGATTTTTTTCTCCAAAAGCGAGCGGCAATAATCTCCATAAATAGTTTCTACTTCTACCATAGAAGAATTCAGCCTCATTATTTGCTGTTTCAGGATTGAATGTTCCAATTATCAATGTTTCTGTTTCAGGGTCGATTTGGTGGTCTAAAAATCTATGCGGAATTTTAATCATGTCGTTTTGGATATAACGGTTTGATTTGTGCCAGTGATTTCGGTCCATGTGTGCCACCTTTTTCGGTTCAAACCGTGCCACTTTTCAC
>DFUT01000043.1 GCA_002381125.1 Bacteroidales bacterium UBA4179 | reverse complement strand
GTATCATATGCATCACGCAATCGATAAAATTCATTTTTCAATCGACCTTTCGCCAAAGATCTTTTGTTAAATTTCGAAGCGCAAAAGTAGAGCACTTTTTACTAAGAAAAAAAAATCCGGATAAAATAATTGTTATTATATGTTAGTATGTGTTTTCCCTTAAAGTCGATAAATAAATAATATCCAACCTTTTATGGTGAAACGGAAAAGAATCCTTCGACAACTTCGATCGGCGAATCTTTCAATATCACCTTCTTATTCTT
Organism: Bacteroidales bacterium UBA4179; assembly: GCA_002381125.1. Lineage (GTDB taxonomy): Bacteria > Bacteroidota > Bacteroidia > Bacteroidales > Dysgonomonadaceae > Anaerorudis. The sequence goes on along the minus strand of DFUT01000043.1, from coordinate 79,282 downwards.
ATCGAGCAAATACACGGAGGGATAAGCTTTGATGTCGTAAAGATTCTTTTTGGCGATAATCATCCCCTGATCATAGGCATTCATCCATTCGGAAGGCAATTGCGGCAAATAATCAAGCCATTTATCGATATTTTCGCCGGGATACATGGTTAAAACCGTCAGCATGGTTCGTGTAGGCGAATTCATTTTCATAGCACGATTAATAGGCTCGGAATCCATAATGTATCGAATAACGGCATCACAACTCGAACATTCGGGATCCAAAAAAATTACAAGAAGATAATTGCTCTTGATGGAATATAAGCTGAAGGTTTCCCCCGTTGCCAATGTACAATCGAAATTGGTCGCTTTCTTCCCCACCCGATTTTTTTTCGCCATTCGAAGTTGAAACTTGTATTTGGACTTCTCTGCATCGGAAAGCAATGGCGATTTGGTCAAACGTTCCAACACCACAAGATAAAACTCTTCGTTGCGAAAAGGGGAATTCGGCTCGTATAGATATTTTTCGAAAAGCGAAGCGAAATAGGCGTGCATCGCTTTATTTTCTTCCATCTTCGTTAAAGTATATTGCAACGATTTCTTTGCATCCTCAAACAAAACGTAATTTTGAAGAATGTGAATGTAATCCACAAAAGCCTGTTCGGTGATCTCCGGCCGTGAGATAAGTCTCTCGTTATTGAAATCGAACCTGTCCCAATAATGCATCACCAAAAATTTACCTCTCTCTTCCGGAGAAGTAATATTTTCGGGAATTTGAGGCAAATGAAAAATATTCTCCGAAACGATTTGGGTACTCAATCCGGTTGCATTCGGTTCGACATTGGATGAGACTTTTCTGCTCGACGAACAAGCCACGGCGGCAAACACAAAAAACAAGAAAAAACAGTTATATGCCCACTTCATGCCCACATTTGCTTATGTTATTCGATTTCAAAAGGTAAAGATACGAAAATATTCCAAAAACAAGAGGTACCACCTTCATATCGAGCCATCAGAAAACCAATAATTTTGTATATTTGTGTTTTACAAAATCAAAGAAAAGCATGGATAATTACATTGTATCGGCACGAAAATATCGTCCAAGCACATTTCGTTCTGTTGTCGGGCAGGAAGCATTGACCACAACCCTGAAAAATGCCATCATAAGCAACAAATTGGCACATGCTTATTTGTTCAGCGGCCCTCGTGGAGTCGGGAAAACCACATGTGCACGTATTTTTGCAAAAACGATCAACTGCTTTCATCCTACTGCAGACCATGAAGCATGCAACGCATGTGAATCGTGTGTGGCATTCAACGAACAACGCTCGTATAACATCCACGAACTCGATGCGGCATCAAACAATGGCGTGGACGACATTCGGGCATTGATCGAACAGGTACGCATTCCGCCTCAAATCGGGAAATATAAAGTGTACATTATCGATGAAGTGCATATGCTCTCTACCGCTGCGTTCAATTCTTTTCTAAAAACGCTGGAAGAACCACCGGCACATGCCATTTTTATTCTGGCAACAACCGAAAAACATAAAATCATCCCCACTATTTTGTCCCGTTGCCAGGTTTACGATTTCAACCGGATCAACGTTTCCGATATCGTTCATCACTTGGAATATGTGGCCGAACAGGAAAACATAAAAGCCGAAGTGGAAGCATTGAACGTTATTGCACAGAAAGCCGATGGGGGAATGCGCGATGCTCTTTCCATTTTTGACCAAATGGTAAGCTATACAGGAGGAAACATCACTTATAATTCCGTTATCGACGCCCTCAATGTGCTGGATTACGAATATTATTTTAAACTTACCGATACGATTCTCGCCGGCAATGTAGTTGACTGCCTGCTGATACTCAATGATATTTATAATCGCGGATTCGAAGGGCAATACATTATCGGCGGTTTGGCTTCCCACTTTCGGGATCTGTTGGTTTGTAAAGACCCGCGTTCGGCTCAATTGTTTCAAGTAGGATCATCGATCAAAGATCGCTATATTGAAACCGCAAAGCGATGCAGCAACGATTTTCTCTATCAAGCCATAGACATGGCCAACACCTGCGATCTCAACTATCGGGCAAGTAAAAATAAACGATTGCTGGTGGAACTGACAATGATCCGCCTTTGTCAATTGAACGAAAATTCCATATCGACAGCCACCGATAGCGATGAGCCAACGTTAAAGCCCATCCAAAAGCCGAAACAAGCAACCCCAACAACCACGGCTTCCCAATCCAAAGAAAAAAAGGCAACTTATGCATCAACTCCTGCCGTTGAAAATGAAGTCCACGAACCCGCATCCGAAGAAAAAAAATCAAAAGGCGCATCAAAAAACATTCCACCAAAAACGGCAACTCCGCTAAAGAAAAGAACCGTATCGATTAATGAAATGGGCATTTCTATTTCCGAACTGAAAAATGAAAAAAAGAAGGAAGCGGCATCCGAATCAAAAAACAAAAAAAACGGATTCAAGCCTTTCACCGAAGAAAATCTGATAAATGCATGGAAAGCATATGCAGATGCGCTTACGGAAGAAAAATTGCTGAAAAACACCATGTCGCTTTATTTGCCGAAACTGATCGATGAAACGCTCTTCGAAGTAGAGGTAAACACCGATATCAACAAGCAATATTTGGAAGACAACAGCACTTCTATTCTTTCCTACTTAAGGGAAAAGCTACAGAACGACAATGTTGCCATGACCATTAAAATTGCAGAAGGCAACGCTATTAAAAGACCGTTGACCTCCCGCGAAATTTTTGACGAGATGGCAAAACAGAACCCCTCACTTCAAAAACTATCCGATGAATTTGGTTTGGAGCTGAGTTAAAGACCAAACCATAGAAGTCGTCTTTACCGCTTCCTCGACAAATTTTCACAAGGGATATTGCTCCAAAATGGGATCGTCGTATTTCTGCTGCAAACGTTTCAATTCGGATTTCAATTCTTTCGTGATTTTTTCGTATCCATCCTTCCCGTAAAGATTATGCATCTCGTTCGGATCGGTTTGCAAATCGTACAATTCCCAACAATCGATATCGTGATAGAAATGGATCAGCTTATACCTTTCGGTTCTGACACCATAATGGCGTTTCACCGCATGTTCGCCGGGATATTCGTAATAATGGTAATAAAGCGACTTGCGCCAATCACGGGGCGTTTCTTCCTTTTCGAGCAAAGGCAACAGCGAGACGCCCTGAATGTCTTCGGGAATTTCGCAGCCGGCCAGTGAGAGCATGGTAGGCGCAAAATCGATGTTCTGTACCAAAGCATCGATGCTCCCCCGCTTCTTTAAAGAGGATGGCAGGTGAACCACCAACGGCGTACTGAAGGATTCCTCATACATGAAACGTTTGTCGAACCATCCGTGTTCGCCCATGTAGAATCCCTGATCCGATGTGTAAAAAACAACCGTGTTTTCCATCATGCCGTTCTTTTCCAGGTAATCCAACACCTCTCCCACATTTTCATCCAGCGATTTGACCACTTTGGCGTAATCGCACATGTAACGCCGGAATTTCCATTCCGCCAATTCTTTTCCTTCCGGCTTCGAAGCATAAAACGCATCGATGATGGGTTGGTAATGCCTGTCCCATGCAGCGCGCTGGGCTTCGTTCATCCGACCGTAAACGTTGTCGCGATAGGTTTTCGATAATCGCGTATGCACGCTATCGCACATCATTTTAAGATCATAAACGATGTCCATGTCTTTATAAATACTCATTTCCTGTTGCGCGGCAGCCGGACGACCTTCGTAATCATCAAAAAAATTGGAAGGAAGTTCAAACGTTTTATCTTCATAGGCATCCAGATGTGTGGTATCGGACATCCAGTTGCGGTGGATAGCCTTGTGGTGAATGAAAAGACAAAACGGCTTATCCTTGTCGCGCTCCTTCTCGAGCCAATCCAAACTCAGATCGGTAACGATATCGGTCACATACCCATCGTACTGTTTGCGACCGTCGGGTGTGATGAAAACGGGATTGTAATAATCTCCCTGACCGGGCAAAATCTCCCAATGGTCGAAATGCCTCGGTTCGCCATCCAAATGCCATTTTCCTATCATTGCCGTTTGGTAACCCAATTTCTGCAACAACTCCTGAACGGTTTGCTGACTACCGTCAAAGGCCGTGCGATTGTCCAATTTGCCGTTCTTGTGACTGTGTTTGCCCGTTAAAAGACAGGCGCGGCTCGGACCCGAAATCGAATTGGCAACAAAGGCATTCGTGAAAATTACACCGCCATCGGCTATACGATCCAAATTGGGCGTCTCGATATAACGTTTGTCGTAACAGCTCATCATTTGACGCGTATGATCGTCGCTCATGATAAACACGATGTTGTAAGGGTGGGAATGCTCCACCTTTTTACCGCCCCCGCAGGAAGACAACGCTGCCATGCCCGCCGAAAGAATACCGAAGGTTTTTCCTATTTTCATTGTATACATATGGTTTTCAATTAAATAATACGAGATATTATTTAATTGAAAATATGAAATGCATTTAATTGCATTTCGTCAGTAACCGACAAATTTACAAAATAATTCTTAACTATATTCAAATCGCACAAATTCACTTCTAAGTTGAACTTACGTCCCGACTGTGCTGCGATCACATGTGGATATCGGCAATGTACTTTCAGCGGGATCAATCTTGCGATCGAACGCCAACATGTACACTTGCAACAGAGCCGCTGTTGTAATCAACTATCGGTAATGTACTTGTGGTAGGAGCAACGTTGCCCCAACCCCAAAAAAACTTAGTCGATTTTAAGCTCTACCGTAGATCCCAAAAGACGGTCGGATTCCAACACCACTCTCGCTTTCCCCTTGGTTTTCCCGGAACGAACGATGACGAGGCACTTGCCGTTGAAAGCATCGATTTCATCGGCTTGAAAAGAATGATGACTCGTTTGACAGCCATTATCCACTCCCGCTATGGAAGCATCGCCCTCGATGGTTATTTTTATCGAATTATCCGCGTAAGGAACCACATTCCCGTCTTTATCGGTTACATCGACGGTAATGAACGACAAATCCTCGCCCCCTGCATGAATCGTCTGCCTATCGGCATAAGCATTCAATTTGGCAGGTTCACCGGCTGTCTTGATTTCTTTAACGGCTACCAACGTTCCGTTTTTACGTGATTCGGCACGCAATGTTCCCGGTTCAAACGATACCCTCCACATGACATGCAGCTCATCGCCCTGTTTGCTTTTACTGCCAAGCGATTGCCCATTCAAGAACAACTCCACCTCATCGGCACGATTGTAATAAGCCCAAACATCCACCGTATCCCCTTCTTTCCAATTCCAATGCGGAAAAATATGCAAAACCGTATCGCCGGTCCACTCGCTTTTATACATATAATAGATATCTTTCGGGAAGCCGGCCAGATCGACTATACCGAAGTAAGAGCTGCGCGAAGGCCACCGGTACGGCGTGGGTTCGCCAAGATAATCGAAACCTGTCCAAATGAACATACCGGAAAGAAAATCGTATTTCTTGATCAACTTCCAACTTTCGGCATGGGTTGAACCCCAGGGCGTTCGGCAATTGTCGTAGGCCGAACAGGTATTGTCCGGATTGCCTTCGTGGAAGGGAATATCCCATCGCTTGGGCCATACCCTCACACTATCGGAGGGCATGTCGTAGTGCCCACGAGTTGCAAGGGCCGAAACGGTTTCGGTTGCGATGAAATTTTCGCCGGGAAATGTTTCCGGAAAATTCGCCCAATTGTGATGATGATAATTGAACCCGATGAGGTCGAGAGCACCGGATTGGATGATATAATTGTGTGGATAAGGATGATCGTTACCTGTTGTAATAGGTCGGGTCGTATCAAGTTCATGAACAATGGAAGCCAATTCGCGAGCAATGGCCACGCCGGTTGTATCGTGTTGTTCGGGGATCTCGTTGCCGATGCTCCAAATCATCACACTCGGATGATTGCGGTCGCGCAAAATCAAATCTTGCAAGTCGCGACGATGCCACTCGTCCCAATAAAGCGAATAATCGTATGTCGTTTTCCTTTTTGCCCACATATCGAAAGCTTCATCCATGACAATCAATCCCATCCGGTCGCAAATCTGCAAAAGCTCGGGCGCCGGCGGATTATGCGAAGTGCGAATGGCATTGACCCCCATTCCCTTCATGATTTCCACCTGACGCTCTATGGCACGATAATTAACCGCTGCCCCCAAGGCTCCCAAATCGTGATGCAGGCACACTCCGTTGATTTTAAGCGGCTGTCCGTTCAAAAAGAAACCTTTGTCGCTGCTAAAATGAAACGAGCGAATGCCAAAAACCGTTTCATGGCGATCCTTCAACTCTTTCCCTTCAAAAACTTTTGTCACTGCCTTATAAAGAGCTGGATCTTGTGTCGACCAACGATCGGGGTGCCCCACCTCGGTCCGAAGCGTCACCGTTTTACTCTTCCCGGCTTTTACCGTCACCTCGTCGCTCCCGATATTCCCTACCTTTTTGTCGTGACGGTCCAGCAATTCCACCTCGATATGAAAATCGACATCCGTTTCGCTGCTGTTGCGGATTGTGTTCTCGATAGTTACCTTGGCGCGATCGTCCCCGACTTCGCACGTCACGAAAGTGCCCCAATGATCCACATGCAACGGATCGACTTTCGTAAGCCATACGTTCCGATAAATGCCCGATCCCGAATACCAACGCGAATTGGGTTGAGCGCTGTTGTCGACCCTTACGGCAATCACATTTTCCCGGTCATCAAAATGAAGATAAGGCGTTAAATCGTAGCGAAACCCGATATAGCCGTTCGGACGTTTCCCCAGATAATGGTCATTGATCCAGACTTCGGAGTTCATATATACCCCGTCGAAATCGATAAAAAAACATTTCCCCGAATCGGCAGGCAATACCTTGAAAGTTTTGCGATACCACCCAATACCGCCGGGCAGGGCTCCGCCGCCAACTCCGGCAGGGTGATCGGGACTAAACGAGCCTTCGATGCTCCAATCGTGAGGCAAAGTCAACGTTCGCCAATCGCCGTCATCAAAGGCAGGTGAAGAAAAAACGGCACTATCGCCCAACCAAAAACGCCAATCGCTCGTAAACTTTTGTACTTCGCGAGGCGAAGACGACCGGCGACCGCATCCGAAAAGAATGCTTACGACAGCCAAAATATACCATACGGATCTTTTCATAAGACTGATTTTTAAACAATGCGAATTTTTAAGCAACGCGAATTTTTTAAACATATAAACATACGAAATTAATTTACCGGCACCTCAATGCGTGTACCATCATATTCAACCAAAATACCCTCTGCCATATCCGGTTTGAAACCGACAGGATTGTTTTTCGATACAAATATGACATTGAATTTTCGGAATTCCAACATGCCGTCAAATTCTCCTTTACGCTCCCCAATCACCAGTTTCTTCTCCTTTTCATTATAGGTAAACGGGATGGCGGCAAATTTACCCTTTTCGTAATTATAATTCACATTTTCATCCTCGTAAAGCTCGAAACTCCCATCGGCTCCCGTATAAACGTACAGATCGATCGGATCGGGTTTCTTTTCGGTTGCATACTGCAATTCGGGACCGAAAGGAATGATAGCGCCTTCGGGAACAAACAACGGCATCCGCTCGTAAGGTGCGTCGACCATTTTTTTTACGCCACCTTCCTGATACCGACCTGTATAAAAATCGTACCATCCTTTATTTTTAGGAAAATAGACTTCGCGATTGCGGGCTTTATATTCATAAACCGGACAAACCATGAAGGCGGGTCCAAACATGTATTGATCATCGATATTGTACACCTTGGCATCCGATGTAAAATCCATAGCCAATCCACGCATCATGGTATAATCATGATGATAAACTGCCCCGGCAAGACTATAAATATATGGCATTAAACGGTAACGCAATTTATTGTAATACAACATTGAAAGGTAGGCAGGATGGTTTTGGGGAGCAATATTGAAAATTTCTCGATAAGGATATTGCCCGTGAACGCGGAAAAGCGGAGCAAATGCGCCAAACTGATACCAGCGGGTATTGAGCTCCCGCCACTCATTCAAATCTTCACTGCCTTCTTTCGCATTTTCATAACGTTTTTCCACGCAAAACCCACCGATATCCATTGTCCAATAAGGCAATCCCGACATGGAAAAATTGATCCCGGCAGGAATCTGCGCTTTCATATCTTCCCAAACCGTTCCGATATCTCCGCTCCATGTGACAGTACCGTAACGTTGCATCCCTGCAAAACCCGAACGGGTAAGAATAAATACCCGCTCACCTTCGCCATCACGCCGTTGCCCGTCGTAAACTCCTTGAGCATTCATCAATGCATAAGCATTGAAATACATTGTGGAGGGTCCGTAATACGTAGGATTCATCAACGCTTTCCGATAGTCGACACTTGCATTGGAAAGAATATCGGGTTCGGTAGCATCGAGCCACCATGCATCTATGTCTAAAGAATAGAGGTGTTCATGAATCTGCTGCCAAAACAATTCCCGCGCACCCGGCGCATAGGCATCGTAGAAAGAACCCACGTAACCCGGATATACCCAATCGCGTATACTATCTTCGATAGCCTTTCGGTACATCCAACCGTTTCGGTCGAACTCATCAAAATGTTCGGTCCCGAGATAAAATTTCGGCCACACCGAAATCATAATGTGCGCATGCTGATCGTGCACTTCATCGACCATGCTCTTGGGATCGGGAAAACGCGCAGGATCGAATTCATGACTGCCCCACTGGTCTTCTTCCCAATAAAACCAATCCTGAACAATATTATCGATAGGAATGCGGCGCTTTCTGAATTCCGAGAGCGTTTCCAACAGCTCATCCTGCGTTTTGTACCGTTCGCGGCTCTGCCAAAAACCCATTGCCCATTTTGGCATGACCTGCGCTTTTCCCGTAAGTTCACGGTAATTGGCAATCACACCATCCATATTGTCGCCCGTCATAAAATAATAATCGATCTGATCTCCCATCTCGGAATAAAACGAGATATTTTTTTGCATATTCGGATCAACAGGCGAAAGCGCTTTCAGTCCGATATAAGACACGCCTCCGTCGGGAATCCACTCCAACTTGAGGTGGTATTTTTTACCGGTTTGCATATCGACCTGAAATTTGGCTACCGAAGGATTCCATGCCGTCCGCCATCGATCGGCCATCAACTCATCATCGATCCAAATTTTCGTATAACCGGCATAGTAGAGAAGAAAACGATAAACACCGTCTTCGAGCGGTTCGAGATCGCCCTCCCACGTAATTTTGGCATTATTGAAATCCATCCCATCAGGGAAATTTTCAACCGTTTCAAGATTTTCATAATCGATCGTGCTTTCGTTTCGCACGATAAATACGTGATTGGTTATGCTATTATCGATGTAAGTAGCCGTCAGTCCACCCTCCTTGCCATCGGCATCGTAAAGTTTAAATTGGCTTATCTGCCCATAAGGACGTGGATCGCCATAACGCGTCAGGGAATAATTATCCCACAGTAATCCATAGTTCTTGGTAGAAACAATAAAAGGAATAGAGACTTTGGTATTATACTGAAAAAGCTCCTCATTTTTACCTTTATAATTTATTTCGTGAGCCTGATGCTGCCCCAAACCGTAAATGGCCTCATCATCTGAAGATTCGAAAATCTGCCGCAATTCGTAACCACCAACACCATCGACCTCAACCGGCTTAAAAGTCCTTCCATTGGGATATTCCCGAAGAATTGCATTCCCATTCAAATCGAGAAAACGAACTTCTCCCGAAGCTTTCGAAACCTCCACCTGCAAGTTGGAAGTAGTCAACACCACCGATTCATCTTTATCCGTAACCGTAAAAGGTACTTTTCGTGTCTTTTTCAAGACCACCGGGCTTTCCTCGTCACTGAATTTGTCGGAAGTTGCCGACACCCGGATGATATCGTCGTCAAAAGGCTCTATCCTTACCGCTTTAGCTTCGCTATCACGTGGATAAACGATTAAGGCATCATCGTCGGAAGTCCACCCTTTGCCGGAACACGACCAGCCGACCACCGCTATCAATACAAATATCAAAACTCGTCTCATAAAAAATAGGTTTATTGTTTATTATTATTATTCATCGTAATTTACGCCTAATGGATCAATCCTCTCATTATGGCTTCGAGAGTTCCGGGATCGATAACTTCACCGGTGCCCCGATCAAAAATAGCGCAACCGTTATCGGCTTTATTCCCATTATCCCAATAAAAAGGGGCCAATCCATTTCTCTTTGCAGCATGGGTTACATACTCCAAATAATATTCTCTTGCCGCTTTATGTTTAACGTAAGCCTCACCCGAAAGCGATTTTCGATGTATAGCACCATATTCACCCAAAATGACAGGTATTCCGTTATCGATAAACTTTTCCTTCATCATTCCAAAAGCTTCTTCCACCCAATCCTCCTGTCCCCAAGACGTTACATCTCCGTCTGCAAAAGGGGCACCCCACTGTGTATTGAACGGCGGGTCTTCCTTTAAGGTAAATTCCCATGGGTCATAATAATGAACTTCCACCATCAAACGTTTTTCAACCGCATCATCGGGCAAAATAAAACCATTATAAGTATACGTAATGTTGGTATTAAAACCTTGCACAATCAAATGTCGAAAATAATTGCGACCACCTGTTGCGCGAACAGTACTGACAAAGGTTTGATTGAAGGAATTTTGAACCTCAAGGTTTTCTACTGTTGGTTTACCATAGTAGCCTTCGACCATCACCTCATTGGTTCCCGCAAAAAGTAAACGGTCGTCATAATTTCGAAAATGAACGGCTATTTGTTGCCAAAGAGTGGCCAACTTAGTATTGATGGCTTCCTGATGTTCATGATCGGGGTGATTCATCCATCCACCATCCCAATGAATATTGATAATCACAAACATATCGTTATCAAGCGCATAATTTACCACCTCTTCAACCCGTAATAACCATGCTTTTGAAATCTTATATGTGCTTTGATCTTCGAGTTTATGGGACCAAGCAACCGGAATTCGGATTGAATTAAATCCTGCCTGTTTGACTGAATCAATTAAAGCTTTCGTAGCAGGAGGATTGCCCCAAGATGTCTCACCACCCGAATACACCCCATTATTTACAATGATAGCCTCTAAAGAATTGCCAAGATTCCATCCTATTCTCATCAATTGCGACAACTGCAATGAGGTTAAATTACGCATACCACTGTTATCAGGTTCTATGTAAAGCTCCTCATCTTCCAAATCATCCGTCGATTCATTTCCCGCCTGGATAATCGTAACAACAACATCTTCAACTCCCTGAGCAGTAATGGTAAATGTTGTTGTACGCTCTTCTCGACTTTCATTCGGATCTGCTACAACTTTGACATTGGCATTCCCTTTTGAAACAGTAATTAACGGCCTTACCCATCCTGAAACGGGAAATTCGATACTCCACTTTGTATTACTGAAAATCGAGAGGATTTTTTCCCCTCCTTCGCCGGAAAATTCCAATATTAAAGGGTCTGCTCTTAATTCAGTCACAAAAGACTCTTCTTCAACCGGATCATCATCGCTACATCCCCATATTTGCAGAAATAGCAATATCCCCACTACAAAGAAAATCTTTAATCTTATCATATCTAAAAACTCATTTCAATTTAAAAAATCAACATCGGGATCCTGCTCATCACAGCAAGATCCCGATAATCCTAAAATTTACTCTACGATCACATAATGAAAAATTGTTGTCTCATCTTCTTTACTTATGTATCCTAACCATATTCCCTTTTCCTCTACATTGGAATAAGTAGAACCACCATGTTGAACAAAATACCAAACTCCATCGTTCCCATTTGAACTGAGCCAACGGGCCGGTGTTCCGGAATAATCAACCAGCGGGATGTCAATCATCAGCGTTTGATCTTCCGGATTTAATACCACCGTTCCAGTTTGAGTAAAATTATCAATAACTTCATCCTCTATCCATATAGTTTCTCCTTCGACAATTTCTTCATGCTCCTTGATTAATTTTTGGGTCACCTCTACTAATATTTGATCACCGGATAAAGTAAACGTCAAAGAAGCACTCATGGCAATTTCAGCAACAGTTTCATCCCAAACCCAACTATTGGAAGTGTAATCTGTGCCAAACGTAGCAGAACTTGTCCAACCGCCGGTAAATTTAGGTGGACCGCTTACCCAATCTACAAACCAATTGACATCCGGCTTAAAAATGCGAGTTCCGTTACCCGTCAATGCTTTAACCATTGCTTTTCTCGTTTGCTCGATAGGATCGGTAGTGGAACCACCTATGGTAGGCACCAAATGGTATGCCATATATTCAGGTTTATCAGGATCCTTGGCGCCTAACCACATCCCGGTAACATTTCCCATTGCATCTTTTTCTATTGACATAATCCTCAATTGATTATCTGCAGATAAATTGAATTTTACCCATCCTACTATAGTAAAATCGGGGGAAATTCCGTGAAACGTATAAATGCCTTTATCATCCAATGTATAAGTGCCTTCTTGCGTAGTACCTTCAGGAGCAACATATACTACCGTATTTTCTTCTGAATTCAGGGTAAGAGAAAATCCCTCATATACTGATGGATCGGGGGTGCCCAACCAATCTGGATAATCTTCAAGAGAATTCCAGCCATTCATACGTGATCCGTCAAGACTGCACCAATCAAGAGGGTTCTGATCGGAAAGTTTCCATGTTATCGTTTTAAGGACTATTTGTGAAACATCTTCCTTCCACCCTTCGGGTAATTGTGGTTCGGGTTCCGGTTGTTCCGAGGGTTCCCAATTATCGGCATATTCTTTGGAAATATAATTATAAACCAATAAACAAGCACCCTCACCCGATAAAACAGGGTCGCGCAAAGCGGCTAATTGCATAGTGTTTTCAGTCAGCGACATCAATTTCAAATTGCCCCAGTCAACAACTTGACCATCCCTTCCCGAGTCGTGCAAAGGACTTGCATCAGTCATACGAAGCGTTTTATTTACCGCATCCAAGAAAAAAGTCCCATGATCTACACGGTCGAGCATTTTGTGATCCACGACGACTGTAGCATTTCCTTTAAGACCGAACGTCATGGTTCCATAATCTCCTTCCGGCATAAACCATGTATTCCCCTTCCAATCAGGTTCCCAATTCCATGTATCTTCGATTCCCAATAATGTTTTAATTTCCTCACTGCTTTTACCACTTTTGTATAAAGCCATACTTTCCCAACTATCATCGGTGCCGTAAAAATAAAGCGGCCCTGCAAAATATTTACTGACCCCGTCGGCATCTAAATCGAGCAACCATGTTTTTTCGTTCCCAACACCACCGGTCAATAAAGTCCACAACGGATCATTCACATAATTGAGATTATTTGTTGTAATCACCAATTTAAAAGTATCGGCTTGAACGAATCCTCCTGCACTTTGAACGCCATAGATAAAATTGTATTCACCTTCGAATGGAATACGTACCGTATCTTGCACCCTTGTGCTACGTCCCATGGGAGTAATCCAAAGAGGAGTCATCCCAGGCGTTTCACTTATTAGGATGACCATATTCGGATCCTCTGCATCTTGAAAAATAGAAAACTTCAGTTCTTCTTTTGGAATAATCTCACCCAACTCATATTTATCAGGCTGACATGCCGATAAAAACAATCCTATCATTGCCCCCAAAAGGGACATTAAAATATTTAATCTATGTGTTTTCATAATGATTCATTTTTATTATTCCCATCCTTGATTTTGTTTTAAAACACCTCCGGAAAGCGTAATCTGATTGTAAGGTATCATCTGAAAACCGCGTGTTTTAATAATATTTTCTTTTTTAATTACTTTGTTGGTTTCAACACCACCATTAAGTACTGTTGTCGATTCGGCAATGGTGTTGGCAGCCACTTCAAGACCTTGACGCAACAAGTCCCAATATCGAATTCCTTCAAAAGCAAATTCGAAACGACGCTCAGCCATGATATTGTTGTGATTTGCAGGCTTAGAAGTAAGACCTGCTCTCTTGCGTACCTTATCGAAGTAAATTTGCGCATTCGGGCTTCCCAATTCAGCCGCCATTAACAACACATCGGCATACCTGATTACAACATAATCCTGATACTGTCCAATCATAAAATTAACAGCATTGTTTGCTTCTGCTACATCTCTTCCATCGGGAAGGGACAATGGCGTGTATTTTTTATTGCTGTATCCCGTATATTCTCTTTGCCCCGCGTTGTTGAAATTTAATCCTTCTTCAACAATACCGATAATGGAGGAATTTCTTCGAAGATCTCCGGATTCGAAGGCATTATAAAGTTTTGGACTTACCGTACATGCTCCCCACCCTTTGCCATACGGACAAAAAGATTGTTCTCTCAAGCCCAACATCACCAACCAGTGATTTCCATCAATATTACCGTCATAATCAGAAGTAATATTATACTTTATTGAAAAGACCGTTTCTTTATTATCTTTACCAACATAAGAAGTTTCTAGTCCGTCACCTTTTTCATTAGGCCACGAGGAGGCAGCAGGCCAAAGATCTTTAAACCCATTACCGTCATCATATCCCACCAAATCATATAAACCACTTGCTATAATATCTTCTAAACCTTGTAATACCTGATTTTGGTTCACTTTTCCAACCAAATCGTCTTCCCCATAATAGCCCGTATAAAACAAATACACCCGAGCCAACAAAGCTTTGGCTGCCCATCTATTCACCCGTCCGGGCGATTTGCCTGCATCGCCATATTCCGACGCAAACAAAAGATCATCCGCTATTTGTGCATAAATAGCATCAGGTTCGGATTGAGGTATATTTTCTCTTGTAGGTTCAATAATTAAAGGTACTTTTTCCCATAACCTAACCATATCAAAATAAAAGTAAGCTCTCAAGAAACGTGCCTGTGATTCAACGGAATTTCGATAATCGGTGTCTCCTTCCCAATCGATTTGATCCATTTTCGAAAGCAATACATTGACTCTATAAATAGCCCTGTAATAATTTTTCCAATTCGGTTCAAATTGATTCAAATCAGATGGGGACCTCAACAAATCAAATTCATCAATTTGCTGATAACCCAATCCGTCGGTATTTCCTGTACCACCAAAAGTATTGTCAGAAAATACCTCAGAAGCAACCGGAAAAGCGATACCATCGGAATATATAATCTGTAATCCATCATAACAGCCTACAATGGCTGATTCTGCATCTTTTTTTGTTTTATAAAAATTGACATCAGTGAGTAATGTAATAGGCTCACTGTCTAAAAAACTACTTGAACAAGCGCTCAAAAATGCAGTAAATACCAAAAAAATATATGATTTTTTTAATGATTTCATTGTTATTTAAAATTAAAATTTGACATTGACACCAATCAACATTATTCTAGGCCTTGGATAATATCCAAGATCGATTCCCGATGAACCATTTTCCACTCCGTAGCCAATTTCAGGATCCATCCCATTGTATTTGGTAAAAGTAAAAGCATTCTGAACCGACGCATATATCCTGAATTGATTCAAGAAAGATTTGTTTATCATGCGGGAAAAATCATAACCCACTGTAATATTATTAATACGCAAAAAATCACCACTCTTAATAAAAATATCGGAAGGTAAATAATTTATATTGGTCTCTGTTACCCTTGGAATGGTATTTGAGGTTCCTTCGCCATGCCAGCGTCCCAGTATTTCATCGGTATAATTTGCATATGCGTTTGAATGATCGCGATATGACTGACAAATTTGATTCCCTGCTACACCGTTGGCCGCCAAAGAAAAATCAAAATTTTTGAAAGTGAATCCCGCAGAAAAACCAAATATAACGTCGGGATTAGGATCTCCAATCATGGTTTTATCGGCTTCATTGATTACTCCATCTTGATTCTGATCAATATATTTTAAATCTCCCGGTTTTGCATTGGGTTGCACAACCTTACCATTATTTTTATAATTAAGGATTTCGGACTCGTTTTGGAATACACCATCGGTTTGCCAACCATAAAAATAACCTATAGGATATCCTGTCCTGGCTCGATGATAAAATTCGGGAGAATTGGCATATAACATATTGGTTAATCCATGCACTATCCCATCGCTGGTTGGGACTTCGGTTACTTTATTGCTATTGAATGAGACGTTGGCATTTACAAAGTATTTAAAATTTCCTGTCTGATCATTCCAATCTACATTGAGCTCAACACCTGTATTTTTCACGTTACCACCATTAATATAAGGGGCATCGGCTCCGGCTGTAGCCAATATAGGAGCTTCGATTAACCAGTCTTTCGTTGTTTTTTTATACCAATCGAAATTGAAACCCAAGCGTCCGGCAAGAAATCGTGCATCAAAACCAATATTAAACTGTTCGGAAGTTTCCCATTTGAGATCCTCATTTGCCAAACGACTTGGGTAAGCCCCGGGAGTATTCCCAGAAGCATCAAAATCAGCCGAACCAAAATAGTAATTGACATTCGCAGTCTGAATAGGAGCCAAATATTGCCAAGCACCGATATTTTGGTTACCAACTTGTCCCCAACTCACACGAAGTTTAAGAAAATCTAACCAATTCTGTGTTTTACTCATAAAAGATTCACTGCTCATAACCCAACCGGCAGATACCGAAGGAAAATATCCCCATCGATTTCCTTTTGCAAAACGCGAAGATCCATCAGCTCTGAAAGTGGCATTAAAAAGATATTTTTCCAAGTAATTATAGCTGACTCTTCCAAAATAAGACAACAACTTAGACTCGTCAAAAGGTGCACCACTTATATCAAGAAGAGAAAAATCGGTATTTAAGGTATTATCGATATAAGCATGCCTTAAATCGGCGATTACCAATTTAGCATTACGAGTGTACATACTGCTTCCCTTGTTCCTATAGGCAGACATACCTCCCATTACAGAAATGTCATGATGATCGACACTGAACTCATAAGTAGCAACATTATCCCATGTTAATGCCAAACCTTTGCTCAGGCTTTGACTTGCTTCATCATTAAGCCGTTGAGCATACATTGAGAGTGTATAGGAAGGTAAAAAAGCCCTCCCCTCACCCGTGTAAAAATCTACACCCAATATACTTTTATAAGTTAGTCCTTTAATCGGATTAACTTGAACATAAACATTTCCAAAAAGCTTTTGATTATTGTTTCTATTTTGATTGTTGTATACCATTGAGGCATAAGGATTAGATTCGCCATCGTACCAGGGAACCCATTCCTTGCCTTGATAAATAACACCGGCATCGCGACTGTTATTCAGAAAATTACCATCGTCATCATACATAGGCAAAAAGGGACTGGTATTAAAAGCTCCTCTCAATGTATTATTATATTGATTGCCAACGCTTATCCCATTTCTTTTGATATAACTAAATGTCAAATTTTCCCCTACTTTAACAATATTATTATATAAATTATGCTCAGAATTAATTCTAAACGAATAACGATTGTAATTAGAATAATCAGGACCACCTACAATTCCTTCTTGTCCGGTATATCCAAGTGACATGGAGTATATCGTTTTCTCGCTCCCTCCACTAACTCCCAACGAATAGTTCTGAGTGATAGCGTTATCATACAACATTTCGTCTATCCAATTGGTGCCTTCTCCCATCTGCGTAATTTCACCAATAGCAAAATAAGGAGCCTTTCCATTATTAATGGCAGCCTCATTCATGATAACCGCATATTCACGAGCATTAAGCATATCAATTTTACGTGCTACATTTTGAACACCATAATAGGCATCGAAAGTCATGTGTGCAGCTCCTCTTTTCCCGGATTTTGTCGTAATCAACACAACCCCATTTGCAGCCTGCGAACCGTAAATAGCGGCAGAAGCAGCATCCTTTAAAATATTCAATATCCGCATTGTTGAGATAAGAAATATCCCCTGTTTGTATTCCGTCAACTATATAAAGAGGACCTGCATTACCAATAGTTCCAAGTCCCCTAACAGTTACCTTTAGACTTTCTCCGGGTTGACCTGATGTCGAGAAAATTTGCACACCGGGAGTTTGTCCTTGAAGAGCTTGTAAGACATCAAGTGTATTACGGCTTTGAAGATCTTCCCCTCTCACCTGAATTGTAGCCCCTGTCAATAATTTTTTTTGTTGAACTCCATAACCAATTGCTACCACTTCTTCCAAAGAAACTGTTTCTTCTTGCATGACTACATCAATTTTCGTCCGATTACCAACCTGCACTTCTTGTGATTCCATTCCTACAAAAGAAAAAACCAATGTGGCATCGTCGGGGACGTTGCTCAACGAATAATTACCGTCGGCATCGGTTACCGTTCCGCGAGTAGTTCCTTTGATTATGATTGTTACGCCGGGAAGTGGGAAACCTGAAGTATCGGTTACTTTTCCCGTTATTGTTTTGCCTTGCTGTTGGGCAGAACGGATCATTTCGGCGATAGTGGAAGCATTTCGGTTAGCTTTTTTCATCAGCACAATGTAGTTGTTTTCAAAATCGTAACCGATGTCGGTACCCGCAAAAGCTTCATCGAGATACGCCGATACGTTGTCCGATTTCTTCCGAAGATTCACTATCTGGTCGGTGTCAATTTCGCGATTGCTGTAAACCACCAAATAATCGGTTTGCTTTTCAATTTCCTCTATCAGTTGACCTACGGTTATCGAATTCGTTCTCAACTCAATAACCGCTTCCTGCGCTTCTGTGTTCAAGGCCATCAACTGAAAAGAGAAAACAAATAAAAGGATAAAACAAATTTTCATGATTCGAAAGATACCTTTAAAGGTTTTGTTTTTTATTAAATAAGGTGTTGTTAGAAATTTTATTTTCATATCTTTGTGATATTAAAGTGAATACTAAAATAGATATTAGGTGTTTGCTTTTTAAGGCGATGAGTGTGGCCGCACTTGTCGCCTTTCTTGTTTTCACGGCTGCTTTTTTCTCATAGGCATATTATTTTAATGAATTAGTAATTTTATTTGCTTAATGTGATGATATTATTATCGATATCTTTTTCAATGTTGAAAGGATGTATTTTTCGGATGATGCGTAAAATCTCATCGATACCATCACGCTGACGGAATTTCCCGGTATATCTCACATTGAAAATTTCAGGATCTTCAACCTTAATCGTAACATCGTAATAAAGTTGTAATTTTTCGATGATATCGAGCAACCGTTCATTTTCAAAACAATAAATACCGTCTTTCCAAAGAAAATGATTCGGATTCGTTATTTCGGATATCGATGCTTTTCCTCCTTGCAGAATTACTTCTTGATTAGGTTTCAATAAAACATGGTCAGATTCGTTGCTATCCCAAGAGATCATTACAGATCCCTCTACCAATGCAATCTGCGAATAATCCACATCAGGATAATTATACACGTTGAATTGTGTCCCCAGCACTTCTACTCGAATATCTTGTGATTCCACGATAAAAGGTTTACGCGAATTTTTAGCCACATCGAAAAATGCTTCCCCGGTTAAGTTGACTCTGCGTTCTTTATCTGCAAAATGCGAAGGATAAATCAACATAGATTGGGCATTGAGCCATACGTTTGTACCGTCTTCGAGTGTTAACCGAGCCCTTTGTCCTGCGGGAACATACAACGTATTGGTTGCTATTTCGTGAACGTTGTTTTTGGAAAAAAATAAGGTCAAAAAAACGGTAGAAGCAATCAGCACTAACGCAAAAGCCACAATTTTCCCAATCGATTTCATACGTTCCCTTTGACGTTTAGCCTCAACCCGGCGAAGAAACCGTCGAAAACTCGCTCGAGCCTGCTCTTTATCTCCTTCATGCTTGGCGAGATGGGTTAAAGCAAAAATATTTTGCAACCGAATATATTCCTCCTTCAACGATTCATCGCTATTGATCTGCTTCAATAATTGCAATCGTTCCGAATCGTCGAGTTCGCCGAGAAAATATTTCAGTAGCACGTCGTCCATTTTGTCCCTCTTTAATTATATAACGAACAACCTCGGCAAATCCGCTAAAAAAATCGGAAAAATTATTTAAATAAGTAGAAAAAACAACAATGGGAGATGTTCTTTTAATATTTCTTTTAGCTTTCGGTAAGCTATAGCCATTTGACTTTCAACAGTATGAATGGATAGATTCAATTCTTCGGCAATTGTTTTTTGTTTTTTCCCCTCGATTTTGTTCATAACAAAAATCTGACGGCATTTTTCAGGCAATGATTGAATGGCATTGACAACAACCGTTTCCATGTCGGCATTTGAGAAAATCTGCTCATCAAACGCTTGCAGGGATTGCAATTTTATTTGCAACGCCAATTCATATTCCTCTTGCATCTTATTTGCCGCATTTTGCATAACAATTCGATGACGAAGAAAATCAATGCATCTGTTTTTAATGTTTGTAAAAAGATAGGACGTTAAATTGATATGACTCGAAACAAATGCTCCCCTTTCCCACAAAGTGAGAAAAACATCCTGGACGATATTTTCCGCATCGGCCTCGCTGATAACATATTCTTGAGCAAAACGTTTTAATCGCGGATAAAAAGAAATATAAATTTCTTCAAATTCAGCGATAGTATTTTTATGGTTTTGCGTCGTCATTTTTTTGCTCTTTATGAGAAAATATGAATTCAAATGTACATAAAAAATTATAAAATCAAAGCGCATAAAATGTTAACGGGTTAAAGAACGGCAAAATTACTCTTGAGAATTAATAAAAACCGGAGACATCCATCCCCGGTTTTAGCAAATTCATACGACTTATCTTTTAAACGATTTCTACCAACGGTTGCTCTGCACCCACATTCTCTCCTTTCTTCACATATACCCGTACAACTTTACCTGAAAATTCCGATGGAATCTCATTTTCCATTTTCATAGATTCCAATATTACGAGCGCATCGCCTCTTTTTACCTCATCCCCTTCATTTACCAATACTTCCAAGATATTCCCAGGCATAGGACTTGCCATAATATTCCCTCGTTTTGTATTTTCTTCGCTTTGAGATTGGAGGGCTTCCTCAGAAAGCTCTTCCTTCCCTGCAATTTTTTCAGGATGAGCATCCAAATATTCTTTTTTGCGCAGCTCTTGCAAGAATGTTGCGGCAACCATAGGGAACAACTCCAACAAAAGTTGTTCTTTTTCATCTTTAGCCAAACGAACATTGCCGAATTCGGGTAAAACAGGGTTGTCCTGCCGTTTATAGTTGGAGGTATCGTAAGGAACTTCTTCCGCAGAGCCTGTAATCTGCTTTCTGAAGTTGGGATCAATTGGAACAGGTGTTTTCCCATATTCGCCTTTTACCAAGGCTATAAATTGATTGGAAGAATTCTGATATTTAGGACGTCCATGCTTGAGATTGATAGCGGAACTTACCGCTTGAACACCAATAATTTGACTCGTCGGGGTTACCAATGGTGGCAATCCTGCATCCAACCGTACACTAGGAATCAATTTCAGCGCATCGTCAAGAATATCCATTTCGTTGAGTTCTTTCAGTTGGGCTACCATATTGGTGTACATGCCACCGGGGATTTCTGCATTCTTCACTTGTTCATTCGGTTTGGGGAAACCAAAATAAGCCTCGATGGTATGACATGCATCAAGCAAAGCATTTTCGTCATTCTTTTCCACGGCTTCAATAGCATTGTCGAATTCCTTATCAATATTCGCAGGAAGAGCGTCGGTCAAAGGATTAAATTTTTTGGGAAATTGTTTTACCGTATCATAAGCAGCAAGCTCTTTGCGTATCTCATAAAGTTCGTTGTTGATTCTAGCTACTGCTTCCATGTTGACATCGATATCGATTCCCAGTTTCTTACAAAAGATATAGACCAATTCAATAGCCGGCGCAGCAGGCCCTCCGGCAAAATACCAAATGTTGGTATCTACAATGTCTACACCCTTCATAATTGCAGTAAGGACCGAAGCCAATCCGTATCCGGGTGTACAATGCGTATGAAAATCAACGGGAACATCAAGTTGCTGCTTGAATAAAGGTACCAACGAAGCTACACGAGAGGGCGTAATCAATCCGCTCATATCTTTGATGGTAATGATATCTGCACCTAACGCTGCCATCTCTTTCGCCTTATTTACAAAATACTCATCGGTAAACACTTTCTTGTGTTTAAGAGCCTCTTCTTTCTTTTTCTTGCCGAAAATTCCGAAAATTCCCTTCTTTTTTTTCGGTTCCGCTTCATCATCGGATTTTGGATCTATGGTATAACAAACCGCACAATCGGCCATCCCGCCATATTTCTTTATGGATTTCACACTCGATTTGATATTGTCAACATCATTGAGGGCATCAAAAATTCGCATGATATCCAAACCGCATTCCACGGCCTTTTTAAAGAAACCATCGATTATTTCGTCGGGATAAGGAGCATACCCAAACAGATTTCTTCCTCTTGAAAGTGCTGCCAATTTTGATGAATCACCTATGGCTTCACTGATTTTTTTCAATCTATCCCACGGATTTTCGCCCAAATAACGCATTACTGCATCAGGAACAGCCCCACCCCACACTTCCATTGCATAAAATGCCGCATCTTTGTAATAAGGTAGAACACGGTCTATCTGCGATTGATTCATTCGAGTTGCAAAAGAAGATTGTTGACCGTCTCTTAACGTAAGATCTCTGATCAAAAGCTTTTGTTTCATAATAACTTTATTTAATTTTATCTATTTATTTATCTCTATCTCTTTTATAACATAAACTTTATTTACAACAACCCTCTTTACCCACAAAGTTTTTATTGAAATGTTTTTTAGGCTTCTTTATACAAAACCTTCTTATTGGGAATTATAATTATATAGAAGATACTTTCTTAAAAAATTCTTTTTGTTATTCGTCACATGAAGTTCTTTTTCGAGATAATTATCAATCGAACCGTATTTTTGACGAATATGATCAAGCGCATAATTCAAGTATGCCCTGTCAACGGTTAAAACAGCTGTCAATGCTTCTTGAATATATTCGGGAAAACCTTCGGCATTTTCTACTACTTTTGTTATATCGATAGTTTGGTTCGAAAGCAAATAATCCTCCTCAATTATATAATGAGGAACCCCCAACACATAAAGAATAAAATAGGAAGCTAATCCCACCCTGTCTTTGCCTAGCGCTTCCGACAACAATACCGGATAGTTGTTCTCGTCACATAAAATATTGAACATTTCCGAAAATTCTTTTTTATAATTTTCGACAATTCCTATGTACATGTCCTGCATATAACGGATGGCATCGCTACGTGTAAAACTTCCGTCCTCGATTTTTCGATTCAGTGTATCTTCACCCATAGACATAGGAAGGCTAATTTTTCGTATACCGGAAGAAAGCAAATAGGGATGCATGGCGGCATTTTCTTTCGACCGAAAATCGATAACCGTTTTTATCTCCAATTTTTTCATCTTTTCAAGATCGAAAAGATTAGCACTACTTAAATCACCCGATCGGTAAATTTTCCCCCACCGAACTTGTTCGCCATTTACATTAAAATATCCACCGATATCCCGAAAATTTTTGATATTATCCATATCAATAAGACGGTTTGCCACTATTCCTGAGGTGGTTCCGGCTGTTTTTAAAAGAAAATACTCCCTGACACCAAAACCCGAAGGAGTAAACAAAGCAAATTGATCTTCAATCCGGCTGGATTTTACCGGTACAAAATCGGCCAAAGAACTGTCTGATGCGGAAGAATAAATATCTATCTTCCCTTCTTGATCCGGACTGACTTCCCATTTTACGAGAAAATCGCCATCTTTATTCTTCTCAACAACCGAGGTAATTTGAACGGTTGATGCACAAGCATGCAATAACAATAATAGTATGATAATAAATATATGTCTGATTTTTTGCATTTTAACTCCCATTACAAAGCTAATAAGCATACAAATATAATGAAAAATAATTATTCACCAATTCTTACAAAGTCAAGCTATTAACAATAAATAATGAGTTCATGGATATTTTTAATCCTTAAAAGTTTAGCAGGATTCAAAAAAATGAAAGAGAAAATTTAAAACGTACTTCTTCACTGGAAAAATATGATCCCGAAATTAATAATCGACTTTTTATTCCTTAACAATATTTATTACTTTATATAGTTGTAATATAGAGAATATTTATACTTTTGTGTACGTGCACAATATACATCATCGATAATTCAATACTAGCTCACCAAAAAGGTGGGAACAATAAAAATAAACCGACTAAAAAAATAAAATCATGTACGAATTATTCAACATTCAAGACAAAGTAATAGTAATTACGGGAGGTACCGGCGTTCTGGGATCATCAATGGTCGAATATCTGGCAGCCCATGGAGCAAAAATAGCCGTTCTCGCCCGCAATAAACAAAAAGGGGATGAACTGATTAATCGTGTCAAATCCAAAGGAGGCGAAGCCATCTTTTTGCAAACGGACGTTACCAATGAGGAGATACTTGAACAAAACGCAAAAGACATTGTAGCAAAATACGATCGCGTGGATGTGCTGATAAACGCAGCAGGTGGAAATATGCCGGGTGCAATCATCAGTCCCGAAGGTACTATTTTTGACTTAAAAATGAACGATTTTCGCAAAGTAGTAGATTTAAATCTGATGGGCACAGTAATACCCACCGTTATTTTTGCCAAAATCATGGTTGAAAACAAGCAGGGAAATATCATCAATATTTCATCTGAAGCTGCTCTCAGACCTCTTTCACGAGTTGTAGGATATGGAGCTGCAAAAGCAGCAGTTACCAATTTCACCAAATATATGGCCGGAGAATTGGCTATAAAGTTTGGGGAAAATTTCAGAGTAAATGCTATTGCTCCCGGATTCTTCATTACCGAACAAAACCGAACTCTTTTGACCAATCCCGATGGCTCATATACAGAAAGAGGAAAAGCCATTATTCAACACACGCCGTTCAGACGTTTTGGCGTTCCTGAAGATTTACATGGAACATTACACTATTTGGTAAGCGATGCCTCCAAATTTGTAACCGGCACAGTTGCTGTTGTAGACGGCGGTTTTGATGCATTCACTCTCTAAAAATAAAGCATATGTCATTATTGTTGAAAAAAGATTGTAAATATTCTCTACTTGTTCCAACAAGTATGGGCGTTCGAATTACTCCGGTGAATGCCCAACCCGTACATTGCAGTACACTTTTTGAAATGCAGGCAACCAGCGCGGAAACAAATGTCGCAAGTATTTCTTCATATTTAGGACTTCCGGTAAAAGTGTTAACCACTTTTGTGAAAGACAGTCCTATTGCCAAATTCATCAAAGCCGATCTTCGTCGGAGAAATATGGATTTCGAAGGCCCCGAGGTTCCTCAGGGAGGTCCATGGGGCTATCGCCATCAATTCAACATTGCCGACAGTGGATTTGGATTGCGAGGGCCGCGGGTACACAATGATCGTACAGGAGAAATAGGAAGAACATTGCATGTAAAAGATTTCGACCTGGAACGTATTTTCGGTCAGGAAGGTGTTCAAATTGTTCATTTCTCGGGTCTTATAGCTGCACTTTCACCCGATTCAGGTAATTTTTGTCTAGAAATTGCCCGATTTGCAAAAAAATACGGCACGTTAATTTCTTTTGATCTCAATTACCGGGCTTCATTTTGGAAAGGACGTGAAGTCGAACTTGCAGCTACTTTCAAAGAAATTGCTTCGTTGTCGGATATTCTTATTGGGAACGAAGAAGATTTTCAACTTTGTCTCGGTATTGAAGGGCCTAAACCGGGAGGTGAAGATATTGAAGCTCAGTTAGACGCATTTAAAGAAATGATTGAGAATGCACAAAAAACCTATGCCAACGTTTCCGTTTTTGCCAATACACTAAGAGAAGTAGTCAGTGCAAATGAACATCTGTGGGGCGCTATTGTTTATGAAAATGCCAATTGGCATGTCATCAAGCCCAGAAAAATCAATGTAATGGATCGCATCGGAGGAGGCGACGGTTTTGTGGGTGGTTTACTTTACAGCATATTAAAAGAATGGCCTTCTGAAAAATGGATCCGGTTTGCATGGGCCAGCGGTGCTTTAGCAACAACATTCCTCACCGATTATGCTCAACCTGCTGACGAAGAAATGATCTGGAACGTCTGGGAAGGTAATGCACGAGTAAAAAGATAAACCATATAAAAATTGGAAATATGAAAAAATTAGCAGATATCGGATTGATAGGTCTCGCTGTAATGGGCGAGAATCTAGTTCTGAATATGGAAAGCAAAGGCTTTACAGTAGCCGTTTTTAACCGAACAGTCTCAAAGGTGGATGAATTTATCAATGGGAGAGCCAAAGGTAAAAATATTATCGGAACACATTCCCTTGAAGAACTGGTGGCTTCGTTAAGCCGACCACGCAAAGTAATGTTGATGGTAAAAGCCGGGCAACCGGTAGATGATTTTATAGAAAAGCTAATCCCTCTGCTCGAACCCGGCGATATCATCATTGACGGAGGGAACAGTCACTTTATGGACACACGCCGTCGTACCAAATACATTGAAAGTAAAGGGTTGCTGTATATCGGAACAGGAGTTTCAGGGGGAGAAGAAGGTGCATTACGCGGACCCTCCATGATGCCGGGAGGTTCTCCTGCCGCATGGCCGCATGTGAAAGATATTTTCCAAGCTATAGCTGCCAAAGTAGATGAAGGAACCCCTTGCTGCGACTGGGTTGGTGAAGATGGTGCAGGACATTTCGTGAAAATGGTACATAACGGTATTGAATATGGCGATATGCAAATCATTAACGAGGCATATCATCTGATGAAAGAACTGTTAAATATGACCCCTGATGAACAGCACGAGGTGTTTAAAAAATGGAATGAAGGCAAACTTAATTCTTATCTGATTGAAATTACAGCCGATATCCTGGCATTTAAAGATACTGACGGCACCCCTTTAGTGGAAAAAATTCTGGATACGGCCGGGCAAAAAGGTACGGGAAAATGGACAGTGATTACTGCTCTTGAACTTGGTATTCCATTGACATTAATTGGCGAATCCGTATTCTCCCGCTGTCTGTCGGCTCAAAAAGACTTGCGCGTTAAGGCGTCAAAAGCTATTCTCGGTACAAAACCCCACTTCAAAGGCGATAAACAACAATTTATTCATGATTTGGAAGAAGCTTTATATGCTGCTAAAATTATTTCCTACGCACAAGGTTATGATTTGATGCGAGAGGCAGCCAAAGAATACAACTGGAATTTGAACTACGGCGGCATTGCATTGATGTGGCGCGGTGGCTGCATCATTCGGTCGGCATTTCTTGGCGATATAAAAAAAGCATTCGATAAGAATCCTTCTCTCGAGAATCTACTGCTTGATCCTTTCTTCAAAGATGCCGTACAATCGGCACAGGAAAGCTGGCGCAAAGTATGTACCACTGCACAGGAAAATGGTATTCCAATCCCGGCACTCGCATCGGCTTTATGTTACTTTGACGGTTTCCGCTGCGAGCGATTACCTGCCAATCTTCTACAAGCTCAACGCGATTATTTTGGTGCACATCAATACGAAAGGATAGACAGGCCTCGCGGCGAATTTTTCCACACCAATTGGACCGGACATGGAGGAGATACGGCTTCTTCCACTTACCGGGTATAATTTTTTTGAAATACTCACAGCATGACGGAAAGTCATGCTGTGGTTTTTTATTCTCAGGCAACAATGATCTATTATCAAAACGGCTCTTCACAACACAATCTCTCGCATGAAGATCTAAAAAAAGGTCTCTTCGAAGCATTGGATAAATTAGGAAAAAAACACAAAATCCTTGCTATTCCCCCCGATTATACTCGTTTACCGAGTCGAGCAGGTGAAATTACCGAAATGGTTTGGGAGTATTATGGAAATGCACTAACAGATGTGCTTCCGGCATTGGGCACTCACAGTCCTATGACGGACGAACAAATTTCGCACATGTTCGGCAAAACTCCTCGACATTTGTTTCGGGTTCACGATTGGCGTCATGATGTAATCACATTGGGAGAGGTCCCTGCCGAATACGTAAAAGAAGTTTCCGAAGGAAAAGTGGATTTCTCCTGGCCGGCGCAGGTAAATAAATTGTTAGTAGAAAGGGATTTTGATCTCATCCTATCCATTGGTCAGGTTGTTCCACATGAAGTGGTTGGTATGGCCAATTACAACAAGAATATTTTCGTTGGCACGGGTGGCATTGAAGGAATTAACAAAAGCCATTTTATAGGTGCCGTTTACGGAATGGAACGCATGATGGGGCGTACGGATACTCCTGTAAGGAAACTGTTTAACTATGCCTCAAAAAACTTTGCAGGTCATTTGCCTATCGTTTATGTACTGACGGTTGTTGGTATAAACAAAGAAGGCAAACAGCAGACTTACGGCCTTTTTATAGGTGACGATGTGGATGTATTCGACGAAGCTGCGAAATTGTCTCTTGAAGTGAATTTCGAAATGGTTGAAGAACCACTGAAAAAAGTCCTTGTTTGGCTCGACCCTACTGAATTTAAAAGCACATGGTTAGGGAATAAATCCATTTATCGCACCCGCATGGCTATCGCTGATGGTGGCGAACTCATTGTTTTGGCTCCCGCTTTAAAAGAATTTGGCGAAGACAAAGAAATTGATCGCCTTATTAGAAAATATGGTTATCATGGGACAGAGGCTACGCTGAAAGCCGTTTCCGAAAACGAAGAACTACGCAATAACTTGAGCGCTGCAGCTCATCTAATCCATGGATCGTCGGAAGGACGATTTACCATCACTTACTGTCCGGGGAAGGATTCCGAAAACCTGTCAAAAGAAGAAATCGAAAGTGTTGGTTTCAAATGGGCCGATATCGATGACATAATGAAAAATTATCATTTCAATGAGCTAAAAGACGGATATAATACCCTACCCGACGGCGATAAAATTTATTTTATTTCCAATCCGGCCTTGGGATTATGGGCTCATAAAGATCGATTTGAATATTGATTTACAACAGATGAATTACTTTTAAGTGATGAGGGAAAATGCCTCATTAATATTATATCATAAACTAAAACAGCAAGGATGACAACACGAAGAGAATTTTTACGAAACACTGCATTAGCATCCGCAGGATTAGCATTGAGCGGAATTTCAAACAAGACTAATGCAGCAAGCTACAGCCGCATTATGGGTTCAAACGAGAAAATCAACTTAGCCCATATCGGCATTGGCAACAGAGGATGGGACATCATCAACGATTTCGACAAAACAGGGTTGGCAAATGTGGTGGCCCTTTGCGATGTAGATCTTGGAGCAGAACATACACAAAAAGCTTTGGCCAAATTCCCTAAGGCAAGAAGATTTAAAGATTTTAGGGAAATGTTTGACAAAATGGGCAACGAAATCGACGCTGTCGCCATCGCTACTCCCGATTTTTCGCATTTTCCTGCCACCATGTTGGCTATCAACATGGGTAAACATGTATATCTGGAAAAACCCATGGCGAGAACTTTCCACGAAGTGGAACTGATGATACAAGCGGCAAAAAAACATCCTAATGTTGTAACACAGATGGGTAATCAAGGTCACTCCGAAGCAAACTATTTTCAGTTTAAAGCATGGAAAGAAGCAGGGATCATTAAAGATGTAACTGCCGTTACGGCTCACATGAATAATTCGCGGCGCTGGCATTCCTGGGACCCGAACATCAAGAAATTTCCTCCGGCAGAACCCATTCCCGAAACATTAGACTGGGATTTATGGCTTTCGGCTCTGCTCTGGCACGATTACAATACAGATTTTCATTACGGGCAATGGAGGTGCTGGTACGATTTCGGCATGGGAGCACTTGGCGACTGGGGTGCGCATATTCTTGACACTGTTCATGAATTTCTCGACTTGGGATTACCGGAAGAAATCATTCCCGTTAAGCTAGAAGGCCATAACGATTACTTCTTCCCAATGGCTAGTACCATCCGGTTTAATTTCCCCAAACGCGGCAACATGCCTCCTGTGACGGTTACTTGGTATGACGGGGTAAACAACCTCCCCGAATTGCCCAAAGGATACGGCAAATCCGAACTCGACCCGAATATTCCGCAAGTAGCCGGTTTTGAAATCGAACCCATCAAATTAAATCCCGGTAAAATCATATATAGCAAAGAACTTACATTCAAAGGTGGTTCGCATGGTTCAACGCTCTCCATCATTCCTGAAGAAAAAGCAAAAGAAATGGAAAAGAAGTTACCACCGGTACCCAAAAGTCCATCCAATCATTTCCAAAACTTTTTGCTCGCTTGTCAGGGAAAAGAAAAAACACGATCGCCATTTGAAATAGGCGGCCCCTTATGTCAGGTATTTTGTTTGGGTGTGGCAGCACAACGACTGAATCGGAAACTCGTTTTCGACAGAAAAACAAAACGTATTACCAACGATGCCTTTGGCGATGCTTTCTTAACAGGTGTTCCCCCACGCAAGGGTTGGGAAGAATTTTATAAAATGTAAAAAGTAAAAATAAAAGTTCAATGAAAAAACAGATATTTATTTTGATTGCTATGTTAGTTGCTGTCGCTACATCGGCGCAAGAACCCCAATGGCAGAATCTGTTCAACGGCAAAAATCTGAAAGGCTGGACAAAATTAAACGGAACGGCCGAATACAAGATACAAGATAATGCCATCGTAGGAGTTTCGAAAATGGGAACGCCCAATACTTTTTTGGCAACCGATAAAATGTACGATAATTTTATCCTTGAATTTGAATTTAAAATAGATGAAGGATTAAATTCAGGAGTACAATTCCGAAGCAATAGTTTAAAAGACTATCGTGACGGACGGGTTCACGGTTATCAATTCGAAATAGATCCTTCCGAACGAGCATGGACCGGAGGCATCTACGACGAAGCACGCCGAGGATGGCTTTATCCACTAACGTACAATACGATGAAGGCTGTAGTCGTTAAATCGGATGACAGCGGCGAATGCCTCTATCCGCCAACGTACAACCCGCTTGCACAAAAAGCCTTCAAGAAAAACGAATGGAACAAAGGGCGAATTGAAGCCATCGGTAATTCCATACGGACGTGGGTAAATGGTATTCCCTGTGCGGATCTTATCGATGATATGACCAAATCCGGATTCATCGCTTTGCAAGTACATCAAATTGGAAACCCAAAAGATGAAGGGAAAACGGTTTCATGGCGGAATATCCGCATCCTGACCGAAAATCTCGATCAATTCAAAACTCCGGAAGATCCGAACAGCATCTCACAAATCAATGCCATCCCAAACACCATTTCCGAAAGAGAGGCACACGAAGGATGGAAACTTCTTTGGGACGGAAAAACAACGCAAGGTTGGCGTGGAGCCAGATTAACGGGATTTCCCCAAAAAGGGTGGGTTATTGAAGACGGTATCTTGAAAGTGCTGAAAGGAGCCGGCGAAGAATCTGCACATGGAGGCGACATCATCACAACAAAAAAATATAAAAACTTCGTCTTAAAAGTAGATTTTAAAATCACCGAAGGGGCAAATAGTGGTGTCAAATATTTTGTGGATCCCGATTTAAACAAAGGTGAAGGATCGGCAATTGGTTGCGAGTTTCAAATACTGGACGACAAAAATCACCCCGATGCCAAACTGGGTGTGAAAGGCAACAGAACATTGGGCTCACTATACGATCTTATTCCTGCTCCTGAAAACAAACCCTTTTTCAACGGATTTTTCAACACTGCTATGATTGTGGTTAAAGGAAACCACGTTGAACATTGGCTAAATGGAACAAAATTGTTGGAATACGAAAGAAACAACCAAATGTGGAATGCATTGGTTGCTTATAGCAAATATAAAGACTGGCCTAATTTCGGGAATGCCAAAGAAGGGCATATCCTCCTTCAGGATCACGGAGATGAAGTGTGGTTCCGAAATATTAAAATCAAAGAATTGGAATAAACTTCTCTCAAGAATTTAAGGAGGCAAAATGAATTTTTGCCTCCTTAAATTTTTCAATCCACTTCTCAAATGATAAGATAGTTTTATATTATATACTATCGTAAGGCAACTGTGTTAGCACATCGGCTATTTTATCCAAAGCCTCTTTCATAGGGCGGGAAATCATCGGTTTAAGGAAAGAATTTAAGTCGGCACGAACAGTCAATCGCATTTTCGTGTCTTTCTCTCCTTTAGACACCAGCTGAATCCATAAAAAAACATCAAAAGGTAAATTTTCCGATTTAAATTTGACCAATTTGTTTGGTTGACGCTCCACCACATCGAATTTAACTTCACCAATCGGATTTACCCTAAATAAGCAGCTGTCTCTATTAAATGTAAATCCTTCTATTTTATCACTCGGAATCCGATCCTTGACCAAGTTCAATTTACCCATATCGGAAAGCACCCGATATATATCTGCATTACTGTGTAATATGGTTTTTACCTCACTTACAAATTCCGTCATTTTTTGTTCTATTCATTTTCTTATTCCAGTTTTCAGGATCTTGTCGCCAATCTTGGAGTATTTTCAACTCCAATTCGTCAATATAATCGATACGCAATGCCTCTTCCAAAACAGCATCATAATTACAAAGTGCCGTAAGTTCAACATGAGCCTTATTCATATTCTCATGAGCAACAGGAAAATTATAAGTAAAAATTGCAAGCAAACCCGACACCTCGGAACCATTACGACGAATGGCATCGACAGCCCTCAAACTACTTTGACCCGTAGAAACAAGATCCTCAATTACCACTACTTTTTGTTTTGGCTTGAGATCACCTTCAATAAGATTTTCCAACCCGTGATCCTTAGGCGTAGACCGAATGTAGACAAACGGCAACCCCAACGTATCGGCCACCAATGCAGCCGGTGCAATAGCACCTGTGGCAACACCTGCAATGGCCTCGGTGTGTGGATACTTTTCGAGGATAATCCGGGCAAATTCAACTTTAATGAAATTTCGAACAGCAGGATATGACATCAATTTTCTATTGTCGCAATATATAGGAGATTTCCAACCCGATGCCCAAGTAAACGGATTGGAAGGTTGAAGTTTTACGGCTTTTATTTTAAGAAGTTTTTCGGCAGTTAATTGTTCTATCGTTTTCATATCATTCGCTTTTTATATAGAATAACATGCGAAAATAGTAATTTTAAAGAAACCGTGGAGGTTTTTTAATAAAAAAGTTGCACTTCTTAGTTGAACTTAGCCTTGCACATCCAACTCGTAGTCACAATACTTTAGCTAAAGTTGCAACACTTATTTTTATATTGGAACATTTACTGAGAGCAATCGCACAAGCTTCAAGGGTAGAACCGGTTGTCACAACATCGTCGATTAAAAGAATATGCTTGTGGGCAAATTCCGATGGATTTACCACCTTGAAAATATTTTTTACGTTTTCCCACCGTTGAGTTTTGCCGAGTCCGGTTTGAGTGGGATTGTAAACGATTCGAACCAAATTGTCACGTGATATCGGAATAGCGGTAACTTCGGAAAATCCTTCCGCAATCCTTTCGGATTGATTGTACCCTCTCTCTCTTTGTTTCTTTGAATGAAGAGGAACAGGAACAATCACATCAATCGAGCAAATGAAATCACTCCCCAAAAGATCTTTCCCAAACAATCGCCCCATAGCAATTCCCAGTTTCTCTCTATGACTATATTTAATGTGATGTATTATGGATTGAAACATTCCTCCTTTCGAGAACTCACAAAACGATGCTGCACGTTCAAAGGGGAAACGACCGGCCAACAAGGTTTCGATGCCATTGCCAACTTCCTTAAAATCATTTGTTTTAGGTAGTTTGTATAAACATTTCAGACAAACACTCTCCTCTGAAGAAAGTAATTTTGCTCCACAAATAATACAGCAATTTGGAAAGAAAAGATGAGAAAATTCGTGTATAATCTCAGAGAATTTCATTTGCCCGATAAAATTCTTTCTACACATGTTAGCGTTTCATCCATAAGAAACCCTCGCCCAATTGCAAATCGAATCAATTTGAAACGCTTCTCTTTGTCGGAATTTGATTTTATAGTTTTGAGTTTGTTTCTGAACAACGTTTCAAGCGATTCATTGAACATATCATCGGGAAATTCCAAAAAAGCATTAGAAATAAGCTCTAAAGGGATTTGCTTTTGTCTCAAAGTAAATTCTATTTTCTTACGTCCCCATTTATCGAATCGCAATTTATCATTGATAAAACTGTGGCAATAACGTGCCTCATTGATATACTTTTCAGCTTTTAACCGATCGATAATTTTATCGATAACATTATCATCCAAAAGGTAACGGCTTAGTTTTTTTCGGATGTCCAATGTACAATACTCACGCTTAGCACACAAAGTTGCCATAAGGACAAAAGCTTTTTCTTCCGATATCTGTCGAGGTGCATCTTTGTTCATTTCCTTTATTTCCTTTATTTCCTTGCCCTAATCATCCGATCATTCCCCGAAATGTCTTTTTTTAATTCCACTTGGGAAAACCCTTTATTTTTAAGCATTTCAACAATTTCCCTACCATAAAGGCGATTGATCTCGAAATATAATTTCCCCTTCTTTTTCAATTTCTGTAAAGCAATATCAGATATACGATCATAAAAAACCAATGGAAAATCATCCGAAACAAATAATGCCTCAGGTGGTTCAAAATCAAGAACATTCTTCCCCATCTCTTGCTTTTCATTTTCCGCTACATACGGGGGATTGCTTACAATAATGTCAAACACTATATCAGCAGGAAAAATTTGCATAATATCCACTTGCCGAAAAAAAATTTCAACCGCATTTTTTTCAGCATTCAATTTGGCCACACTCAAAGCTTCCGATGAAACATCCCACGCATGAACTTCAGCACCAAGAATTTTCTTAGACAATACAATTGCGATACACCCACTACCTGTACCAATATCCAGTATTCGAGGATTTATCGAATCGTTTTCCAAAAGTATCCATTCCACCAGTTCTTCAGTCTCCGGACGTGGAATCAACACAGAAGGGTTGATTTCGAATTCCATTCCAAAAAACTCCGTTTTGCCAAAAATATATTGCAAAGGCTCATATTTTTTTAACCTGAAAGCAATATCTTGAATTTTCTTGCGTTGAGCATCCGATAAATCGCTAAATTTGCATGTTGCAATATCAGGCAACGATAAACCACATACTTCATTCAGAATGAGATGGGTAAGTCTTTTTATCTCTTCTGAAGCATAGAAACCGAATAATTCGTTTCGCAAGTAGACAATCGGATCGTTTATCATATGCCGCAAAGATAAAAAAAATGACAACAGACGAAAAATATATGTATCGCTGCTTACAACTTGCGGACAAAGGTAAAGGTTACGTAAATTCCAATCCAATGGTGGGAGCCGTTATTGTCCATGACGGGCAAATCGTAGGAGAAGGGTATCATAAAAAATTCGGAGAACCCCATGCGGAAGCAAACGCGATAAATTCTGTCAAAAACTCATTGCTATTGCAAGAATCCACTCTTTATGTTTCTCTCGAACCATGCACCCACTATGGTAAAACCCCCCCGTGTACCGAACTTGTCATTTCAAAAAAAATACCCCGTGTGGTGGTTGCCACAAGGGATCCCAATCCAAAAGTATCGGGGAAAGGTGTTCAAATGATGCGGGATGCAGGGATTAAAGTAACAGAAGGAATACTAAATAACGAAGCAAAAGAATTGAATCGTGTTTTTTTTGTCAATCATCTTTACGAAAGACCATATATCATCTTGAAATGGGCACAAAGTAACGATGGATTTATCGACCATGAACGTTCTTTATTCACTAAAAATGCTCCTGCAAAAATATCAAACGAAATCACAGAGATTATTATTCATAAACTCAGAACGCATGTACAGGGGATTATGGTAGGTACCAATACGGTACTTATGGATAATCCCAAATTAACAGCTCGGAAATGGTTTGGCAAAAACCCTGTTCGAATAACAATAGACAAAAGAAACATGATTCCCTCTCATTCCCAAATCTTTAACAACGATGCAAAAACCATCGTTTTTACCGAAAATCCCGATTATCACATAAAAAAAGAAAATGTAAAACCTATCGTGATTGACTTTTCCTCAGATACTAACACACAAATAATAAAACATTTATATACGGAAAATATTCGGTCGGTACTTGTAGAAGGAGGAGCACAATTATTGGCTTCGTTCATTGCCAAGAATTTGTGGGATGAAGCCTATATCGAAATATCAACCAAAATATTAAACAAAGGAACAAAGGCTCCTCATATTCAGGGAGATAGAATCAAAATAAAACAATATCTCAATTCGATTCAAATTCATTTAAAGAACAAAATATCTTGAAATTTTCTTTAAATAACAATTTCGATATGGAAAAAGCAGAAAAACTTTTTACTTTTGCATAACTATAAAATAGTATACAATATTTTCAGAAACAAATGAATGTAAAATACTTTACGTGGTGTTTAACCGTTCTAACCGTATTATTGGGAATAATCGCATTTTCCTCGTGTTTAAACACAAACGATACGGAAATCGAATTCCTTTCGGATGCCCAAATATATGGGATAACACTTTCTGCGGCATATGATTCGACAAGAACGTTAGCTAATGCCAAATTTTCTATTGATCAACGTGCATCGCTTATCTATAATCGCGATTCATTGGATTTTGGATTTGAGCCCAAAGAAGCATATCTTTCTCTTGATCTGAGATATGCAGCAGCAGTAAAATTCTATCTCCACAATCCGGATAGTACTTATTTCTGGAACAGCACGGATTCCGTCGATATTGGTCGATTGAAATACATCGAAATTTATGCTCAGGACGGAATAACCACGAAGAAATACGAGTTCAGACTCAACATTCATCAGCAAAATCCCCATCAATTGGTATGGACTCAATTAACCGACAATTATTTGCCTTTTCCAATAGATGCCCAAAAAACTGTGGCATTTAACAATCGATTTTACACCTACTATAAATCGGGGCAAAACATAAAAGGAGTTGTGTCGTCAGATGGTGCAACAAATACTCCTCTTGAGGTAAGCGGTTTACCACCTACTATACAATTCTCAAGTATTGTTTCAACTCCAACAGCAATTTACGCGCTCGATAATTCCTATAGCGTCTATAAGACAATCGACGGCGTTTTATGGACGAAACTCCCTGAAATTTATCAGGTTAAATCAATTTACGGCATCTTGCCGTCTGTTGCTACAGATTCTATTCTGACAGCAATCTATGACAAAGAAACATTGAAATTCGCAAAGACGTCCGACTTTACATCGTTTCACGTAATGAACGCTATTCCAACCGATTTCCCCATCACTCAATTTTCCACGGCGAACATAAAAGACACAACAATTTTTTGGAGAAAATATATGCTTCTTGTGGGTGGAAAAAATGCCGACAATTCACTAAATTCCAAAATTTGGATCATTCAAGAAAAAGACGATGCGATTCTCACATCCGACAACACGGCACCTATACCAACCCAAGGAAGCACCTTATTCCCATATGATCAAAATATTTATATGCTCACAACTTCAACCGAAAACAAAAATGTTTTGTACATTTCGGAAAAAGGAAATGGAATAGCATGGCATTTGGCAGATTCGCTTCAAGCATTACCGTCTACTTTCAATTATCGAACCAATGCATCGATAATCGCAGATGAAAAAAATTATATCCGAATATTTGGAGGAACATCCGAAAGACAAACCGAACTTACAGATGTATGGAGAGGAAGGCTAAACAGATTGGCGATCAATTAAAATCCATAAAAAGATATGATTGAGTCAGGGTTAAACATAAAATAATAGCAAAAACAATTTCAACATTATAATATGTCGCTATTGGAGAAAATAGATAAATCATCTGTCCCGGAACACATTGCCATTATTATGGATGGAAACGGGAGATGGGCAAAAGCTCATGGATTGGAGCGCGCTGAAGGTCACAAAGAGGGTGTAGTTTCCGTTAGAAAAGTGGTAGAAGCAGCAGTAAAAGCAAATATAAAATACCTGACCATCTATGTTTTTTCTACCGAAAACTGGAATCGACCCGAAGAAGAAATCAACGCCCTAATGGAATTAATGTTACAAGCCGTCACCCATGAAACAGCAGATCTTGTGCAAAATCAAGTAAGGGTAAAGAATATTGGGGATATAGCCCGACTTCCCATGAAAACCCAAAAAGCATTGAAAGAATGTGAAGAAAAAACCTCAAAAGGCGACAAATTAACATTGATACTTGCATTGAGCTATTCATCAAAATGGGAAATTGTCGAAGCAACAAAAAAAATAATAAAAGACGTTCAAGAAGGAAAAATAAAAGTAGAAGATATAAACGAAACACTTTTCTCTGATTATTTGGCTACCAAAGGTATTCCCGACCCGGATTTGGTCATCAGAACCGGAGGAGAACAACGCATGAGCAATTTTTTGCTATGGCAATCGGCCTACACCGAATTTTATTTCACCGACACTTTCTGGCCTGCTTTTCGAGAAGAAGATCTCTATGCAGCCATCATTGATTACCAACGCCGTGAACGTCGGTTTGGAAAAATAAGCGAACAGATTGAATCGAAAAAATAAATTGTCAAACCGACAACAACAATTTAACTCATTAAACGAAAAGAGAAAAAGGTAAAAAAACAATAATGTTGAAGAAGATATTTTATTTCGCAATTATTCTCTCAGCCTTTTTTAGGGTCACATCTTTAGCTCAAACAACACTTCTTATTCCGGATGAACAAGCCTCAGCTAAAGATACCATCCCTACCGACACAGCCACACCCGCCCCTCAGGTTGTGCCGTCATCATCAGAAACCAATACCGACACCATACCCGTAATCAATTATACGGCAACACCAAAAGAATACATCATTGCAGACATTAAGGTCACCGGAATCGAAAATACGATGTACGAAGACCAAAGCTTTGTGCTGATTGGGTTTTCCGGATTATCAAAAGGGGATCGAATCCAAGTGCCGGGCGAAGAGATAACGCACGCCGTAGAAAGATTTTGGAAACAAGGGCTTTTTTCGGATGTCAAAATTCTCGCCAACAAAATAAAAGGAGATAGCATTTGGCTGGAAATCAGATTAACCGACCGCCCAAGAATTTCAGATATTCGTTACGTGGGTATGAAAAAAGGTGAACAAGAAGACATTGAGAAAAAATTGGGAATGGTTAGGGGAAACCAAATTACTCCCAACCAAATTAACAGTGCCAAAGCTATCATAAAGAAGTATTTTGAAGAAAAGGGATTTGGCGATGCCGAAGTAACAATCATCGAAAGACCCGACGAATCGAATAAAAACCAGGTTATTCTGGAAATAATAGTCGATAAAAAAGAAAAATTGGGTGTTCACCAAATAAAAATTGAAGGGAATAAAGCCGTTTCCGATAAAAAACTCAAAGGGGCAATGAAAAAGACCAATGAAAAGAAACTGGCTAACCTGTTTAAAACAAAAAAGTTTGTAAAAGAAAATTACGAAGCGGACAAAAAAAATCTGATTGCAAAATATCACGAATTAGGCTATCGGGATGCAGAAATCGTTTGGGATACCGTATACAAATACGATGAAAAATCGGTAAATATCGAGATTAAAGTCGAAGAAGGCCCTTTATACTATATTCGCTCTATCAATTGGGTGGGAAATACAGTCTATAATTCGTACGATCTGAGTCGAATTTTGAATATGCAAGAAGGGGATGTTTATAACCAAAAAAAACTACAAGAACGTTTGTTGATGGATGAAGATGCGGTAATTACACTATATAAAAACAACGGTTACCTTTTTTCCAATATCGACCCAATCGAAATAAACATAGAAAACGACTCGGTAGATTTGGAACTTCGTGTTACGGAAGGCCCAAAAGCAACTATAAAACGTATAATCATCCAAGGAAACGATCGCGTATATGAAGATGTTATCCGCAGAGAGCTGCGAACAAAGCCCGGAGCAGTTTACAGTCAAGACGACCTGATACGTTCCATTCGAGAATTGGCACAAACCGGCCATTTCGATCCGGAAAATCTCCAACCTGACATTAGACCCAATTTCGATGACGGAACAGTGGATATAACTTATCCGTTAACTTCAAAAGGAAACGATCAAATTGAATTTTCTGCCGGTTGGGGAGTTACAGGATTAGTGGGAAAATTAAGTCTGCGATTGAATAATTTCTCATTAAAAAACTTGCTAAATCCAAGCTCGTATAAGGGAATCATTCCCCAGGGAGAAGGGCAAACACTTATTATAAGTGCTCAAACCAATGGAAAATATTATCAATCTTACCAGTTTTCATTCATTGAGCCGTGGTTTGGAGGAAAGAGACCCAATAACTTCTCTGTAAATCTTTATTATTCAAGATATACGGGGTTAAACACCAATTACTATTCCCAGACTTCCTACTATGATATGTATAATCCTTATTATTACGGCTATGGATACGGATATGGTGGTTATGGATACGGTGGATACGATTATCAGGATATGGCGGAATATGCCTATGATCCCAATCAGCTTTTCACGATAATAGGTGCTTCAATAGGACACGGAAAACGTTTGGAATGGCCCGACGACTATTTCTATATACAGGGAGAACTGGGTTATCAACGTTACAAACTAAAAAACTGGACATGGAACTATTTCCCTTTTCAAACGGGTACAAGTAATAGTATCACGTTGAGCTTGATATTGGCTAGAAATTCTATCGACAATCCCATCTATACTCGAACAGGTTCTCAATTTTCGTTAAGCGTAACCGCAACGCCTCCCTTTTCCTTATGGGATGGGAAAGATTATGCAAGTATGACTTTCGATGATCCCGGAAAATACACATGGAACGAATATCACAAATGGAAACTGAAAATGCGTACATTTACTCCGCTTACCTCTCTATCCGTAAAACGCACACCTGTTATTGCAACAAGGGCTGAATTCGGTGTGTTGGGTTATTATGACAAAAATAAACCGACTCCTTTTGAAACATTCGACGTGGGAGGCGACGGTATGACCGGTTATTCAAGTTCATTTGCTACTGAGAATATTGCGTTACGCGGCTATGAAAACAACTCAATCGCTACGCAAGCACGGGCGTATACACGATTTGGACTTGAATTTCGCTATCCATTTATTCTGGAACCAAATTCAACCATCTATGGCATCGCTTTTCTTGAGGCAGGGAATGCTTGGCGGGATTTAAACAATTTCAACCCGTTTGATTTAAAACGATCAGCCGGTGTTGGTGCCCGTATTTTCTTGCCAATGATCGGACTAATGGGTATTGACTGGGCATATGGCTTCGATCCCATCAATGGAAGCAGAAATTATGGCGGCAGTCAATTCCACTTTATAATTGGACAAGAATTTTAGAAATTTCCAAAAACAAAAAATATTAAACCTGTCGCAAACCATATAATTACAACACCAAACAACGTATGAAAAAAAATTTATTATTGATTGGACTACTCCTTGCACTGACAACGGGGAGTTACGCACAAAAATACGCCATGATAGATATGGAATATATTCTCAAAAAAATTCCTGCTTATGAGAATATGAATAAAGAACTGGAACTCGTATCTCAACAATGGCAAAACGAAATTGATAGTCTTGTAAAAGAAGCAGGAGAAATGTATAAGAACTATCAGGCTGCTATCGACACCCTTAAAGGAGATGAAAAAATAAAACGTGAAAATGAAATTGTGGCTAAAGAAAAAGAAATTCAACAGCTGCGCGATAAATATTTTGGTCCTCAGGGAGAATTGTTCAAACGTCGAGAAGCATACATGAAACCCATCCAAGACGATATTTATAATGCAATAAAAGACATTTCTTTTTCAGCCGGATATAAGGCAGTAATCGATAGAGCCTCAGCAACATCCATAATTTTTGCATCGCCTGATATTGACATTAGCGATCAAGTCTTGGTAAAATTAGGATATTAAAAATAAATAATTTACCTTTGCTTGTTGGTTTTGAAATAATAAACATTAATGAAGAAATTTATGATGCCAAAAAAATTACTTATTCTACTTTTTGCGATAGCTCCTCTAAGTATGAGTATTGCAGCACAAGAAACTAAAATAGCATATATCAATTCTCAAGAAATTTTTAATGCTATGCCGGAAATACCCGATATCGAAAAACAATTGAGCGATAAACAGGAGGAGATCAAGAAAAATGCTTCTGCTCTAGAAACTGAATATAATGCCAAACTGGAAGAATTCAGCAAAGTGGGTACCAACATCAGTGACGCAGTAAAGCAAGATCAACAAAGACAATTGGAACAGATTAGCGAAAGGTATCAGATGTATATCCAAAACAGCCAAAAAGAAGCCCAAGAATTATACCAAAAGCTGGTTGGACCGGTTAATCAAAAAATTCAAAATGCAATAAAATCGGTAGGTGACGAGAATGGATTTACCTATATTTTGGATATAGCAACCCCTTCCTCTCCCATTGTCTACGTAAGCGATTCGGCCATTGATGCAACAAAAATGGTTAAAACGAAATTAGGGATTAATTAAGGACCAATATTATCGTATCGCCTTAAAATTAAAGAGGGCTGAAAAAGCCCTCTTTAATTTTATACCAACTTATACTTATAAAACTATTTTAATACCAATAACGGGGTCTGCGAATGAAAAAGCATGCGTCTTGCCAGGCCCGGATTAAACATGCGAGCAAAAATATTTCGTCTAGAACTTGACATGGCAAGCATATCTATATCATTTTCTCTCACAAATTTATCAATAACCACTTCTAGCGGCTCATCTACTTTATCTATCAATTTATAATCCGTTTCGAGCGAAGGATATTTTTTTTCCAAAAAATGACGAATCCCTGCTAATTTGATCTCGTTCCACATATCTTCTTTTTTATTCACATGAACAAGATAAACCTTTATGGGGTATTTACCTATAAATTCCATCATACGATCAAAAGCAACAAACTCTCTTTCTCTGAAATTGGTTAAAAAACCGATTTTTTCCATTTCACTCAAATATTTAGGAGGCGCCAGCTCAGGAATAGCAAAAACAGGAGTTTTACATCCATCTATTACTTCTGCCGTTACACTACCAATAAGATCAATGTCTTTTTGGCTAGCACCTCTTGTTCCCATCACGATAGCCATAGGATGCATTTTTTTGGAATAATTGATAATCTCCTCCTCCGGCAA
Organism: Bacteroidales bacterium UBA4179; assembly: GCA_002381125.1. Taxonomy (GTDB): domain Bacteria; phylum Bacteroidota; class Bacteroidia; order Bacteroidales; family Dysgonomonadaceae; genus Anaerorudis. The sequence continues at coordinate 36,166 of DFUT01000043.1, read as the reverse complement.
CCCCTCTTGCAAAATGTGATTAAAAGAAATTTCGGGAAGTTCTCCGGCAGCAATTTTCTCATTCAACTTATCTACCCACTTTTTCATCTCCTTTTCCATCCTCTCTCTAACATCGAGATAAAGCTCTTCGTCAGGAGGAAGGACGGCGTATGACTCACCAAAAGGCATAGATACGGGATAATAAGGAGAGAAAAAAACATGCATGAGTTTTATCTCGCAACCCAAGTCCTTAGCCAATCGAAATGCAAATTCACATGCCCTCATCGATGAATCGGAAAAATCAGTTGGGACAAGAATTTCCTTCTTGATTTCTTTATCTTTACTCCTATTTTTTTCTTCACCGGTTTTTTCGACATAAGAAAGATCGGTGTTTTCTATTATAGGCAAAGCTTCAGGCAAATCGCTTTCCCTGATTTTTACGCGATAACTTCCGGCGGGATTAGGCTGAATGATATTTACACTGGTAATTACGGCAGGAATGCCATTGGCTTCGAGAATGGATTTAAGAATTTGTGCTTTTTCATACGTATGAATGGCTACCGTAACCAATTCATCTCTTTGGTTTAGTTCCTTTTCTTTGTTTTTCATTTTGTTCGTTTTTGGCAGAAAAATATGAACTCACCCTTCTATGGATACGCGATAATATTCAATCTTCTGCAACTTTTTGATTAGATAACATCTTTTTCTTCAATTGGCTCAGGATAATCGGTTAATCCCAAAATTTCCAATGCTTTATCAAAAATCGTAGTGTCATCTAATACCACGATTCCCCCGTCCGGACCCGGTTCTATATGAATCCCTACACTTTTCCCCTTTTTGTAATTATATCCCCCAAAATAGTTCCGTACAGTTTCGATTTCGAGGTCCAAATCCTGAGCTATTTTGCGGATACTTCCATCGGGGAGTTTGTCTTTTAATGCCCTTAATTCGTTAAATGTAATCGTTCTAGCCATGGCTTTTAATTTTTTATGATTAATAAATCAATTGACGATAATATTCACGCTTTAAACTTACGAAAAAAATTATAGAATGCCAATCATTTTATCAAAAATATTCCTTATAGCAAGCAACTCTGATTACGAAGAAATGATGAAAATATCGACAATAATAATGTGCTACTTATATAATTTCGATATAATCTTTCGGAATCCATCCGACACTTCCATTGGCAATTTCTATTTCATACCAATCTCCATCGATTTTCCTGATTTTAACAGTAGCCCCTTCATGAAGCTGAAAAAGCTCCTTGCTATTTGAGTCAGGTGATGTGCGAATAGAAACGGCCGGAGCCATTATCACGGCACTATTGCGATATATACGAGCATTTTTCTGATTAAAAGCAAACACATTAGCCGCAATCATCAACAAAAAAATCACAATTCCCGTATAAAAAACCGTTTTCCGCGCCCATAAAATACGAACAAAAAGAAAAACACCCATACAACCCAAAAAAAGAAAAAACAACACAATCGCAATAACACCCCATGTATTGGAATTGAAAAGGTTTTGTACGCTTTCAAACCAATCGACAAGAAAAAAACGATTGGATGGAATTATTTTATCTTCAATGCGCGTATTTGCAAAACGCAAATTATGCCGGATATCGCTATCTCCGGGCGAAAGAAGCAATGCCCTATTATAATTTAAAATAGCTTTCCCAATCTGATTATCACGAAAATAGGCATTGCCAAGGTTGTAATAGATTTCGGGTGATTCCTCGCCTTTTTCAAGATGTTCGGCAATCACTTTTTCATACAATTCTATACTTTTTTTATAATCGCCTCGTCTGTATGCTTCGGATGCTTCGTCCAAGATATCCGCCGATGCAATAGTTAGCAAACTAACCATCAGGCCACACATCAGCAATAAAAAGAATTTATATCGAGCCATGTCACTTTAATTTTTTACTCTTCTTCAACTTTAACTGATTTTCCATTCTACCAATTGCTTCGAGAGCTTCATTGTACAAGTTACCCATTGCCACATCCGATTTTACGGGAGAATAACGGGCAAACTCACAGGTATCGAGTATCTCCATGAAAGTCCTTATCAATTCGTCATCGATATTGTAATTCGATAATTCTTTTTCGATGTTGTCTTTCGACAGGTTGGCAAGCGGAATGGACAACTTATCGCTAAAATAGCCCCATAATGCACGCAAAATCTCACTATAAAACTCTTCCTGTTTGTGTTCCTTCAAATATTTTTCGGCTATTTTCAATCGCTTGATTGCTATTTTGTTTGCACGTTTATGGCGTACAAGAGCAATATTTGCATTTTGTTTTGCTTGCTGTCGTTTAATGATGCAAAATCCAACAAACAATCCAAGAGGAATAATATACCACAACCAATATGCCAACGATCCTACAAAATAATCGTCTCGAGATTGAAAAGTAGGTTTTCCCGTTTTCAGAAAACGAATATCATCCTCTACCTTTACCTCCTGTTGATTCACATAACTGCTCGCCGTCGTCTTAACCGGATCGCCTTTTGCGACCTGAATGGTATATTGAGGCGATTTCAATGTTTTATAGGAACGATTCTTAAGATCGAAATAAGAAAATTCCACTTCCGGAATCACATAAGTCCCTTCGTAACGGGGGATAGCGAGATATTCGATTTTTCGTGTCCCGGTCAATCCGTTTGTTGTTATCTGTAGATCATTCTTTACAACAGGATCATAAACTTCAAAATTGGAAGGAAATTCGACTTCAGGGTTCTGAATAAGCTTTAAATTACCGGTACCGGATATTTCGAGTGTGAGGGTAACAGGTTCGTTGGCTTTTACTTCTTTCGTACTGATTTTCGACTGAAAATTAAAGGTCCCGACAGCTCCTGTAAAACTTTCGGGTTTATCGGGAGGGAGTGGAGTAACATTGACCGACACCGGATTGGTAACCAATGTTTTTTTCACATCCACAAACACTTCTTGAGATCCAAAAAAAGTAGTGATCCGCTTTCCCGAAGGAACCGAAAACACCATTTCGATGCGTCCAGAAGGAATAGTAATTTTCCCCGATCGCTGCGGAAAAAGCAATGTTTTTCTTAAATCCGCCGTATAATAACTCCTCCCGTTGTATTGTTCTATCTTCAATTGCTGATTCATGGGGAGTTCGATCTCTTCCACCATAAATCCTTCAAATTCGGGAAATTCAATCTTCCCAAAATTCACAACATTAAGTGTAGTGTAGAGTCGAAAAGTAACCGTAAATCCTTCCTGTTCATAAATATTGCTCTTCGAAACAATTGCCCGAATAAAAGCATCGGTAGATTTTATGGTGGGAGACGATGACCCCGATTGACCGGACTCTTGCTGCGATTGGCTCTTGGGAATCTGATCGGGGGAAATAACCTTTATTTGAACGGCATTGGATTGATAGGTGCTACCATCGACATTGATAGAAGCCGGTCCAATAGTAAACGTTCCCTCCTTTTGCGCCACCAGAATATAGGTATATGAAAAGGAACTTTCGGAAGTTGTTTTCCCATTTACCGTACGCTGACTGTAACTCTGAGAAACGGAAGGACCAAAAAGTATTTCAAATCCGTCCATATCGGAAGGCAACCGCAAATCTTTTCCCTCCTTATTTATCGTATAGGTAAGTCGAAATTGTTCACCTTTTACTACGGTAGATGGAGCAGACGCACGAAAGGTTACTTGCGCATTTGCGGCAATCGCCAACGTCAAAAACAACGTAGTAAAAAAACATACTGTCTTTCTTTTCCTTACGTATTTCATGTGTATATTGTCCTCGTTTATCACCAATCTTTATTTTGTCTTCTTTTTTCTTGGGCCTTCTGTTCGCGTTGTTGAGCTTTTATTTGCTGCACTTTCTCTTGAGTTTCTTTTTCGTCTTCTTCTATAGCCTGAAGCAATTGACGTGCATTATCGCGCGACATTTGTTCCGGGGCATCCTGTTTTTCCGGGCGCTTCTCTCTCTTATCCTCGGGTTGCTGTTGTTCGTTTTGATTTTCTTGTTGTTGCTGCTGTTGCTTTTGATCATCCTGATTCTCTTGATCTTGGTTGTCGCTTTTATCTTGTTGATCATTCAGCATTTTCTGTGCAACGGCCAGATTATATCGTGTTTCCTCATCATCGGGGTTCAATCGTAATGCATTTTTATAAGCCTCGATGGCCTTCTCCACTTCTTTCTTTTGCAAAAAAGCATTCCCGATATTATGCCATGCGGCCGACATCCCAACGGGATCTTCTCTTTCGATCATCAAATAACGATTCATCTGTTCAATTGACTTATCCCATTCCTTTTGTTTGTAGAATGCAATCCCGAGATTGAAATTAGCTTCCTTTGACTGTGAATTTTCTTTAATCGCCTGTTGATAAAAACGGACAGCTTCACTGTATTTTTGTTCGTTATATGCTTTGTTCCCTTTTCTTATGTTTTGACGCACTTCTTTTTGTGCCGAAAGAGAGAAAGAAACCATCAGCAACAACGAAATTAAGCTATATTTTGTAATTCGCAATTTCATTTGAAAATATGAACATTTTTAAACAGTGGGTTCTTTTTATCGTAAATCAGCATCTCAATGATTAATAATACGAACAAAATCCATGCAAAAACCGAGTATTTTTCATCGTACTCCGAATAAGCGACACTTGTCGATTCTTTTTTCTGAAGTTTATCCAATTCCGCTTTAAGAGCACGAATGGCAGAAGTAGTATTATCTGCTCTTACATACACGCCTTTCCCATTTTGGGCTATTTCTTTACACATCTGTTCGTTTAAACGCGACACCACCACATTCCCTTCATTATCGGTTTTGAAATTACCGCTATTTATCGATTCGGGTATGGGAGCACCTTCCGGAGTCCCGATTCCCACCACATTAACCATAATTCCCTGTTCGGCTGCTTTTCTCGCCAGTTCCATTGCGTTCCCTTCATGATCTTCGCCATCGGTAATAATAATCATGGCTTTACCTACATTTTTTTCGCTCGAAAAAGAATTCATTCCCAATTGAATAGCATCCGCAATCGCAGTTCCCTGAACAGGCACGAGACCCGGATCGATGGAATTCAAAAACAATTTTGCCGATTGCGTATCCGAAGTAAGGGGCATCTGAACAAAAGCTTCACCCGCAAACACAATCAGAGCAACCTGATCTTCCTTTCTCTCATCGATGATACGGGTAAGGATTTGTTTTGCACGGGTAAGTCTGTCAGGTGCGACATCGCGTGCCAGCATAGAATTCGAAACGTCAATGGCAATCACCAATTCTATTCCTTTTTTTTCTACTGTTTCGAGCTTGGTTCCAAATTGCGGTCGTGCCACCATAAAAATCCCGGCACACAAAGCGGCAAAAATCAACCAAAATTTCAAATACGATCGTTTAAGCGAAAGATCGGGCATCATTTGCTTGAGCAACGACAGTGTGCCCAATTTTTCCACGTCTTTCCGTTTTTTAATGTTCGACCAGATATAGAATGCCACCACAAAAGGCATCGCAATAAACAAATACAGGAACTCCGGATTTTCAAATCGAAACATATCAATTACAATTCATTGTTTTTTAAGGGATTGTTCTCAACCATGTTCGGCGTAAAATAAGCTCAATAAGAATCAATCCGAGAGCCATCAAGCCAAAAGGCACAAACAACTCCTCTTTACGACTTACATTCTGAACACTGATCAGGTATTTCTCCATTTGATCAATTTCATTATAAATATAACGCAATCCTTCGGTATCTTCCGCTCGAAAATATTTTCCTCCGGTCATTGAGGCAATTTCGGTGAGCGTTTCCTCATCGATATCTACCGGCATATTTTGAAGACGTATCCCAAATGGTGTTTGCACAGGCGTTGGTGCCACTCCTTTGGTCCCTACTCCAATCGTATACACCCTTATACCATACGAACGTGCCAAATCGGCCGCCGTGAGAGGTGCAATTTGCCCACGATTGTTTGTTCCGTCAGTCAACAAGATAATGACTTTCGATGACGACTCACTATCTTTTAAGCGATTTACAGCGGTTGCCAATCCCAAACCAATAGCCGTTCCGTCTTCAATCAACCCAAAATCCACCTCGTTTAAGAGATTCAACAAAACCTTGTGATCGGTTGTCAACGGACATTGCGTAAAACTTTCTCCGGCAAAAATCACCAACCCTATTTTATCGTTCTTCCGAGTATTTATAAATTCGGCAGCCACTTTTTTTGCAGCTTCCAACCGATTGGGTTTCAAATCTTGCGCCAACATCGATCCCGAAACATCCAAAGCCAAAACGATATCTATTCCTTGCGTTTTCGTTTCTTCCCAACTGCTTACCGATTGCGGACGTGCAATTACGATAATAATGAGAGCGATAGCGATTACACGCAAAGCAAACGGCAAATGACGCATATACACCCTCAAATTTTTTTTCATCCCTTCAAACGCCTGAGTAGATGCCAGCTTAAAGGAAGCCTGCATCTTCGACAAACGAACGATATACCATACGATAAGCGGTATAAGGATCAGCAACAAATACAAATAGTTGGGATGTACAAACGTCATAACTGCTCTTTTCTTTTACTCTCATCGCCCTCTTCATCCTTTTCATTGGGGAGAGGATCGGGTTCACGTGTTTGATTCACAAAAAAGTAAGCATTTATCAAGCTCAAATCGTTTTCATCGGGATAAGGTTTATACTTGGCAAATTTCACCAAATCGGCAGTCGATAAAATTTGCTTCAGATTTTCATAAACCGACTCGGCTTCGACATATTTCTGCATCTCATTCAAAATCTCCCCTGATGTCATTTCTTTTGCCTTCATGCCATATCGTTCATAGAGATATTGTCTGAGAATATCGGTGAGCTGTGTATAAAATTCTTTTTCCCTGCCTTGCAGCCATATTTTTTCGGCTTTCATCTTATCCAACTCTTGGAGAGCACGAACATGAGCAGGCAACACCGGCGTGGGTGTGAAAAAATACCCTTTCTTCTTTTTCCGAAGGATAAAATAAACAATCGCTCCAATAAGGGCAAGAAGGAGCAATACCCCCAAAACGATCCATAAAATATCCAAATAATCCGTCCATACAAAAGGAGGTTTTTGTATCGGTTTTATATCGTATAGTGCAAGTTGATTAAAATCGATGGAATCCGTTTCACCCGATTTCAATTTTTCAAGATAGGCAAGAGTGGAATCTTTTAAAACAGGAGAAACCACTTTTAAACCGAATGAATTGGAAAATATCGTATCTGTTCCGTCAAATACCGGAATGCCGGGTATGTGGTACAATGTGGAATCGAAAGAAGTGACAACATACTTGAAATTGAGCGTCATCACATTATTTTCAATCACTGTATCGGGTTTCAACATAGCAACTACCTCGATACCGGGAACGATCTCTTTTTCGTAAACCGGAAATTGAATTGCCTTGTCTTTGGGTGCAATAACCTGCAAATTAATCAAAGCCTGTTGCCCTATCATAATCTGCGGTGGCTCAACCGTAGCCCTTACCGACACACTTTGGGCGATTGAATATCCCGAAAATAAGCTAATCATCAAGGCAAATAACCCTGCTTTCTTTAACACATATGTAATTGTCGAACTTTTCACGTAACGTTTTCCTTAGCTTCTTTGCTGAAACAGTTGTAACAACGATTTCACATAATCATCATCGGTAGAAACCGAAATATAGTCAACACCACTTTGTCGGAAAGCATCATGCATTTCTTCCTGCCTCTTGTTCCACCATGTGGAGTATTCGCTTCTTACTTTTTGCGACGAGGTGTCTATCCACGTTTCCTCCTCTGTCTCGGGATCTTTTACTTTCATCAACCCTATAGGTTTTAGATTGGTGCTGAGTTTATCGTATACCTGAATAGCCACTACATCGTGCTTGCGATTTGCAATTCGCAGGGATTGTTTGTAATCATCGGGATCGATAAAATCGGAGATAAGGAATGCGGTGCACCGTTTTTTGATAGCATTAGTGAGATATCGCAAGGCTACACTGATCTCCGTCCCTTTATTTTTCGGTTTAAAACCTAAAATTTCCCTGATAATGTAAAGAATATGCTTGCTCCCTTTTCGAGGAGGAATAAATTTTTCGACCTCTTCCGAGAAAAAGATAACGCCAATCTTATCGTTATTCAGAATAGCCGAAAACGCCAACGTGGCCGCAATTTCGGCAACCATATCTCGTTTTATCATCGTAGAAGAACCGAATGTAAGGCTCCTTGATACGTCGATTATCAACATCACCGTTAGTTCCCGCTCTTCTTCGTATACCTTCACATAAGGGCGATTATATCGTGCTGTCACTTTCCAATCGATATCGCGCACATCATCGCCATACTGGTATTCACGTACTTCCGAAAAGATCATACCCCGCCCCTTAAAAGCCGAATGATACTGTCCTGCAAAAATGTTTTGCGACAAACCACGTGCTTTTATTTCGATATGGCGTACTCTCTTTAAAAGTTCCGATGTTTCCATTGATTCAATTCCCCGGTAATACCCAAAATACATTAAGGAACTTCAACTTGATTCAAGATTTCGCTAATAATCTCTTCAGAAGTCATATTGTTGGCCTCGGCTTCATATGTGAGCCCAATACGATGACGGAGCACATCGTGACACACGCCACGAACATCTTCGGGAATCACATATCCGCGATGCTTGATAAAAGCATAAGCACGGGCAGCCAATGCCAAATTGATAGAACCACGAGGAGAGGCTCCAAAACCAATCATTTCCTTAAGGTTTGGCAATCCATACTGCTCGGGGTAACGCGTAGCGAATACGATATCCACAATGTAATGTTCAATTTTTTCATCGATATACACTTCCCGAACAACTTCCCGTGCTTTAAGCACATCTGCAGCCGTAACTACAGGGCGATCAATGGTTGCCGGTTCATAAATATTCTGTCGAATGATTTTTTTCTCTTCTTCTTTGTTTGGATAACCGATTACTACTTTCAACATGAAACGATCAACCTGAGCTTCGGGAAGCGGATACGTACCCTCTTGCTCGATAGGGTTCTGCGTGGCCATAACCAAAAAAGGATGCGGCAACATATATGTTTTTTCGCCAATGGTTACTTGTCGTTCCTGCATGGCTTCAAGCAAAGCACTCTGCACTTTGGCCGGTGCACGGTTTATTTCATCAGCCAATACGAAATTGGCAAAAACAGGACCATGTTTTACAATAAACTCTTCCGAACGCTGACTATATATCATCGTACCAATGAGGTCGGCGGGCAACAGGTCGGGCGTAAACTGGATACGATTGTATTTGGCATCGATCAACTGAGCCAGTGTTTTAATTGCCAATGTCTTCGCCAGACCCGGCACCCCTTCCAGCAAAATATGCCCATCGGACAACAACCCTATCAGAAGCGATTCCACGAGATGTTTTTGTCCGACAATCACTTTGTTCATTCCTGTCATAATCGTGTGAACAAAAGCACTTTCCCTCTCGATCTTTTCATTCAATTCTTTTATATCAACTGCTTGGCTCATATCATGGGATTATTAAATAATAGAAGTTTTTTATACGCTACAAAAATAGAAATGTTAAAGCGGTTTCCCTTGCTTTTGTCGTTAAAAATGTTTAAGCGGGTATCATATTGCTTTCGAAGACAGCAATTCTCATCCCAGTAACTATTTTTAAATCCCATCTATTCAGTTTATGATGACAGATTTACTATCTTTGTCATTGAAATTTTCAGGAAGCAGCCATATTGGATTTTCAACTTCAACATACCGATCCGAAATCGAACGCTAGAGCCGGCTTGATTACCACCGAACACGGACAAGTGGAAACCCCGATATTTATGCCTGTTGGAACAGCGGGAAGTGTAAAAGCGGTTCATGTAACCGAACTCAAAAATGATATTAAGGCCCAAATTATTTTGGGCAATACTTATCATTTGTATCTTCGACCGGGCGTGGAAATTTTGCAGCAAGCAGGCGGGCTTCATAAATTTAATAGTTGGGATAAACCTCTGCTAACCGACAGTGGCGGATTTCAGGTATTTTCGTTGTCCGACAACCGCAAACTCACCGAAGAAGGGGCCTTATTCCAATCGCATATCGACGGATCGAGGCATTTTTTCACGCCCGAGAAAGTTATAGACATTCAACGCATTATCGGAGGAGATATCATTATGGCGTTTGATGAGTGCACACCCGGCACAGCAGATTATGATTACGCAAAAAAATCGTTGGAGCTGACTGAACGCTGGCTCGACAGGTGCATTGCCCGTTTTCGCGAAACCGAATGCCCGTACGGATATTCGCAAACACTTTTCCCTATTGTTCAAGGGTGTGTGTATCCCGATCTGCGTCGCCGCGCAGCGGAAAATGTAGCAGCGAAAGAAGCCGACGGGAATGCCATCGGTGGACTCGCCGTGGGCGAACCCGCCGAAAAAATGTACGAAATGATAGAACTGGTGAATGAGATTCTTCCAAAAGACAAACCTCGTTACCTTATGGGTGTTGGCACGCCCGCCAACTTACTCGAAGCCATTGAGCGTGGTGTAGACATGTTCGATTGCATCATACCCACACACAACGGACGAAACGGTCAGATTTTTACAAAAAACGGCATTATGAACATGCGAAACGAACGTTGGAAAAACGATTTTTCGCCACTTGACGAAAACGGAACATCGTTTGTCGATACTTTATACAGCAAAGCCTACGTTCGTCATCTTTTCAATACGAACGAGATCCTGGGGCTACAAATCGCATCCATTCATAATTTGGCTTTCTACCTTCAACTCATGCGCGAAGCGAGAGAACATATTATTGCCGGTGACTTTTCCATATGGAAAAAAAACACCATAGAAAACGTAACAAAACGATTATAGGCCAAAAAAGGAAAGGAAATGAATAAGCGTTTTAAACTAAAATTGATAGACAAATATATCATTAAAAAGTTTTTGGGGACATTTGTTTTCATGATTGCCCTTATTCTTTCTATTGCAGTGGTGTTCGACATCAACGAAAGAATCGATAAATTCATGACAAACAATGCCCCTCTCAAAGAAATCGTTTTTGACTACTACCTCAACTTTATCCCTTACTATGCCAACCTGTTTAGTCCCTTGTTCGTTTTCCTGGCTGTCATCTTTTTTACATCGAAAATGGCCAATAATTCCGAAATTATTGCCATTCTTACCAATGGAATCAGCTTTAAACGAATGCTTCGTCCCTATATGATTTCGGCACTTATTATTGCTATTGTATCTTTTATTTTCGGCGGATACATTATACCCCCGGCCAACAAAACCCGCATCGAGTTCGAAGCCAAATATTTCGATCCCAAAAAACGAAAAGTGGGCGATCACGACATTCAATTCATGGTTGCTCCGGGGACCATTGCCTATTTCGGCAATTTTGATCTTACCACCAACAGAGGTTACAATTTTTCTCTCGATAAATTTGACAGTCTTCAACTCGTTTCGCGTCTCACGGCCCAATCCATTCAATACGATTCCGGTTATCATTGGACAATACACAACTATCAGATACGTACTTTCGACGGCTTACATGAACACATTTCCACAGGGACTAGCATCGACACCATCATGCAGATTGTCCCCAATGATTTTATCATCGCCAAAACCGATCAACAAATGATGACACTGCCCCAGCTCAGGCGATACATCAACAGCCAGAAAAAAAGAGGCATGGGAAATATTCAACCTTTTCAGATTGAATACCATTCACGTATTGCTTCCGTGCTTTCGGCTTTCATCCTGACCATTATCGGCGCATCCCTATCGGCTCGAAAGGTGAAAGGCGGAATGGGCCTAAACATCGGCATCGGCTTACTACTCAGCATGACTTATATTCTATTCATGACCGTCAGTTCATCATTCGCCGTGTCGGGCGCAATGAGCCCTTTTATTGCGGCATGGATACCAAACATTTTGTTCTCTGCGGTTGCCTTCTTCCTGTATCGCAGGGCGCCCAACTAAAAATGAAAAGATGTACGAAATGAAAAAATACATTCTCCTTTGTTTATTCGCTTTAATTGCAAGTGCGACTATGTCAAGCGCACAAACAAAATATCCCACCGTAATTATAACAACCAATTACGGCAATATGAAAGTAATGTTATACGACGACACCCCCAATCACAGCGAGTATTTCCTAAAATTGGTAAAACAGGGCTATTTCGACGGTACATTATTTCATCGCGTTATTGAAAATTTCATGATACAGGGAGGGGCTCAAGACTCACGCAATGCACCTGCGGGCGTAACGATTGGATCGGGACGAACCGATATGGAGATCATGCCCGAAATCCGGCCAAACCATTACCATAAGAAAGGCGCTTTGGCTGCACCGCGGAGAGGAGATAAGGAAAATCCGCAGAAAAAATCGGATATGTCGCAATTCTACATCGTACAAGGGACAATATATACACCGGGGAGACTGGATACACTGGAAATGGCCGTCAATGTACCCATAAAAAACAAAATCATCCGTGCCCATTACTCACCGCACAAAGAAGAACTGGCCCGATTGAAATCGATCGATCCCCATGCCTTTAATGCCAAACTCGACTCTGTGCTTCACATTGTGGATTCGTTGTACTCGGCTGCTCCCGGCACATTTTTCTTTTCTCCGGAACAAAAAGCCGATTATTCCACCCGAGGCGGCGTACATCATTTAGATGGAGAATACACCGTGTATGGAGAAGTGATAGAAGGATTGGAAGTAATTGACCGGATTGCGGCTCTCCCTACCGACCCCAACGAACGTCCCAAAACCGATGCAACGATCATCAGGGTATATATAGAACCTTGATCGAAACCATAAAAGTTGCCCGACAAACCGTTTTTATTCAATATTTTTTCTTACCTCCGTAAGGAATTCCTTCATGCTGTCGCTGTCTTTTGTCTCAATGATGGAAAGCAATTCCTTGAGTTTTTCTCTGATTTTTTCCACCTGCTTCGAGGTATATGGATTGAAAAGGATTTCGGTGAGCAGAAAATCGTCTTCCGATAAAAGTCCTTGAGCTATGGCCATATGTTTTTTGAAAGTGGTTCCCGGTGCGTCCTGATGTTTCATTACCGAAGCAAATACCAACGTAGAAGCAAAGGGAATTGAAAGCGAATAAGCAATGGTTTCGTCATGCTGTTCAAACGTATATTCAAAAACATTCAGGCGAAGACGGCGATACAATCGTCGAAAAAATGCTTTCCCCTCTTCTCCCGATTCAGTGATAATGATGGCGTTTTCTTTGCTCAAATCGCTCAGGCTGGCAAATGTGGGACCAAACATCGGGTGCGTAGAAACAAAAGGATGCCCCATTTCTTCATAATATTCTTTCAGTCCGGTTTTCACTGATGCAATATCGCTCAAAATACAGGTTTCGGGAAGATAAGGCATCACAAGGTTGAAAGCATCGATGGTATATTTCAACGTAGCGGCATTGATCACCATTTCGGGTGCAAAGTCTTCTATCTCTTTCGGATCGATCATTCGCAGCGTATTATAAGTAAATCGCAAACGTTTGGGATCGGTATCGAATATAGCCACTTCGTGATCGAAACTCAACACGTCGGCAAAAAACGATCCCATTTTGCCGGCTCCCAATATCAGTATTCTCATATATAAATTATAGTGTGTTTGATTGATTTGACTGATTTTCTTTTTTGGCATTTTCCATAATTGCCAATTGCTGACGAACCGACTCTTCGTGGATGCTTTCGAGCACTTTGCGTATAAAATCTCCCGACATGTCCATCCGCTCGGCTTGTTCGGCACGATCGCGCAATATTTCATCATAACGCATGGTTTGCAAAACGGGCATATCGTGTTCCAGTTTATAGTGTCCGATCTCACGAGATACGCGCATGCGTTTGGACAACAAATCCAGCAATTGATTATCGATTTCGTCAATCTGACGACGCAAAGTCGAGAGATCTTCCGTAGTCTGAACCGTATCGCGAATCACCAACGAATGCAAAATCGCATCCAGTTCCTCCGGCGTCACTTGCTGATCTTTATCACTCCATGCTTCATCGGGCAAACAGTGCGATTCAATGAACAAGCCATTGTAATTCAAATCCATTGCCTGTTGACTCAGCGACTGAATCATACTGCGTTTGCCACCCATATGGCTGGGATCGCAAAAAATGGGCAAATCGTGATAACGCCTTTTTAGCTCAATAGGAATATGCCACTGAGGCACATTCCGATACACGTTTTTATCGGCCGAGCTAAATCCCCTGTGAATGGCAGCCAAACGGGTGATACCGGCATTATACAAACGCTCGATAGCCCCCACCCATAACTCCACATCGGGATTGACCGGATTTTTAATCAGCACGGGAATATCCACCCCTGTCAAAGTATTGGCAATTTCTTGCACGGCAAAAGGGTTTGCCGTTGTACGTGCGCCAATCCACAGCATATCTACGCCGTATTTCAACGCTTCGTACACATGTTTTTCGGTAGCCACTTCGGTTATCGTATACATGCCTGTTTCTTTCTTCACGCGCTGCAGCCATTTCAAACCGGGGCTACCTACACCTTCAAAGCCTCCCGGTTTGGTACGGGGTTTCCATACCCCTGCACGAAATACTTTTATGCCGATGGCGGCAAGTTGCCGCGCCGTTGTCATCACCTGTTCTTCGGTTTCGGCACTACACGGTCCGGCAACAACAAGCGGACGCTTATTGTCCATGCCGGGAAATAAAATCGATGAAAATTTCATGTTCGTTTATTTTTTTGTTGTTCTTTGTTTTCGACATAATCCGCAATACGTCTGTAAGCTTCCCACATCCTTTCCGTTGAAACACCCAGCGAAATGCGAATATAACGCTCGCCATTGCTTCCAAAAATAAATCCCGGCGTAATGAACACGTTCGCATGATAAAGAATATCGTCGATAAACTCTTCACTCCCGGTTTCATTGTCGTCTATCTTTGCCCACAGGAACAAACCGGTTTGATTCTTATCATACTTACAGTTGAGTAGATCCATAATCTTTTCGGCTATCACCCGTCGCTCGGCATAAAGTTTGTTCATCCGCGCATACCATTCCGGAGGGTTCGACAACGCTGCAATCGTAGCCATCTGCATGGGCTTGAACTGACCGCTGTCGATATTGCTTTTTTCCCTGAGGACCCATTTCACAAACTGCGTATTCGAGGCCAGCATCCCCATGCGCCAGCCGGGCATATTGTGAGCCTTACTCATCGAATTGAGTTCGATACAGATATCTTTGGCCCCATCCACAGAGAGAATGCTCATGGGGCGATCGTTGAGAATGAAACTGTAAGGATTATCGTGACAGATAACGATTCGATGTTTTTTGCCGAAAGCAACCAATTTCTCAAAAAGTTCACGTGAAGCATTGGCTCCGGTGGGCATGTTGGGATAATTCACCCACATGAGTTTCACGCCCGACAAATCCATCTCTTCCAGCGCTTCGAAATCGGGCTGCCAATGATCGTTTTCCAGCAAGTCATAAGGAATAATGTTGGCACGCATCAGTGCCGATACCGACGTATAGGTAGGGTAACCCGGATTGGGCACAAGTACCCCATCGCCCACATTTAGGAATGTGAGCGAAATATGCAAGATACCTTCCTTTGAACCAATCAACGGCAATATTTCTGCCGGCGCAAGCTCCACTCCGTAGTATCTTTTGTACCAATCGGCAAATGCTTGACGCAACTCGGGAATTCCCGTATAAGGTTGATAACCGTGTACATTGGGCTGACGGGCACTCTCGCATAGTGCGTCGATGGTTGCTTTGGAAGGTGGTTGATCGGGACTTCCCACCGCCAGATTAATCACATCCTTGCCTTGCGCATTCATTTGAGCTACTTCGGCCAGTTTAACCGAAAAATAATATTCCGATATATTTTTTACATGCTCAGCAGGTTCTATCTGTTTCAACTTCTTCATTATGCAGTATTATTAGTATTGATATTCTATTTATCTTCGCGATACTCTCCCAATATCTTCAGATTGCCGGTTAAAGGCAAAATGGCATCGATGGCTTGCCTATACCGTTCGTAATCGGAAAAAGTAAGGTCAATGTAAAACTGATATTCCCACTCGCGACCAATAATAGGCAGAGATTGAATACGAGTGAGATTGATACCGTAGAAAGACAATATCGTCAATACGCGCGACAAACTTCCTTCGGTATGCGGAAGCACAAAAACAAGAGACGATTTATTGATATGATTGTCTTTTTGTACTTCGGGCAACATTTCTTTGTGTGCCAGAATAAGGAATCGGGTAAAATTCCGTTTATTGGTTTCTATTCCCGAATCCAGTACCTGAAGGCCATACATCTCTGCCGCCAACGTACTACAAATGGCGGCGTATTCTTTTAATCCTTTATCATAGATTTCTTTAGCTGCCAAGGCCGTATCGTCGTGCTCCACAATTTTCACGCCGGTCAGTTTATTCAAATACTCCTGACACTGCAAAAGCGCAATCGGGTGCGACATCACCTCTCTTATATCCTCAATCGACCGACCCGGCAACGCTGCCAATGAGTGCGAAATACGCAATTTACACTCACCTGCTATCTGCATGTCGCTCATTTTCAACAAATCGTGATTGGGCAACAAACTGCCGGCGATGGTATTTTCTATTGCCATAATCCCAATGAGGACAGGATCTTTTTTTGCTTCGACAAAAATATCTCGAAACGTCAGACACGGAACAATTTCAAGCTCTTCCCCATCGAAATATTTCCGCGCTGCTATTTCGTGATAAGAACCTTGCACCCCTTGAATGGCTACTTTTTTCATATTCCTATTCTTCAAAAATTTCATTTACTGTCAAAAAAAAATCCCATCACTACTGACGGGATTTTACCTACTTTATTAATATATGTCTTATTTATTTATCCATTTTTGCACATAAAATCCCGTTTTACTTCTCAAAGTAAAAATAAAAGTAAAAAGGATATGCAAAATGGATATATTTCATTTTACCTGTTTTTCTTACGAATTCTTACTGCAAATGTAATACATTTTTCAATAAAAAAAGATTTTTGCAAAAAAAATGCGTATAATTTTTTCTATAAATGAAAATCCACTTCATAGCCTCCTTTTCAAAATATTAAATGTTTGCCAAAGAAAAATCATACGTTAAAATATTTGTATATTTGCGATTTGAAAAATCATTCAAAATCATGTGAATTATAAACCTTTTAAATAAATGCAACATGTTTAAAGACCATCCCAAAGGATTATTAGTATTAGCCCTTACCAATATGGGCGAAAGGTTCGGATACTACACCATGCTGGCTATCCTCACGTTGTATATGCAAGCAAAATTCGGATTGACATCGGCCTCGACCAGCATGATTTACGGATCTTTTCTTGCACTTGTTTATTTTTTACCCCTATTCGGGGGAGTTTTGGCAGATAAAGTACTCGGTTACGGAAAAACGGTTCTTCTGGGTATTTTCGTGATGTTTGTCGGTTATCTTCTGCTGGCGGTTCCAATGGAGAGCAATGCCATTGGACTGGCCATGATGTTTTGTTCGCTTATCCTTATTGCACTCGGTACCGGTTTTTTCAAAGGCAATTTGCAGGCGCTGCTCGGAAAGTTGTACGATAACCCGAAATACAGTAAAAACAGGGATATTGCTTTTTCCATTTTTTACATGTTCATCAATATCGGCGCTTTTTTTGCACCAAGTGCTGCCAACTACATCAACAATGCGGTGTTGCGATCGTCCAATTTCACCTACGACGCTTCCATTCCCAAAAATTACGTTATCTTGAACGACGAAGCACAAGCCATCGACAAAAACACATTTATCGCACAATACCTCACCCCTGAGGAGCAACAACTTACCGGAAAAGAATTTGAAGCCGTACTCAATAAGGCAAAAAAAGAACATAAAGTTGTGTTTATGGAAGAGATCGAGGAATCTCTTTTCCGCTTGAAAGCAGCCGGATTACACCAATATACCCAGGCAGGAAAAATTGCCGACCCCGCCATGATGGTCACCACACGCGAATATGAAATACTGCAAAGCCGCGATCCGGCGGATGCCGAGGAAAAAGCGGCTATCATTGCCAAGATACAATCCATACATATTACCGATCCGGAATTGGGTGGAGGCCCCCACCCGGACGATTTTGCCCGCAATTTCGGAAAACGCTACGTAAACGAATCGCTTTCCATTTCGTATAATCTGGCATTCGGCGTAGCCTGCATCAGCCTTGTTTTCTCTGTGTTGATATTTTTACTGTTTAAAGGAACTTGGAAAGCGGAAGATAAAACGGTAAAACAAAAAATAGAAGAATCAAAAGCCGACGGGAAAGAGATAAAAATCATGCCGAAAGAAGAAGTGAAAGAACGTATGGTGGCCCTGCTCCTGGTGTTTTTCGTGGTCATTTTCTTCTGGATGTCGTTCCATCAAAACGGGTTGACCCTGACTTTCTTTGCACGCGATTACACACAAAGCACCCTACCTGTAACCTGGACACTGCTATTCAGCCTGTTCCCTCTGCTGTCTCTGATCGTATTTCTCTATGGCATCTACCTTTCTACTGTCGGATTGTTGGGAAGCAAGCCCAATAAAAAAGTTGGGCTTCTACTGACAGTAGCAGGAATTGCAGGTGTAGCAGGATATTATTTTGCCAATATAAAAGGAGTCGATACACCAATCAAAATCACTCCACAAATATTCCAGCAATTCAATCCAATGTTTATCATTATCTTAACGCCGCTTACCGTTGCACTGTTTAGCTATTTGGCAAATAAAGGGAAAGAACCGTCGGCCCCGCGAAAAATCGGCATCGGCATGTTTTTGGCAGCCGTCGGATTTGCCATTATGCTCATCGGATCCATCGGTTTGCCTGCACCGTCCGAAATATCGGGAGTATCCGACAAATTGGTATCGCCCGGATGGTTGATAAGCACTTATTTCGCTTTAACCGTAGCCGAATTGTTCCTCAGCCCTATGGGGTTGTCATTCGTATCAAAAGTAGCTCCCCCGCAATATAGCGGACTAATGCAAGGAGGCTGGCTGGCAGCAACCGCCATCGGCAATCTGCTCGTAGGCGTAATCGGCACATTCTGGGAAAAACTCCCGCTAGTCGGTTTCTGGAGCATACTCATCATATGCTGCGTACTCTCGGGCATTTTCATATTTTCCGTCATGAAAAGGCTTGAAAAAGCAACGGGAGACCTATAATCGCTCGACCATCAAAAAGAGCACAACGGGAGTGGCTGAAAAACATTTTTCGGCACTCTCGTTTATTTTTATCCTGTCTTGGGAAGCATGATTTTCCGATTTCCTTTCACTAGGAAACTTTATCCTTGCACATGAAAACTTCATGCTGCAACAAAACCTGTATGTTGCCGCCAAACATTGGCGTAAAATTTTACAAAGCAATTTCATGCTGCAACAAAACCCGAAGCCGATAATTCGTTTCGCTTCTTCTTTTCTTTCCAAAAATCACTGTTTTTTGAGTATATTTGTCCAAAATAACATCACAAAAATATTACATCTTTGAAATGCAACCATTTGCACATTTACACGTTCACTCGCAATATTCTCTACTCGATGGACAAGCCGCCATTCGTCGTTTGGTAGATAAAGCCATCGATGACGGCATGAAAGGTATGGCACTTACCGATCATGGGGTAATGTATGGCATCAAGGAATTCATCAACTACGTAACCAAGAAAAATGCTCCGCTAAATACCGAAATCAAAAAGATTGAAAAAAAGATTGAAGAAGCCTGTAAACAAAACGATCCCGGCAAGGAAAACAAACTTCGAAACCAACTTGCGGAAATCAAAAACAAATTGTTCAAACCCATCATCGGCTGCGAGTGTTATGTGGCACGACGCAATCGTTTTTCACAGAACGACAAGATCGACTCGAGCGGATGGCATCTCATCGTTTTGGCAAAAAACTTCACCGGCTATAAACATCTCATCAAAATGGTATCTAAAAGCTGGACAGAAGGATTTTATTATCGCCCCCGCATCGATAAAGAATTGCTGGAACACTATCACGAGGGATTAATCGTATTGTCGGCATGCCTGGGAGGTGAAATTCCCCAAAAAATCGATGAAGACCAAATCGAAGAAGCCGAGGAAACCGTTCGCTGGTATAAAAACCTCTTTGGCGATGATTTTTATCTGGAGCTGCAACGCCACAAAACCGACCGTCCGGATGCCGATCAAACAACCTATCCCAAACAGGAGAAAGTCAACAAACACTTACTTCGCTTAGCCAAAAAATACAACGTAAAAGTCGTTGCCACCAATGATGTTCATTTTGTAAATGAAGAAGATGCCGAAGCGCACGACCGATTGATCTGCCTGAGTACGGGAAAGGATTTTGATGATCCCACCCGCATGCGTTATACCAAACAAGAATGGTTGAAAACCACGGCAGAGATGAACCTTCTGTTTTCGGATGTTCCCTCCGCACTGACAAACACACTTGAAATTCTCGACAAAGTGGAATTCTATTCCATTGATCACGAACCGCTCATGCCTTTCTTTCCTATCGATCCGGCATTCGGAACAGAAGAAATTTACAAAACACGATACACTCGCGAAGCCTTAATAGAAGAATTTGGTAAAAAAGCATTCAACCGCTTGGGCGAATACGACAAAGTAATCCGCATTAAACTCGAAGCGGATTACTTAACCCATCTTACAAAAATTGGGGCTCGAAAACGATACGGCGAACCGCTTTCGAAAGAAATAAAAGAGCGATTGAAGTATGAATTGGAAACAATAAAGAGCATGGGGTTTCCCGGGTATTTTCTCATTGTGCAAGATTTTATCGATGCAGCCAGACAAATGGATGTGGCTGTGGGTCCGGGACGCGGTTCGGCAGCAGGTTCTGCCGTTGCCTACTGTTTGGGAATTACCAATATCGACCCTTTGAAATACGACTTGCTGTTTGAACGTTTTCTCAACCCGGACCGAATCTCCATGCCCGATATCGATATCGATTTCGATGATGAAGGCCGCAGTAAGGTACTGCGATGGGTTACCGAAAAATATGGTGCCGAAAAAGTGGCACATATCATCACCTATGGCACAATGGCCACCAAAATGTCTATCCGCGACGTGGCCCGCGTACACAAATTGCCACTGTCGGAAGCCGATCGGCTGGCAAAACTCGTTCCCGATCGGATTCCTAACGTAAAGAAGGTTACCTTGCGCGAAGCCATCAATTACGTGCCCGAGCTCAAAGAGGCAGCCAACAGCAGCGATTCTCTTGTCAGAGATACACTCCGGTATGCCGAAATGCTCGAAGGCAATGTGCGCAGCACAGGCGTGCATGCCTGTGGCATAATCATCGGACAAACCGATATCTCGGACATCGTACCCATATGCACGGCCGACGATAAAGACTCGAAAGAAAAGTTGCTGGTTACCCAATACGAAGGTTCGGTGATTGAAGAAACCGGACTTATCAAGATGGACTTCCTGGGTTTGACCACACTCTCCATTATTAAGGATGCAATCGCCAATATCGAATTTACGGAAGGGGTCAAAATCGATATCAATGCCATCGACATGAACGACCCCAAAACCTATCGGCTATACAGTGAAGGCAGAACCACCGGAACCTTTCAGTTCGAGTCGGCAGGAATGCAAAAATACCTGAAAGAATTGCAGCCCACCAAATTTGAAGACCTCATTGCCATGAATGCCTTGTACCGACCGGGACCCATGGATTATATTCCCTCGTTTATCGCCCGCAAACATGGCCGCGAAGAAATCACCTACGACATTCCTGTCATGGAAAAATACTTGAACGAAACCTATGGCATTACCGTTTATCAGGAACAGGTGATGCTTTTGTCGCGACTCTTGGCAGGATTTACCCGGGGACAATCGGACGAGTTGCGTAAAGCAATGGGGAAAAAACTCATCGACAAAATGGTGACATTGAAAGAAAAATTCATCGAAGGAGGGAAAAAGAATGGTCACGACGAAAAAATACTAAATAAAATATGGGCCGATTGGGAAAAATTTGCTTCCTACGCTTTTAATAAATCGCATGCCGTATGTTACTCGCTGATTGCCTATCAGACAGCATGGCTGAAAGCCAATTATCCATCGGAATACATGGCATCCGTATTATCCAACAACCTCAACAACCTGTCGGAAATCACAAAATTTATGGACGAATGCAAGGCGATGGGCATCAATGTATTGAGCCCCGATGTAAACGAGTCGCTTCTTAAATTCTCCGTGAATAAAAATGGCGATATCCGCTTTGGGTTGGCAGCCATAAAAAGTGTGGGACAAAGTGCTGCCCGGAATATCATTGACGAACGTATGCAAAACGGGCCGTTTAAGGATATCTTCGATTTTGTGGAGCGCATCAACCTGAGTTCGTGCAACAAAAAAACCATTGAAGCCCTGGCACTCTCCGGCGCATTCGACTCGTTGCCCGGCATTACGCGTGAGCAGTTTTTGGGCGTTAACAGCAAGGGTGAAGAATTTCTGGACTCGCTAATACGATACGGGAACAAATATCAAGTTGATAAACAAACAACCATGAATTCGTTGTTTGCGAACGACAGCTCGTTTCAAATTACTCATCCCGAGATACCCAAAGTTGAAGAATGGACCGATCTGGAACGTCTTAATAAAGAGCGGGATTTGATTGGGATTTATTTATCGGCTCATCCTCTTGACGATTACGCATGCATACTCAATTACGTATGTACGGCCGATACCGTAAAATTGAACGACTTGCAGACGTTGAATGGCAAAGAAATATCGTTCGGGGGTATAATCACCCAGGTACGCGAAGGGCAAACGCGCCGAGGATCGCCGTATACCATATTCAAATTGGAAGACTATGTGGGAAATATCGAAATAGCGCTCTTCGGGGAAGATAGCGTAAATTATGGCCGTTTTGCAAGAGTGGGTTTGGCTGTTTATATTACCGCAAAAGTACAACCCAAGCGCTATCGTCCGGAAGAGCTTGAAATAAAAATCAATTCGATAAGCTTACTCCCCGATGTCAAAGACAAATTAATATCAAAAATTACGCTTCAAATTCCGCTTTCCGAGATAAACGATACCACAGTAACCGAATTATCGGCATTGTTGAAAAACAATTCGGGAAATTCGTTGTTATATTTCCAAATAATTGGCAAAGATGCGCATATGAACGTTCAGCTTTTTTCGCGACCGATGCGCATCGATGTCAATAAGCATGTTATTGACTATCTGAAAAATAATTTATTCATCGATTTTAAAATCAATTAATTGTTTAAACAAAATAAGTATGGTTCTTCAAATTACAGACGCAACACTCGATAAAGTGTTAAAGACAGACAAACCGGTTGTAATCGATTTCTGGGCAGAATGGTGTGGCCCATGTAGAATGGTCGCTCCCATTATCGAACAATTGGCAGAAGAATACAAAGACAACGTCATTGTTGGAAAAATCGACGTTGACGAAAACAACGAAGCAACAACAAAATACGGTATCCGCAATATTCCCACTATTCTTTTCATTAAAAACGGACAAGTAGTGGATAAAATTGTTGGCGCTGCGGACAAACGCCTTTTTGTCGATAAAATCAACAAGTTGCTCTAAAATAGAAAAATCAACGATCGCAACAGCCAATCATGTTGTTTGGGAAATGGACAAAAAAACATTACTTTTGCGCTATATTAAGGCACGGTAGTTCAATGGATAGAATAGAAGTTTCCTAAACTTTTGATCCGGGTTCGATTCCCGGCCGGGCCTCAATCAAAATGCAGTACATTATAAAAACAATGTATTGCATTTTTTTATATTTATGTCGCGGTATTGCATAAAAATGATCAATCGAATATGACGTAAATTCAACTTAGAAGAGCAACGCCGTTCAAAGTATCATGGCGATGGCTTTGGTAAAGGCACGTACGTTCAACTTAGAAGAGCAACACCCCGGCTTTGGTTTTTGAAAAGATTTTTCAAAACAATTTATGGAAATATGTTGCCTAACATCGTAGATTTTTTTAATTTTGAGAATCAGTCCGAACATTTTATTATCGTTCCCTTTTTCAATTCAATTTCAAAAACACAAAATTAAAATGACGAAACGCGAAAAATATTCATGGATCTATTGGCTCTGCGTATTGCTGCTATT
The DNA here is from genome assembly GCA_002381125.1 of Bacteroidales bacterium UBA4179. Lineage (GTDB taxonomy): Bacteria > Bacteroidota > Bacteroidia > Bacteroidales > Dysgonomonadaceae > Anaerorudis. The sequence goes on along the minus strand of DFUT01000043.1, from coordinate 12,079 downwards.
CATAGGGCTACAACGGTTGCTCTTCCCGAACACACAAGGTCCAATAGAACTCACTTATAGTGAATTCCTTGACTCGGTTCGTGCGGAAAAAGTTCAAAGAATCGTTTTTCTCCCGGAAAAAATAATCGGCTATCTCGGTACCGAAGACACTATTCAGGGAAATATCACCCAAGCACCTACGGCACCGTGGAGAGTACGGATTCCCAGTGTTGAGCAACAAGTACAAAAACAATTTATCGTATACCGCATACCCAACATGAACGAAGAATACCTCTTATCGGAACTCAGGGAATACGGCGTAAATTTCAAAGGTCATTTTGAAGACAAAACGTTGCAAAATTTCATATTGAATTGGATTCTTCCTTTCCTTTTTCTCCTAGCACTTTGGGGATATATATTCAGACGAATGGGGACAAAACATCCCATGTTGGAAATCGGGAAAAACAAAGCACGCATTGTTGCCGAAAAACCCGAAAATCCAATTACATTCAAAGATGTGGCCGGAATAGACGAAGCGGTGGAAGAGGTGAAAGAATTGGTCGATTTTCTGAAAAACCCCTCAAAATATACCCGTTTAGGCGGAAAGCTTCCAAAAGGAGTGTTGCTGGTAGGACCTCCCGGAACAGGGAAAACGCTTTTGGCAAAAGCCGTCGCAGGCGAAGCAGACGTTCCGTTCTTCAGTATGAGCGGTTCCGATTTTGTGGAAATGTTTGTGGGCGTAGGAGCAGCAAGGGTGCGCGATCTTTTTAACGAAGCCAAAGCCCATGCTCCGTGTATTATTTTTATCGATGAAATTGATGCGATTGGGAAAAGGAGAGCGGGCGGTGTATATGGAGGTGGATACGATGAACGCGAAAATACCTTGAATCAACTCCTGGTAGAAATGGACGGTTTTGATTCAAGCGTGGGTGTAATTATCATGGGAGCAACCAATCGCCCCGATGTTCTTGATCCGGCACTTTTGAGGCCGGGTCGCTTTGACCGACAAATTCTGGTTGATAAACCCGATATGAAGGGGCGCGAAGATATCTTCAAAGTACATACCAAAAAACTCAAATTGGGACCGGATGTCGACCTGAAACGATTGGCTGCCCAAACACCGGGCTTCGCAGGTGCCGAAATTGCCAACGTGTGCAACGAAGCTGCCCTTCTGGCCGTAAGAAAAAACAAAGATGCCATTACGATGGAAGACTTTGAGGAGGCTATTGAACGGGTGATTGCAGGTTTAGAAAAAAAGAACAAACTGATTAACGAAAAAGAGCGACAAATAGTGGCTTATCATGAGAGTGGTCACGCCATAGTGGGCTACTTTACTCCCGGCGCCGATGAGATACAAAAAGTCTCCATCGTTCCCCGTGGAATAGGAGCGTTAGGCTACACGATGCAAATGCCGTTGGAAGATCGCTATCTAATGACAGAGAGCGAACTGAGGGGCAAAATAAAAGGATTGTTGGGAGGCCGTGCAGCGGAGGAAATCGTATTCGGAGAAGTATCCACAGGGGCTTCAAACGATTTGGAACGAGCAACCCAATTGGCTCGAAACATGATTGTGGTTTACGGAATGAGTGAAAAATTACCCAACATCTCATTGGTAAACCAATCGGCTACCGGATTTTTGGGGTATGGACCCGAAATTGAACGGCGCTCGGAATATATCGAACAAATGATTGATGAGGAAATAACCGAAATCATTAATTCTTGCTACAAAGAAGCAAAAGAAGTGCTTTGCGAAAAAAGAGAGCTATTGGATAAAATGGCAACTATTCTTCTGGAAAAAGAAGTAATCAATTACGACGAAATTAGAGAAATATTAGGCGATAAACAAAAATAATCGTTCCATACAAGTTATCTAAAAGAGTTTGTCTTTTTTCTTGAAAAAGATGACAACTTGTCAGCCAACAAAAAAAGAAACGATAAAAAATATCCGTTATCGAGAAAATTATAGTATCTTTACAAGATAAAAGATAAGTTTTTTAAACATCATCGCTATTGTTGTAGCCGACCAATAGCGAAAAAGTGTTCTCCTATCGGGAGAATACGCTTTTTGGTTTTCGAGAGAAAGAAAAAACGATATAAATGACTTACAAATGGAATTATTCACCCCTTACACACGACCAAAAAAACAAGAAAAATGAATTAGCGCAAGAATTAAACATCGACCCCGTACTCGCAGAGCTGCTTTTACAAAGAGGAATATCAACAAAAGAAGAAGCTTACAGGTTTTTTCATCCTTCGTTAGACGACTTGCATGATCCATTTTTGTTGCCCGACATGGAAATGGCGGTCAGACGCATTGAAAGAGCTATTGGGAACAAGGAGAGAATTTTGATTTATGGAGATTACGATGTCGATGGCACAACGGCCGTTTCGCTGGTTTACAAGTTTTTGCGCAGAATAACGAATAATATCGATTATTATATTCCGGATAGGTACGATGAAGGGTACGGCATATCGTTTCAAGGAATCGATTATGCTGTGAGCACAGGTGTAAAACTTATTATTTCGCTTGACTGCGGCATCAAATCCATCAATAAGGTTGCGTATGCCAAAGAGAAAGGCATCGATTTCATCATTTGCGATCATCATATGCCCGACAATCAACTTCCCGGTGCCGTGGCCGTTGTCGATGCCAAACGACCCGATTCCAATTATCCGTATAAAGAATTGTCGGGTTGCGGAGTAGGATTTAAACTGATTCAGGCATTCTCGGCCAGAAACAATTTTCCGTTTTCGGAAATAGAACCCTTGCTCGATCTGGTGGCTGTAAGTATTGCCTCCGATATTGTCCCCATAACGGGAGAAAATCGCATATTGATGCATCACGGCCTAAAACAACTCAATTCGAATCCAAGCTTCGGATTACGGGGCATCATTGAGATTTGTGGTTTGACTCGCAAAAAAATCACCGTAAACGATATCGTTTTCAAAATCGGTCCCCGAATCAATGCATCCGGAAGAATAATGAACGGCAAAGAAGCGGTTGATTTATTGTTGGCAACCGATATAACTTCAGCCCGAATTAAGAGCAAAAACATCGATAAATACAACGAAGATCGTCGCGAACTCGATAAGAAAATTACCGACGAAGCTATAGCGTATATTGAAAACCAATTAAATATCAACGGCCAAAAAAGCATTGTTCTCTACAACGAAACCTGGCATAAAGGAATTGTGGGAATCGTTGCATCACGACTCTCGGAACGCTATTTCCGCCCTACTATCGTGCTAACCAAATCCAACAACATGATTACGGGTTCGGCACGATCGGTGCCCGGTTTCGATGTCTACAAAGCCATCGAATCATGCAAAGATATTTTGGAAAATTTCGGAGGCCACACCTACGCCGCAGGATTGACGCTGAGAGAAGAAAATCTGGAAGAATTCAAACGTCGTTTCAGCATTATTTCGTTTGACGAAATAGAAGCTCGCATGATGCAGCCTAAAATCAGAATCGCAGGTGAAATTACTTTTGACAAAATCACTCCAAAATTCATAAACGATCTGGCACTTTTCCAACCCTTCGGTCCCGAAAACGAAAATCCCATTTTCTTGACCCGAAATGTAACGGATTCAGGCAAAAGCAAACTGGTAGGCAAAAACCTCCAACATATCAAAATGGAAATTGTGGATCCAACCGTAACACTGCCTATGCAGGCCATTGCTTTTTGCCAAGAAAATGCTTTCCCGCTGCTAAAAGAGAAACAATCGGTCGACATTTGTTACACAATCGAAGAAAACACTCATGGCAAGAATACTTATACCCAACTGGAAATAAAGGATATAAGGAAAAGCAATAAATAAACATTGTCTTTGTCATGCAATCGGAACTATTTCACGAAATACTAAAAGAATATTGGGGATACGATACTTTCCGCCCGTTGCAAGAGGAAATCATTCAATCGGTCTGGGAACAAAAAGACACGTTGGGATTGATGCCTACGGGCGGTGGAAAATCGCTTACTTTTCAGGTACCGGTAATGGCACAAGAGGGCATTTGTTTGGTAATAACGCCACTCATTGCCCTTATGAAAGACCAGGTTGATCAACTTCGCGAACGAGGAATAAAAGCTACCGCCGTATATTCGGGAATGTCGCGCGAAGAAATCATCACAAACCTGGAAAACTGCATTTTTGGCGACTTCAAATTTCTTTATGTTTCACCCGAACGATTGTCGAACGACATTTTTAGGGCGAAACTACAAGCCATGAATGTGAATTTGATTGTAGTGGACGAGTCGCACTGCATTTCACAGTGGGGTTACGACTTTCGACCTTCTTATCTCGAAATTGCCGAAATTCGCACGCTCTTGCCCGATGTCCCGGTGTTGGCACTCACAGCCACAGCAACCAAAGAAGTTGTCGGCGATATCCAGGAAAAGCTGCATTTCAAAGAAAAAAATGTTTTCCGAAGAAGTTTCGAACGAAAAAATCTTTCCTATGTCGTTCGAAATGCCGAAAATAAAACAACAGAACTGGTTCATATCCTCCAATCCGTTCCGGGAACAGCAATCGTATATGTTCGCAGCCGAAAAGGAACAAAGCAAATTGCAAATGCATTACAAAAAGCAGGCATTTCTGCCGATCATTTTCATGCCGGCTTATCGTACGAAGAAAAAAATTACAAGCAAGATGCATGGAAACAAAATCAGTTTCGAGTAATCGTTGCAACAAACGCTTTTGGTATGGGAATCGATAAACCCGATGTGCGCGTTGTTGTGCATTATGATCTTCCCAATTCTTTGGAAGAATATTACCAGGAAGCAGGAAGAGCCGGTCGAGACGGAAAACGTTCTTATGCAGTAATCTTATACGAAAAGGCCGATTTTGTAAAATTAAAAAAACGAATTACCGATACATTCCCTCCAAAAGAATTTGTTGTTCGCGTGTACGAAGCTCTGGGCAATTATTATCAGATTGCAGTTGGGGCGGGATACAACAATGTATACGATTTTAATCTTCACGATTTTTGCAATCGCTTCCGTTTTCCATTTTTACAAACCCATCATGCGCTGAAAATTTTGGAACTTTCGGGTTATATCGAATACACCGAAGAAATCGACACCCGCTCGCGTGTGCAATTTCTGATTTATCGCGACGAACTGTATTCTTTAAGGCTCGATAAAGAATTTGATGAGTTGATCCATCTGCTTTTGCGCAATTATACCGGTATATTTTCGGAAGAAGTGTATATCGATGAATCGCTGCTGGCTGCTCGAACAGGGAAATCGCGCGAAGAAATTTACCAAATGCTTTTGCAATTGGCGCGATTGCGTTATATACGCTATATTCCACAGAAAAAAACCCCATTTATCGTTTACACCACCGGACGCGAAGAAAAACAATTTGTAAGAATACCCAAACCGGTTTATGAGGATCGGAAACGACGTTTCAAAAACCGCATAACAAGCATGATTGATTATGTGAAAAACGACCACGTATGTCGGAATCGGATATTGCTTACTTACTTTGATGAAAAAAATCATAACGATTGCGGCCGCTGCGATGTATGTTTGGAAAAAAACAAAACAGGTTTATCCAACTTTGAATTTAATCGGATCAAATCGGATCTCATGCACGAATTGACTCAAAATTCTTTACGTTTAACGGATTTGGTAAACCGGATCACTGCTTTTGAAAACGAAAAAACCATAACGGTCATTCGTTTTTTGGTTGACGAAGGCATTTTATCGTTAAAAGACGATACGCTTTCAGTAACAAAAATCGATAACTAGCTTGTTATTCGAATAAACAGCCCAAGTTCTATTATTCCGGTTGAATCCACAAGACAATTTTATCGGAATTATTTTTTGCAATATCTATAAAAAATAGTATCTTTGCAATCACAAAAAAAATGGCTCCGTAGCTTAACTGAATAGAGCATCTGACTACGGATCAGAAGGTTACAGGTTTGAATCCTGTCGGAGTCACATTGATAATAAGGCACTTGCAACGTATTTTTTGTAAGTGCTTTTTATTTTTTACATAGAATACCTATCTTTGCAATCCTGAGTTTTGCGGTTAAAGACTCATTTATAATTACAAATCGAAAAAATATTCACTTTTTTATATGCACAACATGAAAGTAGCTATAGTTGGCGTGAGCGGAGCTGTGGGACAAGAATTGCTCCGCATCTTGGAAGAAAGAAATTTTCCCATGGATGAGCTTGTACTGTTTGGTTCATCGCGTAGTGCAGGTAAAACCTTCATCTTTAAAGGAACGCCAATAAAGGTAAAACAACTACAACACAACGACGATTTTAAAGGAATCGACATAGCTTTTGTATCGGCAGGTGGCAGCATATCACTTGAATTTGCTAAAACCATCACCAAACATGGAACAATCATGATTGATAATTCAAGTGCCTTTCGGATGTTCGACGACGTACCGCTGGTTGTTCCCGAAGTAAATCCCGAAGATGCGCTGAACCACCCCCGCGGCATTATTGCCAACCCAAATTGTACCACTATCCAAATGGTTGTGGCCTTGAAAGCAATTGAAGACATTTCCCACATTAAAAAAGTGCACGTTGCAACTTATCAGGCTGCATCTGGAGCAGGAGCAGCAGCTATGCGCGAATTGGAAAACCAACACAAACAGATGGCAAACGGAGAAAAACCAACCATAGAAAAATTTCCATATCAATTGGCTTTTAACGTCATCCCTCAGGTTGACGTGTTTACCGAAAATGGTTATACAAAAGAAGAGCTGAAGATGTATAACGAGACGCGCAAAATCATGCATTCCAATATTGAAGTGAGCGCCACTTGCGTTCGCGTCCCGGTGATGCGCGCTCATTCCGAAGCCACTTGGATCGAAACGGAACGATCTGTTCCGGTTGAAGAAGCCCGTGAAGCTTTTGCCAATGCCGAAGGTATTGTACTTATAGATAATCCGGAAAAAAAAGAATATCCCATGCCATTGGATGTTACAGGAAAAGATGCGGTGTACGTAGGACGAATTCGCAAAGATTTGACCAATGAAAAAGGATTAACATTTTGGACAGTATCCGATCAGATCAGAAAAGGCGCAGCACTCAACTCCATACAAATTGCAGAATATTTACTCAAACAACACTAATCACATAATAAAAAATGATGCGAAAAGCCGACGATTTCAGTCGGCTTTTTATATCCCCGACCTTTACAAACCGGGATCATTATCCGATACGGGGGCATTTTTATGACGGTAAAGATTAGTTGCTCACTCCCCGTTCCGTATATCATTATCCGATACGGAGTCGTTTTTATGATCGTGATGCATAAGTACCCGATGAGGCAACGCTCCATGACCAAGAATTTCGATGGGACATGAATCGTAGGCTTTCAGCAACCATTCCGGAGAAATCTCTGTGCCTGCATGATAATGCAAATCACCGTTCACGCAAGCAATGTTTTTTACATTTGAAATAATTGTACCGATATCGTGGGAAACAAGAATAATCACCATCTTTTCATTGAGATCGGCAAGCAGCCGGTAAAAATTCGTTTCGAAACGCTTATCGACATACGAACCGGGTTCATCCAGGATAATTAGCCGAGGTTCATCGATAATGGCTCTTGCCAACAAAACGCGTTGCAATTGACCACCCGAAAGTTCACCAATTTGCCTCGACAACAAATTTTCCACCCCCATCTGTTCAGCAATATCGCGCACCTTTTCTCTATCTTCCGACGAGTAGCGCTTAAAAATTCTCCCTTTAAGGGTTAATCCCGATAAAATAACATCGAAAACCGTGATGGGAAATTTTTTATCGATTTGATTTACCTGAGGCAGGTAACCTACATTAAGTGAGTTTACCTTTTCACCGTTCTCAAAGAAAGTAATTGTCCCTTCTGTCGGTTTAATCAATCCCAAAATTGCTTTCACCAGTGTAGTCTTTCCTCCTCCGTTCGGACCGATGATACCCAAAAAATCATCGTCGTAAACCGTAAGGTTGATATTCTTGAGTACATTGGGCTTGTTTTCATACCCCACAAAAAGATTCCGTATCTCAACGAGTTTATTCATTCTTCTTTTCCTGCCAAAATCCGTGCAATACGTATCATTTCTTTATCCCACTCATATGCCAAAGGATTAATGCGGTATACCTTGGCTCCGATTTCATTTGCTATTACCGCAGCATTTTTCATATCAAAACCCTGTTGCACAAAAACAACTTCAATACCCTCCTTTCGAGCCGTATCGATTAACGCTTTCATCTGAGCAGGCGAAGGATTTTTTCCTTCAAGCTCGATGCTGTACTGCCTGAGTGCATAATCGCGTGCCAAATAGCTCAAAGCAGGGTGATAGATAATAAAACTCCGCGAAGGGATATCCATCAATAACCGGGTAATTATGCTATCTGTACGATCGATCCGCTGAACCAACGCTAAAAAATTTTGCCGGTAAAATTCTTCCCGCAAGGAATCGTACTCCACCAATGCCTTGTACATGTTTTCAGAAAAAATGCGGGCTGTTTTTGGCGAAGTCCATACATGCGGATCGGGCAACAATGCATGCCCCTCTCCTTTGTCGGGCTTGTCTGATGTATGATGATAATGTTCACCATAAATCAAATCGATTCCTTCCGAACAATTTACAATCTTTACATCGGGATTGTTTTTTGCCAAATTTTCAGCCCAGGCATTTTCGAACCCCAAAAAACCGACTTTAAAATAAATGGCGCTTTTGCCCAGATTCATCATCATTGCCGGGGTGGGTTCATAGATTTCGGGGCTTACGCCTGCAGGAACAATCGTGTTGATTTTATAGCTGTCCCCAACAATGTTCTCCAAAAAATACCGCTGTGGCTCAATAGTAACCGACAACATTTTCCCCTCTTTTGTTTCCGAACGGCATCCCAAAAACAACGCGATGAAAAAGAAGAGAAAAAGATATTTATTTTTCATATCCGCTTTTTATAAAAGAAGTTTTTACGCCCGTCTCTAAAAGGGTAGAACGCCATTTTGATCTTTTTGTTTATCGCTACCGCATAATTACAAAAACATCGCAGGGAATATTGCACTTCTAAGCTGACCTTACGACTTCGGTATCGAACTTTGTTGTCGGGCTTAAAACAACCGATTCTGTGTCGAATGAACAACATGATCTTTTCAACCGGGACTCGATTGAACAACAGCCGGTTGATCCGGTGAGAAGAAATCGATCGGGCTCCCTGTAAACAAAATCAATTGAACAACGGCCAATTGGGGTCCGGTGCGTGAGCTTCCTGCATGATCTTTTTCAGCTCTTCCGCTTTCTCCGGATACAAAGAAATCACGTTATGCACTTCGGAAGGATCGGAAGCGATATTGTACAGCTCATATACCGCATTCCGTTCAACGCCAACCGGTCGATATTCGGCGTTTGAAACTTTTCTTGTCCGAAACAACTGAGATCGCCATAACCCAGATCGTCGGCCAGAATAAACACGACATTGGGCTTTTGTCGGGCTTCAACATGCAACATGGAAAGCGTGCTCAACCCTAAACTTGCAAATAAAAATTTAGATCTAATCATAACGAAAAAAATTTTCTATCTTTTTATGGCTTCGAGGTATTCTTTAAGAAAACGTTGATCGTTTTCGTCGGAATCGCCGTATTTTTGGCGCAACGCTGTCAGCCGATCATGCATCATCTCTCGTACTTCGGCATAAGCGGGATCGTTGTAAACATTATGCATCTCGTGGGGATCTTTCTCCAGATCGTACAGTTCCCATTCATCGATATCGTAATAAAAATGAATCAGCTTATATCGCCGGGAATGAGCAAAATATCGGGACATTCGGACGCTTGTTTCGCCGATTGCGAGGTGCACGAAACCGCAGCCATTCCCATTGTTAGGATAGTAAGCGCTTTGTTCTTGCTGTATTTCATCGTTTTATATTTTAAAAACCTCTTCCAACCGCATCATCCAATGTGTATCGCATTTATAGGCCCAACAAATGTATCATCTTTTTTATGACAAAACAAAGTTAAAAACTTTTTGGACCTAATCATATACATCTCTCATTGCAAATTTTATATGGAACGTCAACAAAGGTAACCCATGTTTCCTGTAGTGATTTGTAAGCGGTTTCTTATGCTCAGTATTGCCTCGACTTGCATTTGCAGTCTAAACTCGCTTTACCGCTTACCCTAAGCAGTTGCTTGTTCTTCGCCTTGTGGTTGTTCTATGCTGCCTGAGGTGGCTTTCGGCTATTCTCTACTGCATTTACAGCCATTCTTCCTCATCTTTTGTTTACTTCTCGATGACATTATTCACTGTATCGTTCTGATCTTTGTTTACATTTACTCTGAATTTATTTCAGGAAAAGACACTCGCAAGCGCAAAACGAATCGCACCTTCTCCGCACCAAGTCCGTACCAAGGCTGCACCATCCTCGCTCCATGCTTGCATCAGCCTTGCACCAAGTATGCACGACAATCGGGCAGTTTATGCAGTGAGCATGCGGGTTTCACGCATCATCAACCTGCGGAATCCGGAGCTGCTCTTCCTGCCTTGAAGCGAACAAAGAGCGAAGGAAGAGCGAAGGAAGAGCGAACAAGGAGCGAAGGAATGCCTCCGAAACCTGTCTCGGGGGATCCCCAATTCGGCTGTTGACAACTATCCGAAAATTCCGGTTCGTGCCATAAAACGAAAGGTTTACGCAATAAAAATACGCATTCCCCTGCAGTCACAAAAATGTTTTCAATCGAATTGCATCATGCTCTCCTTAAAATCGGGGGCCTTTCCCGATCAAACGGATTAATCCATTTTAATTTTCAAATGTCGTGTAATGAGGATATCTGTAAGTTTCCTTAAGGTATAAGTTTTCTTGCATCTGTTCTTTTCCACTGTCTCCGTAAATACCCACTTACGGCTTCCGTCCATATGGAAATATTTGCTTTTCATCCGATTCTTCCCACATAACCACCAATCGATAATTGCGTTCTTCAAAAAACCACTTAAAGAGAATGGATGCTGATTTGTATGTCTTGCAGTTGATCTCTACTTTTTCCCATTCGCTTATTCGGCTTATCTGTTTCATCATGCTTTCCAATGTCGATCGCAAATGTTCTTGAACGTCTTCTGCCACTTCTCCTCCGCAAAAGAATATCTCAAACCACGTCCTGAACAGTTCTCCGTGACCGTATCCCGAAGCATTCCTTTTCCCGAGTTGTTCGTCTATGAGTTGCAATAAACCGCATTTGTTGAATTCTTCGTGAACGAAAGAAATTCCTGCAAATGAACTCATGGATTGGGAAACTTTTTGTAATTTCATCTTCTGTAAGATTTACTTTGTTTTTTGTTTTTCTCTCATAAAGAATAGGTGAAATCTTACATTTGGCAAAGCGTTTGGTAATTTGTTTTTTATTAACGTTTTGCTCCTTTAAATTAAATTTTCCTTGCGGAATTAAGGCATGAGAAAGGTTATCCAGTTGCCAACCATTTCGGTGAAGCCTGTCAACATCTTTGGCCTTTTATTTGTAACGACAGTGCAGTGGTTTACATACGTTGCCCATACACAGAGACTTGCTCCTTAGCCGCCTGATGTTAGCGGCAGGGGTATCCCCTCACGGTTCGCTCTTCCGTTATTCAAAGGAACTTTATCAAGGAAGCTCCACACCACGAGGTCACTTCCGTCACATGTTCCTTTAAGTCACACTATTAACGGAATAATAGGTTCCAGTCTCACATGCCGAATGGTTATTTAATCGACCTCATATCGCACCACAACAACAAATTTAAGACAATTTTTTTAAAGATACTTGTTGTCTAAGATTAGGGGTAATTATACTTTTTATACTCTTCAATCAGCACCGGATCATCTTTAAGTTCGAGTGTTTTGCAATATCTTTTATATTCGGCCATAATTTCATTTTTTTGTTATATGAAGGTTTTTAAATTTCATTCAGACATATTTTTAATATAAGGCAAGGAAACAAGATTGGTGAAGCCATAGAAATTTTCGGCATTTGATCGGAGAAATTTTCGTTTTTCCTCTTCGTCGAGAAGATCGGACTTTAAAATAAAATCGTAAGACATGCGATAGGTAATGGCCGTGATCGTACGCGGATAATCCGAACCCCACATCAGCTTGTCCATACCTACCAGCGA
>DFUT01000037.1 GCA_002381125.1 Bacteroidales bacterium UBA4179 | reverse complement strand
GCGTGAAATGAAAAGAGAAGCCGTTCGAGAAGCCGATACGACCGTCTTTTGAGTATATTCCCTCCGGCATTTCCCCGTCGAATGCAACGGGTTCTCCAGAAAGGAGGTGTTCCAGCCGCACCTTCCGGTACGGCTACCTTGTTACGACTTAGCCCCAGTCACCGGTTTTACCCTGGGTCGCTCCCCGAAGGGTTACGAACTTCAGGTACCCCCGACTTCCATGGCTTGACGGGCGGTGTGTACAAGGCCCGGGAACGTATTCACCGCGCCGTGGCTGATGCGCGATTACTAGCGAATCCGACTTCACGGAGTCGAGTTGCAGACTCCGATCCGAACTGTGAGCGGATTTCGGGATCGGCTCCCCGTCGCCGGGTAGCTTCCCGCTGTACCGCCCATTGTAACACGTGTGTCGCCCCGGACATAAGGGCCGTGCTGATTTGACGTCATCCCCACCTTCCTCGCATCTTACGATGGCAGTCTCGCCAGAGTCCCCGGCTTATACCGATGGCAACTGACGACAGGGGTTGCGCTCGTTATGGCACTTAAGCCGACACCTCACGGCACGAGCTGACGACAACCATGCAGCACCTACGCATCCGCCCCGAAGGGAAAGGCCGTTTCCGACCCAGTCGAATGCATTTCAAGCCCGGGTAAGGTTCCTCGCGTATCATCGAATTAAACCACATGTTCCTCCGCTTGTGCGGGCCCCCGTCAATTCCTTTGAGTTTCATTCTTGCGAACGTACTCCCCAGGTGGATTACTTAACGCTTTCGCTTCGCCGCTTACTGTGTATCGCAAACAGCAAGTAATCATCGTTTACTGCGTGGACTACCAGGGTATCTAATCCTGTTTGATCCCCACGCCTTCGTGCATGAGCGTCAGTAACGGTTTAGTAAGCTGCCTCCGCAATCGGTGTTCCTTGTGATATCTACGCATTTCACCGCTACACCACAAATTCCGCCTACCTCATCCGCACTCAAGAGAAACGGTTTCAACGGCACTATCGAGGTTGAGCCCCGAAATTTCACCGCCGACCTAAATCCCCGCCTGCGCACCCTTTAAACCCAATAAATCCGGATAACGCCCGGATCCTCCGTATTACCGCGGCTGCTGGCACGGAGTTAGCCGATCCTTATTCGCAGCGTACTTGCAAATCGCCAACTCGTGGCAAACTTTATTCCGCTGCAAAAGAAGTTTACAACCCTTAGGGCCGTCCTCCTTCACGCGACATGGCTGGTTCAGACTTGCGTCCATTGACCAAGATTCCTCACTGCTGCCTCCCGTAGGAGTCTGGTCCGTGTCTCAGTACCAGTGTGGGGGACCAACCTCTCAGTTCCCCTATCCATCGTCGGCTTGGTGAGCCGTTACCTACACCAACTACCTAATGGAACGCATGCCCATCCGTAGCCGGACCACCTCTAAAAGAAATGACCCTTTAACAATAATCTCCATGCGGAGCCCCTGTGTTACGGGGTATTAATCCGTCTTTCAACGGGCTATCCCCCTGCTACGGGTAGGTTGCATACGCGTTACTCACCCATCCGCCGGTCGCCGGCAACGTATTGCTACGTCCCGATGCCCCTCGACTTGCATGTGTTAGGCCTGTCGCTAGCGTTCATCCTGAGCCAGGATCAAACTCTTCGTTGTAAAATATTGTTATCTTGTTCCGTTAAGATACCCGATGGTGAACAACGGAAAAATATCCAAACAAAATATACAACAAAAAAAAGTCCGACCACTCAATACGGCTCTCTGAATTTCACGTATGTCATCCGAAAAATCTCGTTCTCTCAAAAAATCTTACGGGTCGTCGCACCATCAAACACCAACTAAAAAAAATCGATGCAGTGGCGCAACTACTGCTTTGTCTTGTTTGTCTTAAAAAAAACGTGTACGGAAATCTTTCAAAGATCGCTTAATGTAAATCGCCCTCCAAAATCAAACAGGAACGTAGTGTTCCATCAGGAAAGCGGCTGCAAAGATAGAAACTTTTTTAATCCAATCCAAAATATTCGAGCATATTTTTGTAAGAAAAATGCATAAAAAATTTCAATTTTATAAAGCACCATTGAATATCAATATATTGTATAAATAACAAAATTCGTATTTATTCCAATTATCGACTTTTCAAGAACAGGTTCTCTTCTAAAAAACCGAAATTAGGAATATGTTTTTCCGTTTAGAAGAAAAATAAAGTATTGCTTGAATCATCGCGATATTTTAAACAATGCAACTTAATAACAAGGTTGAGTTGATAATTGGTTTCGTCGGATTTTTCCGATAGGAACACAACACGAACATCGTTACATTGTCAATAAGCAAGAATAGTCGTAAACGTAACAATTTCGGGCACAACTCTAAAAGTGAAATTTTTACCCTTTCGATCGATTACAATGGTAAGTATGTCCGGGGTTTCCCAATCGACATATTGATTAAAATTGAAGAGGTACGAAAATGCAGCTTTATATCTTTTATTTTCAAAGGTTTTTGCTATTTCGTTATAATGGGCGATATTCCAAAACATACATTTATCGAAACCATTTACATCGGTATAGCGTGTACTCTCGTCACGATACTTCATCGTTTCGGCTATAAAACGACGATACGATTCGGTTAATGATTTGGGATCGTGATTAAACGGATGATTTTGTATTCGCTTCACCACATCACCTGCTTGTATTCCTGCTTTTTCTGCCGGCGAATCGGGATCAACGGAAACAATGGTTTTCAAATCGTCCATATTATAATTAATCCCCGTATAATTATATTTTAAATGATTTACCTGATACGTGGCTGAAGACAGGTTTTCCGGATAAGGAAACTTTAAAAGAATGAGAGGTAAATTCATTTCGAGATAATTTTCCAATCCATAATTAGCCGACAAGCGTTCGCTTACCTCGCTTTCCCAAATCAACACCATCTCTCCCGGTTGCATAAATTTACGATCATAAAACCGGTATCCAAATTCCAGAGTATACATGATGTCGTTGACCCTCACTGCTTCCGAAGGAGAATACACAGGTATTTTTATCATCCGTTTGTTCCGCATATCGAAGCGCCACGTTGGCCGATAAGTACCCAGAGTTGGCGAATTAGGGTTATATGCCGGATTATGCTGATAACTATAATAGGTTTGAATAATAAAATCGGGGTCGGTAGTGTCTCTTTTAAGTCCCCTTTCGGTAAGTACTTTTTCGAAAATGGCATTAATACGAGCATCTATTGGAGCTGTTCGATCATCGCCCCGTGCAAAATCGAATGTTAGATAATCGCTAAATTGAGCATTGGGATTGGTAGTGGTTTTCACAGGAATAACGAAACGTCTCTCCTGAACATCTTCCAGACTGTAAAAAGCAAACACGGGTGCCAGCTGAGCCTCGCTTATTGCATTTTTTACCCGACAATTTTTTTTAATTGTCATTCGTCGAAAAGGTCGGCCAAGATTACGAACGCCTATTTGCATTTCTCTTTCGTTTTCAGAAAACCACGACATAATGGTCGAGTAGGGTTTCAAATACGTCCCTTTACCATTTACTTCCATTATGATATCGTTTATTTTTAATCCGGCCTTTGCGGCAGGAGATCCGGGAACAATGCTTCTTATGACGGGTTCATGTTCCCCCCAGTTCGAATTACTGCTTATTTCGAAAGAAAAACCCAAATTACATGTTTCGATATTTGTTTGTGCATGTATCGCGACAATTGCCACCAAACTCAAAAAAGAAAAAATAATTTTTTTCATCCGCTTTTCACTACTTTTTGAAAGGATAAAAACCCTTTGGTTCAAAATTTATAAAGCAAAAATACACATTTTCAGCATATTTTCTTCATCTAAATTCATTTTTCACACAAAAGTAACCCGTAAACTTTATACGTGAATTAAAAATTATCTTGTAAATTTGTGAAGTTGAATGTTTCATTTTAAAAAAAACACATCATGATTATCGATAATTTATCCAACGCCAACACCTATTTTTCACTTCACCCTTTATTTAAAAAAGCTTTTGAATATCTCAATACCTTAGATCTCAAACAGCTTGAAACCGGTTCAACTCAACTCCAAGATGATGCTCTAAAGGTTTCCGTCATAAAAACAAAAATGAAGACCAAATTGGAAGCAAAATTAGAAACCCATCAAAAATACATCGATATCCAAATTCCCATTGAACAAAAAGAAACTTTCGGATGGCGATCATTGTCCAATCTGAAAGATTCCGAAAAAGAATACGATCCGGTAAACGATATCGAATTTTTCAACGACGAACCATCTACCTATTTCACCTTGTTGCCGGGCGAATTTGCCATTTTTTTTCCGGAAGACGGCCATGCACCCCTCATCGGAAAAGGAGATACTAAAAAAATCATTGTAAAAATAGCCGTCAACCCATCCATATGAAATCGAACACCATTATGCTGGAAATCATCAAAAACGATCCTTGGCTCGAACCTTATGCAGATGTAATAGAAGAGCGGTACAACTATATCATAAACAAAGAACACCAACTGACAAAGAACGGTAAAATCGGTTTATCCGATTTTGCAACCGGTTATCTTTATTTCGGCTTGCAAAAAACAAACGATGGTTGGTACCTAAGAGAATGGGCACCTAATGCTACCGAAATATTTTTAATCGGTTCTTTCAACAATTGGCAACGCGAAGAATCCTATCGATTGAAACGCTTGGAACATGGCATATGGGAAATAAAAGTTCCTTTGGATCGTATTCACCATCTCGATTACTATAAACTGTTTGTTTGCTGGAATGGCGGATGCGGCGAACGCATTCCGGCATGGAGCAAATGGGTGGTCCAAGACAAAGATACCCATATCTTTTGTGCGCGGGTATGGGATCCTCCGACTCCCTATCAATTCAAACACAACCATTTCATACCCGACAGATCGCCTTTATTGATCTACGAATGTCATGTAGGAATGGCTACGGAAGAAGAAAAAGTAGGAACCTACAACGAATTCCGCGAGCAGGTTCTGCCTCGGATTAAAAACAACGGATACAACGCCATCCAAGTAATGGCTATTCAGGAACACCCCTACTACGGATCGTTTGGTTATCACGTTTCCAATTTCTTTGCTCCTTCTTCCCGATTCGGCACACCGGACGAGCTGCGTCAACTCATCGATACGGCTCACGACATGGGAATTGCCGTTATTATGGATTTAGTGCATTCACATGCGGTAAAAAACGAGTTCGAAGGAATTGCCCGCATAGATGGCTCGTATGACTTATATTTTCATAGCGACCCCAACCGAAGATATCATAAGGCTTGGGACTCTCTTTGCTTCGATTATGGGAAAAACGAAGTTCTGCATTTTCTGCTCTCCAATTGCAAGTATTGGCTGGAAGAATATAAATTCGACGGCTTCCGTTTCGACGGCGTAACTTCCATGCTGTATTATGATCATGGATTGGGTACTGTTTTCACTCATTATGGCGATTACTACAACGGAAATCAAGACATAGATGCCATTTGCTATCTTACCCTCGCCAATAAACTCATCCATCAGGTGAATACCGATGCCGTTACCATAGCCGAAGAAGTAAGCGGCATGCCCGGTTTGGGAGTTAAACCCGAAGCCGGAGGGTACGGCTTCGATTACCGAATGGCCATGAACATTCCCGATTTCTGGATTAAAATCATCACCGAAAAGAAAGATGAGGAATGGTATCCATCGACCATATGGTGGGAAATGACCAACCGCCGTGCCGACGAAAAAACGATTTCTTACGCAGAATGTCACGACCAGGCTTTGGTTGGCGATAAAACCATTATTTTTAGATTAATCGATGCCGATATGTACTGGCACATGTCGAAACTTGTTCCCAGCACCGAAAAAGTGGATCGCGGCATAGCGCTGCATAAAATGATCCGACTGGTAACAGCCACTACCATGAACGGCGGTTATCTGAATTTTATGGGCAACGAGTTCGGTCATCCGGAATGGATTGATTTTCCGCGCGAAGGCAACGGCTGGTCATTCAAATATGCCCGAAGGCAATGGCATCTGGTTGACGATCACAACCTGAAATATCATTATTTGGCCGATTTCGACAAAGCAATGATCAAACTCATTAAATCGGTTCCGGATTTTCAGGATACTCCCCTTGTGAAATTGTGGGACAAAGATGGCGATAATGTATTGGCATACTTGCGAGAAGACCTAATTTTTGTATACAATTTCCATCCTACCAATTCGTACAGGGATTATGGAATACCTGCTCCCGAAGGCGAATACAAAATTATCCTTAACACCGACGATGTCAATTTTGGGGGTTTTGGTCTTAACGACGACAGTATTCATCACTTTACTTTATATGATCCCTTGTATGCACCCCATAATAAAGGAAGGCTTATGCTATATCTCCCTGCCCGTACCGCTATGGTATTGAAATTGGTTGAAAATGAACTAAAAACAATAGAATAAATCAAAGCTGAAAAAAATAAACTAACACATGAATTTATATCCTTTTAAATTTGAACCTATTCTTAAACCCGTTATTTGGGGTGGATCCGAAATCTGCAAATTCAAACAAATCACTCCCCCTCGGGACGGCATTGGTGAAAGTTGGGAAATATCAGGGGTAAAAGACCATATTTCCGTTATCTCCAATGGAGATCTCGCAGGAACGTCCCTCCAAGAACTTATCTTGAAAACCGGAAGTCGACTCGTAGGGAAAAAAGTATATGAAAAATACGGCAATACATTTCCTTTGCTGATAAAATTTATCGACGCTCGAGAAAATTTATCCATTCAGGTACATCCCGATGACGAACTTGCAAAAAAAAGACATAATTCATTCGGAAAAACCGAAATGTGGTATGTGATCAACGCCACTCCCGATGCTTTCATATATTCGGGATTTGCAAAAAAAATTACTCCCGACGAATACGTCGAAAGAATAAAAAACGACACATTCATTGAAACATTAAAAAAACATCATGTAAAACCCGGAGATGTGTTTTTCATACCTGCCGGTCGAGTACATGCCATCGGAGCGGGTTGTTTTATTGCCGAAATTCAACAGACCTCAGACATCACTTATCGCATTTACGATTACAATCGAAAAGATGCCGATGGCAATCCTCGAGAATTACATACCGAATTGGCAAAAGATGCCATTGATTATACTGTATACGATTCATACAAAACGGAGTATGTGCCCTCGCCCAACCGGCCGGTACAATTAGTGAAGTGTCCTTATTTTACTACTAATTTACTGGAAATGAATCAAACCTTGACGCGCTTATACCATCAACTCGATTCATTTGTGATTTATATCTGCATCGAAGGCAAAAGTACGATCAAAGACAACAAAGGAAATACCCTTTCGCTGCATCAAGGCGAATCGCTTCTTATACCGGCAGATACAAATGCCGTAGAATTAATTCCGTCGACATATACCAAAATATTGGAAACCTATGTAGAATAAGTCAATTAAAAAAACATGCGAGGTATCGTATTGGTCAATGTGGGAACCCCCGCAAATCATGAAAAAGTCGAAGTACAAAAATTTATCGGAGACATGTTGTCCGACCCCTTGGTTATGGGAAGATCGGAGTGGTTGTCGAATTTCTTGGCACGAAACATCATTGCTCCTATATCTGTATCCAAATCGGTAAAAAAATACAAACAAATCTGGCGCAAAGAAGAACCTGAAATCTCCCCTCTTCTTTATTTCATGCAAAAACTTGCGGACGAACTGGAGTCCAAAAAAAACATCCCCGTAGAAATTGCGATGCGCTATGGAGAACCCAATTTTTCGCAAGCCATCAACAAATTAGAAGAAAAATGTCCCCTGATCCACGAAGTGGTGGTTTTCCCTCTTTTTCCACAATATACGCAAGCTACCACACAGACAGCCATTGACGAAATAGGGCGTATATTTTACAAACGACCACATTCTTTCCGTCTTAAAATCGTAAAACCTTATTTCAATCACCCGGCTTACATCCATGCACTTGCAACTCATGCAAAACCTTACCTCGAAAAAGAATTCGACAAGTTGATTTTAAGCTATCACAGTTTGCCTCTCACCCACGTGGAAAAGGCATGGGAAAAAGGGAAGGATTTTGATTATGTATACCAGCTAAAAGAAACCAATCGTCTTCTTTTGGATCAATTGCAAATACCTGCAAAAAATGTTATTCTTTTGTATACATCTCAACGCGGAAGAGGATGGCTAAAGCCATACTTGTCAACCGAAATTGGAGAAATTGCCAAACAAGGATGGAAAAAAATCGTCGCAATGGCTCCCGGCTTTCCCGTTGATAACATGGAAACACTTTACGACATCGATATTGAAGCTCGACAACTATTTATGGAAGCCGGGGGTGAAGAGTTCACATTCGTTCCCTCTCTCAATGATGCTCCTTATTTTGTAGAAGCAATTTGGAAAATCATTTCGGGAGCATAATCAAAAAACCGTCTCCGAAATTTTTATGTTCGCGGAGACGGTTACGATAAAGTAAAAACACCCTTTAATTTTCTTCCAACAAAATGCGCATAATTTCGCATGCAGATTTCGTTACCGGTGTACCGGGACCAAAAATAGCCGCAACACCTGCTTTATACAGAAAATCGTAATCCTGAGGAGGAATAACTCCACCGGCAATTACAATGATATCGGGGCGACCAAGTTTTTTCAATTCTTCTATTACTTGTGGAATTAACGTTTTGTGCCCTCCGGCTAACGATGAAACGCCCAAGACATGAACATCGTTTTCCACTGCCTGCCGGGCAGCTTCGGCCGGTGTTTGAAACAAGGGCCCCATATCCACATCAAAACCACAATCGGCATAACCCGTTGCTACCACTTTAGCACCACGATCATGCCCGTCTTGCCCCATTTTGGCTATCATGATTCTTGGCCTACGGCCTTCTTTTTTGGCAAATTTGTCTGTGAGATCACGTGCTTCCCGGAGCAATGTGTCTCCTTTTGCTTCTGATGAATACACTCCTGAAATTGTTCTTGTTACAGCATTATAACGACCTACGACTTTTTCACAGGCATACGATATTTCGCCCAATGTAGCGCGAGCACGTGCTGCCTCAATCGATAATTCCAATAGATTTCCTTCTTTGGTTTCCACACATTTGGTTATGGCATCCAATGCTTTTTCAACCGCATCATTGTCACGGGTAGCTCTCAGATGGTTCAACCTTTCAATCTGGCGTTTGCGTACTTCCGTATTATCCACCTCCAAAATATCAATGGGTTCTTCTTCATCGAGACAATACACATTAACACCAATAATCTTTTGAATTCCCGAATCAATACGAGCTTGAATACGTGCAGCCGCTTCCTCTATCCGCATTTTGGGGAGTCCTGTTTCAATAGCTTTGGCCATTCCTCCAAGCTTTTCAATCTCTTGAATAAGATCCCAAGCACGATGGGCTAATTCGTTGGTAAGCGTTTCAACATAATAAGAACCTGCCCATGGATCAATTTGTTTGGTAATAAAGGTTTCTTCCTGAAGATAGATTTGGGTATTTCGTGCAATTCGAGCAGAAAAATCGGTCGGTAAAGAAATTGCCTCGTCCAATGCATTGGTATGAAGCGACTGGGTATGTCCCAAAGCAGCTGCCAGCGCTTCAATACAGGTTCGCCCAACATTATTGTAAGGATCTTGTGCGGTGAGTGACCAACCCGACGTTTGAGAGTGCGTACGCAACGCCATCGATTTGGGATTCTTAGCCCCAAAACTTTTAACAATTTTAGCCCACAGCATACGTGCAGCACGCATCTTCGCAATTTCCATAAAATGGTTCATCCCGATTCCCCAGAAAAATGAAAGACGCGGAGCAAATGAATCGATATCGATTCCGGCATTGATACCCGTACGCAAATATTCTATACCGTCAGCTAAAGTATAAGCCAACTCGATATCGGCCGTTGCCCCTGCTTCTTGCATATGATAACCCGAAATAGATATGGAATTGAACTTCGGCATATTTTTGGAAGTATAGGCAAAAATATCGGCAATAATTCGCATCGAAAAATCGGGCGGATAAATGTAAGTATTACGCACCATGAATTCTTTCAGAATATCATTTTGAATGGTTCCGCTCAACTCTTCAAGTTTGGCACCCTGCTCTTGCGCTGCAACAATATAGAAAGCAAGTATTGGAAGAACAGCACCATTCATTGTCATCGAAACAGACATTTTATTCAAAGGAATACCCTCGAACAATATCTTCATGTCTTCTACCGAACAAATGGACACACCCGCCTTACCCACATCTCCAACCACACGTTCGTTGTCGGCATCGTATCCACGGTGCGTAGGCAAATCAAAGGCCACGGACAATCCCTTTTGTCCTGCGGCCAAACTACGACGGTAAAAGGCGTTCGATTCTTCGGCAGTGGAAAAACCTGCGTATTGACGAATTGTCCAAGGACGCACCACGTACATCGTAGAGTACGGTCCACGAAGAAACGGGGGTATCCCGGCAGCATAGTTCAGATGCTCCATCCCCTCAAGGTCTTCTTTTGTATATACGGATTTTACCGGGATTTGTTCAGGTGTAAGCCAATTGGCTTTAATTTCATTTTTTTCGATCCACTCCGACACATTAGTAGGTGTGAAGCCGACCGATTTAATGTCAATGTTTTTGAAATTCGGTTTCATAAATCTTATCTTTTCTTTCTCTTAAAAAAAGAGTTTTCTATTTATTATTCAATTATATCATATTTATCTTACTCTATTTGGCTACTCCTATCATTTTCGAGGAGAATTGCCAAACATTTCAGACAATCGGAAACAAAACGAACACCGATACATCCCACAATGCATGAGAAATTATCAGCGTTACCGGATTTTTGTTATACTTATAAAGTAAACCCCAAAATGCGCCACAGACCAGGGCAGACATAATAAGCATAAAATTAAACGACCAAATATGCACCAAAGTATAAATCAAAACAGTGACAACCAATGCCACCCATGCTCCGCATATTGACTCCAACGTGCGTTGAATATAGCCACGCCAAAAGATTTCTTCGGCAGGACCAACCAATAAGATGAGCAACAAACCAAGACACCATTCGTTTTCTCCTTCTTTAAGAAGGTAAATATTTGCCACTTGATCTTTGGCAAAATCGAAAAGCAGCTTAGAAAAGTAATCACCGAGATAAAATACTCCGTACAATACCACCGCTGAACTTACACCGATAAGGACGTCTTTTACCGAGAAAGAAAATTGGTTTATGAAATTCTCCCCCCAAAAAACACTCATCAGTATCAGAGTAATTCCCGCACATGCCATCGTAACCCAAAAATTCACATAATCTCTCGTCCATGGCGAAAACATCACGAACCAAAATACAGCAGCTACGATGACGGCAAAAATTATTCTTTTCATAATCCGGCGGCAATAAAGTTTGCTAGCGCAAACAACAAACTAAATACTAAAACAAATTGAGCCGAATTTGCATCCAAATCTTTAATCAATTCAGGTTTTTCAACTTCGGCCTTTCTCATTTGTTTTAAATTTTTCAATTCAAGAGGCAATGAAAGAAAAACGATCAACGCTAGGGGATGAACCATACCGAAAACAACCATCAACAAAACTCCAACGTAAGCCCCAATGGCCAAGAGGAGATATTGAACTTTTGCCCTCTTCATTCCCAAAGCGATAGCATGCGTTCGGATATGAGCTTTGCTGTCGTCGCGAATGTCGCGCATATTATTGGCGTGCAAAATATTAACCACCAAAAATGCTATTGGAATGTTAAGTAAAACAACATTCCACATCAATTGATTGGTCATCACAAAAGCCGTACCCAAACCAATCAAGGGACCATAAACAATGAAAATTACCAGATCGCCCAAAGCAACAAACTTCAATTTATAATAAAAAACAGTTGCCAAAACGCCTACAACGCCAATCCAAAGCAAATCGGGTCCGGTATGGACAAAAAGAAATAATCCCAACCCAATACCGATAATCAACATCACGATCCCATAATTCAAGATGGTCTTGGGAGAAAAAATTCCATCCACCAACATGCGGCTCGACCCAAAAGACTCTTCTCGATCAACACCATACTTAAAATCGAAATAATCGCCGATCAGATTTCCGCTTGCCTGAAAAATGCAAGCACCGATGAATGCCAATACCCCATACCACCAGTTAATCTCGGTAGATATTTCGCCTTTCAAAAAATAAATATAAGAAATGGTTACTAATGCCGGCATGGTAGAAGCCGGGAACGACCATGGTCGGGTGGCTATGATCCAATCCTTTGTTTTTCTTTCTTTGCTCATCCTTTATGCTATTCCCAACAATGAATTGAACGCTCTTAATGTCTCCAATACGTTACTGCGGACGTGAATAAAATGTTCGATGCCTTTTTCTTTCAATTCGTCCATACATTTAGGTGCACCGGCAACAACAAGAATTTCCTTCCCATCCTTCAACAACTCAAATGCTTCAGGCGCAAGCGTTGCATATTCTTCATCGCCGGAACAAAGGACAACGATATCCGCATCTTTTTCTCGAGCAGCTTTAACACCCTCCTCTAGGGTCTCAAATCCAAGATTATCGATAATTTCATAACCTGCGCAGGCAAAAAAATTGCCTGAAAATTGTGAACGAGCAAGACGCATAGCCAAATTGCCGATGGTCAGCATAAATACTTTTGGTCGTATTCCACTTTTTTCGGTAGCTAAGCGCAAAGTATTGAACGGTTCGGCAAGACGACTTTTATTTAGTTTTTTAAGAGGAGCCTCTTCTACTTCCCTATCAACGCATTCATTCGAAAGGTTTACTTGAATTTTATCAGCCATCGTTTCATTGGGATTAGGGTATTGATTGGTGCCCACCAAAATTTCCTTTCTGTTGGAGAGCGCTTTGAAACGAGCTTCAGCCGATGCATTCACTGCATCCTGAACAACACCCGACCTCAACGCTTCATAAAAACCTTTTTCATCGATTTCAAGAAAAAGTTTCCATGCTTGTTCTGCTAGAGCACCCGTAAGATTCTCAATATAATAAGACCCGGCCGACGGATCGGTTATTTTATCGAAATGTGATTCTTCTTTCAACAATAATTGCTGATTTACAGCAATGCGGTTACCAAATTCGGTAGGTATTTCAAAGGTTTCATCAAACGGACGTACTGTCAGAGAGTCTACCATACCGATGATAGCCGACATGGCTTCGGTCTGTGTACGTAGCATGTTTACATAGGGATCGTACAACGTTTGGTTAAACTGTGCTGTAGTAACATGAATATTCATCTTCGCGGCACACCTACAAGTATCTTCTGTCTTATTGGGACAATCATGCGTACAAGACGGTTGATAAGCATTTACAATTTCAGCCCATAACCACCTGGCTGCACGAAATTTGGCAATTTCCATAAAATAATTGGAACTCACACCGAGACTAAATTTTATTTTTTTTGCCGCCATATCCGGCTCTATGCCTTTTTCAACAAGTTTATTCAATATCTCGGTCCCATGAGAAAGGCTGAAACCAAGTTCCTGATAGAGATAAGCACCTGCATCGGAAAAAAGATTGCCGCTAACCAAAATTGACCGATAACGAGGCAGCGGAATCGTGATTTTAACAATCTCCACCACTTCATTCTCCCAATCGGCATTATCACGACCTTCTTGAAGAATAATGCGGAAAGGATCATATTCAATCGAACCGAAACATTCCATCGGATCCAAATTCAAACCCTGTATATAATTTACAACGATACGCGCCAATTGAACTTCATTACCTTCATTCGTGCTAAAATTCAATTCAATTTTATCGGGAGCGATATCGTGTAATAAAAGCGCAATATCTTCCGGAGTTACATCCTTTTTTTGTATGTGAAAACCCAAAGAATTCACCCCCCTTTTTAATAAGGCAACAGCCTCTTGATTAGCAGCGTGGAAATCATCTACCTCTATTTCTCGCCGAACATACCACACATTTTCCTTTTTTGTGCCTCTTACATATGGAAATTGGCCGGGCAAATTGTCAGTCCATTTTAAATCCACAATATCTTCGGCTCGGTAAAAAGGATTTACATTAAAACCTTCATTTGTTTTCCATACCATTTTTTTTTGAAAATCAACACCTTTGAGGTCGGCAATGATTTTCTTCATCCATTCTTCGGTAGAAACAGGTGGAAAATCAGTAAAAAGTTTCTCTCTTTGTTTACTCATAATAATTTTTATTATTTATTATTTTGGGATTTTGCAATCAATCGATACTATTATTTATTCAAACGAGACGGAAATGAAAAAGAACTCCATTTTCCCCATAATTTTAGTCTGCAATATCATGCCAAAATTACGATAAATTGTTTAGCAATAAAAACGTTTTTCGTTGATGCCAATTGCTCGTTACAAGCACATTCCATTTTTCTCGGCAAACAACGAAAAACTTTCCCTATCTATCTTTACCCTTTACAAATTTTTCAGTTCGATAAGCAAATCGGCAATTAAAGGTAACAATCTGTAAGATACGGTAAGTGGTAATTGTGCGGTTCGATAGACCCCCATGGTAAAACAACTACATCATAGTCGTGCCTTTGCACCTCACCCCATGTAACTTGTAATGCATCTAAAAAATCTTTAACCATTTTCTCGTTGCTAATTTATTGATCGCGTACTAACCCTGTTAATAAAGCAATAACTGCCATAAAAATATTTTCAACAGGATGTCGAAGAATTTAAAACTTATACATATTCATCCCAACGTTTTATTTCGATATCATCGAGATTAATTTGACAAAAAGCATGAATAAAAGCACTCGCCAAACGGGTATTGGTAATCAGAGGCACATTAAAATCGATGGCCGCACGACGAATATAATAACCGTTTCTCAATTCTCTTGGTGTCAAATTTTTGGGAATATTTACAATCAAATCGATCTGCCTGTTTTGAATGAGTTCAACTGCGCCGGGACTTTTATTGTCGCTCGGCCAATAAACCAATGTTGCAGGAACGCCATTTTCTTCGAGAAACTTTTGCGATCCTGCCGTTGCATATAAATTATACCCTTTTTCATAAAGTAATTTTGCCGAATCCAATAAATCAGCCTTCGATTTAGCCGGTCCTGTGGAAAATAATACGTTTTTCTTCGGAATCGTATATCCCACAGACAACATTGCCGTAAGCAATGCTTTATGAAAATCATCGCCAAGACATCCCACTTCACCCGTAGAGGCCATATCCACACCTAAAACGGGATCGGCTTTTTGTAATCGCGAAAAAGAAAATTGCGAAGCTTTGATTCCCACATAATCCAAATCGAAAGCACTTTTATTGGGTTTTTCCACTTTCTGTCCCAGCATTATTTTCGTTGCAAGTTCAATGAAATTGATCTTCAGAACTTTCGATACAAATGGAAATGAACGAGAAGCACGAAGATTACACTCGATAACCATAATATGATTATCTTTTGCCAAATATTGAATATTGAATGGACCCGAGATATTCAATGCTTTTGCAATTTGACGCGAAATCCTTTTAATTCTCCTGGCCGTTTCAACATACAAACGCTGAGGAGGAAACTGAATAGTGGCATCTCCTGAGTGAACACCTGCATATTCAACATGTTCCGAAATAGCATAAGTGATAATTTCCCCTTTATCGGCAACCGCATCGAACTCTATTTCTTTCGCATTCTGAACGAATGAACTCACTACTACCGGATACTTTTTGGAAACGTCGGCTGCAAGCTGAAGAAAGTTTTTCAATTCTTCGTCATTGGAGCACACGTTCATAGCGGCACCGGAAAGCACATAGGAAGGACGAACCAGTACAGGATATCCAACCTCTTCCACAAACTGATAAATATCTTCCAACGAAGTCAGTTCACGCCAACGAGGCTGATCAATATGCAGTTCATCCAACATACTTGAAAATTTATTCCGATTTTCGGCATTATCTATGCTTTTTGCAGGTGTACCCAAAATGTTAACCCCTGCATTATCCAAACGCACAGCCAAATTATTAGGTATCTGTCCCCCAACAGAAATGATAACGCCATAAGGATTCTCAAGTTCAACAATATCCATTACCCGTTCAAAGGTAAGCTCATCGAAATAAAGACGATCACACATATCATAATCGGTAGAAACCGTTTCCGGATTATAATTAATCATCACCGAACGATACCCTTCTTTACGAACCGTATTCAGCGCACTAACCGAACACCAATCGAATTCTACAGAAGAACCAATGCGATAAGCACCCGATCCCAACACAATTACAGAACGACGATCATCTACATATTGGATGTCGTGTTCCATACCATTGTATGTTAAATACAAATAATTGGTTTGCGCAGGATATTCTGCTGCCAGCGTATCAATCTGCTTCACAACCGGAACAATACCTTGTTTTTTTCGGTATTGGCGAATAATCCACTGACTCTCCTCATCCATCTTATCTTTCCAAATAGCACGCGCAATCTGAAAATCGGAAAAACCCCTTTGTTTCGCCAATTTTAATAATTCATCGAAACCCGGATTCTTGTCTTTTTGAAAATCAATCGACTCAGGGGTTAATTTTTCCAATTCCTCGGCAATCTCGATAATATGACACAATTTATAAAGGAACCATTTATCGATTTTCGTCAATTCGTGAATCTGATCCACGGTATAACCTTTGCGGAAAGCCTTGCTAATAACAAAAATACGCTGGTCGGTTGGCTCATGAAGTGCTTTATCGATATCATCAATCTTCAATTCTTTATTTTCCACAAAACCATGCATACCCAGCCCAATCATGCGAAGACCTTTTTGAACAGCTTCTTCGAAAGTGCGCCCAATTGCCATAATTTCCCCAACCGATTTCATACTGGAGCCGATTTCTTTGGAAACACCGCTGAATTTTCCCAAGTCCCATCGTGGAATTTTTACTACTATATAATCCAAAGCAGGTTCAAAAAATGCACTTGTAGATTTTGTAACCGAATTTTTCAAATCGAAAAGTCCATAACCCAAACCCAGTTTTGTTGCCACAAAAGCAAGGGGATATCCTGTTGCTTTAGAAGCTAAAGCCGATGAACGACTGAGACGGGCATTCACTTCTATTACCCGATAATCTTCCGATTCGGGATCAAGTGCAAATTGCACATTACATTCACCAATAATGCCAATGTGACGAATAATACGAATGGATAGCTCACGCAATTTTTGATATTCCGAATCAGTAAGAGTCTGGGATGGTGCCACAACAATGCTTTCTCCGGTATGAATGCCGAGTGGATCAAAATTTTCCATATTGCAAACCGTAATGCAATTATCGTATTTATCGCGTACCACCTCATATTCGATCTCTTTCCACCCTTTCAATGATTTTTCGACAAGCAATTGATTGGAATAAGAGAATGCTTTCTCCGCAAGCGCTTTCAATTCTTTATCATCGTTGCAAAACCCCGATCCCAATCCACCCAAGGCATAAGCCGCGCGAACTATAATCGGATAACCAAGAGTATGTGCAGCCTCCAATGCATCATCAACGGTGCTTACTGCCATGCTTTTAATGGTCTTTACCCCAATCTGATCCAATTTTTTTACAAAAAGATCACGGTCTTCCGTCTCCATAATTGCCTGCACGGGGGTCCCCAAAACCTTAACGTTATATTTATCGAGTATCCCATTTTCATACAAGGCAACCCCGCAATTTAATGCCGTCTGACCACCAAAGGAAAGTAAAATACCATCCGGACGTTCGCGAGCAATTACTTTTTCCACAAAATAAGGTGTAATTGGTAAAAAATAAATTTTGTCTGCGGAACCTTCCGAAGTTTGTACCGTAGCAATATTGGGATTTATCAATATGGTTTCTATTCCTTCTTCGCGCAATGCTTTTAAGGCTTGAGACCCTGAATAATCAAATTCACCTGCTTCACCGATTTTCAAGGCACCGGAACCTAAAAGAAGAACTCTGCAAATGCTTAAATCTCTTTTTGAAGGATTCGCAGACTCTAAAGTAGAAGCTTCATCAATAGAGTATTTGTTTGTATTTGTCATTCCTTTTCTTTCTTTTCTTTGTGTACGATTACTTTAAAAAAATCTTTTTAGTCTTATATTGACAAGACTACAGCATTTTTACAAAATCCTGAAAAAAGAACAAAGTATCCGTTGGTCCGGCAGCTGCTTCGGGATGAAACTGTACCGAATAAAACGGTTTTGTTTTATGTCGAACACCTTCATTCGTCCCGTCATTCATATTTATAAAGTAGGGTTCCCAATCATCGTCAAGAAAATCCTGATCTACAGCATAACCGTGATTTTGAGAAGTAATATAACAAATGTTCGTACCTACTTTACGCACAGGTTGACTAAGACCGCGATGACCGTGTTTCATTTTATATATTTTGGCTCCCGCTGCCTTGGAGAGAAGATAATTTCCCATGCAAATACCAAAAATCGGTTTATCCGATTGCATTGCTTCACGAATATGATGAACTGTAATTTCGCAATAATCGGGGCTACCCGGTCCATTGGAAATAACAAGACCATCGTATTCCATTTGATTAAAATCATAATCCCAGGGCACACGAATCAGATCAACTTTCTGCTTGATAAGTTCTCTCACAATATTTAGCTTAACGCCGCAATCCACCAAAACTACTTTTTTTCCCCCGTAATCATATTCAATAATTTCCCTACAACTGACCTTATCTACAAGGTTTTCACTTGTAGGATCATAATATTCAACTTCATCTTCATCACCGTAGACAATTTTCCCCAACATGGATCCATTTTCGCGCAGTATTTTTGTCAACATGCGTGTGTCGATACCGTAAATTCCCGGTATATTTTCTTCTTTCATCCAATCACTCAAACTTCTTTTCGCATTCCAATGAGAATATTCATGCGAATAATCTTGCACGATGACCCCCCTTGCATGAATACGATCGGATTCAAAAAAATCGGAAATTCCGTTGGTCTTGCTGTTCGCGGGGACGCCGTAATTTCCGATTATTGGATAAGTGAAGGTAAGAATTTGCCCTTCGCATGATGGATCTGTCAAACTCTCGGGATAACCAACCATTGCGGTATTGAAAACTACTTCTCCCGATGTTGCCTTTTCTGCACCAAACGACTTTCCCTGAAAAATCATTCCATTTTCAAGGATTAATCGCACGGGTTTGCCTTGATACATAGTGCGTATTTTTATTTTTAAATTGATTATTGTCTGATATTAGGGTACAAAGGTAGAAAAAAAAATTCTAAAAAAGTAATTCCCGGATTATAATGAAAATCGCTTACCTTCACGCAAAAACGCTTCGTACTTTTTCTTGTTAAAAACATAATAATAGGCTCCGCGTTTAGAAGAAGACATATCTTTTTCTTCCTGTTTATCCAGAATATTCATGGAGAGGATCTTTTTTCGAAAATTCCGTTTATCGATAGGCATCTGGTAAATAGCTTCATAAAGATCTTGTAAAGCCGGCAATGTGAATTTTTTATTAAAAAAATGAAAAATAATGGGTTGCATGGAAACTTTGTATCTAAGCAAAGTCAATGCATCGTCTACCATTTGATTATGATCGAAAACGAGCGAAGGGAGTTCGCGTATATTTACCCACCGCGCATCATATTTTGCCGCCAAACTCGTATCGAATCCTTCCAATCGCACCAATGCATAGAAAGCTACCGAAATCACCCGACCACCCGTATCGCGATTTACTTCCCCATATGCCTTCACCTGTTCCATATATATCCCTTTTTGTTGAGTATATCGATAAAGAACTCTCTCTGCCGCTTCGTGTAAACTTTCATTTTCTTCCACAAACCCTCCCATCAAAGACCACTCTCCTTTAAGTGGCTCCACAGGGCGACGCGTGAGCAAAATATGGAGTTCTTTATCTTTAAAACCAAAGATAATACAATCTACTGCAACCAAAAAAGTGGCATTTTCCAAATAAAAGTTTGTATTCATCATAGGTATAGGTATAGGTAATATCAAATTGAAAAAAGAGGAGTTAAAAATTCATGCAAATTTTTCAACCCCTCTCATAATTGGGCTAAGAATTATAATTTACGTGCGCCATCGCTAATAACAACATCATAAACTTTTGGCTCGTAGCCATACTTAGTTTTGAATTGTGCTTTGGCGTCCTCAATAAATTTATCATGTAATTCGTCTTTTACCAGATTAATGGTACATCCTCCGAAACCACCTCCCATCACACGCGAACCCGTTACTCCACATTTTTTGGCAATATCGTTAAGAAAATCGAGCTCTTCGCAACTAACTTCGTACAACTTACTCATCCCTTCGTGAGTTTCGTACATTTTCTTGCCAACCGTTTCATAGTCACCTTTTTTAAGTGCTTCCGAAACTTCCAGCACACGTTGTGTTTCTTCAATTACATACTTGGCACGTTTATAATCTTCTTCCGAAATGTCATTTTTGACTTCATTCAGCATATCCATATTGGCGTCGCGAAGAAATTCCACCTCGGGATGATTTTTACGAATGGCAGCAACAACCCGTTCACACGACTCGCGGCGTTTGTTGTACGCCGATGATGCCAATTCGTGCTTTACTTGGGTATCCAACAAGACAAGCCTATAGCCTTGAGGATCAAAGGGAAAATATTCGTACTCCATTGTTTTGCAATCCAATCGCACGAGATGTCCTTTTTTTCCAAAAAGCGAAATAAACTGATCCATAATGCCACATTTCACACCCACATAATTATGTTCTGTCGCTTGTCCAATCTTAGCCAATTCAAATTTATCGATCCCAAGATTCAACATATCGTTTAATGCATAAGCATAGGTGCACTCCAATGCTGCCGAAGAAGACATTCCCGCTCCAAGAGGAACATTACCTGAAAAAACGGTATCGAAACCTTCGATTTTTCCGCCGCGTTTAATGATTTCTCGACAAACGCCAAAAATATATTTTGCCCATCCTTCTTTAGGAATATCCTCCTCATTGAAGCCAAATTCGGAATATTCGTCGAGATCGAGAGCATACGCTCTTACTTTGTTTGTCCCGTTTAAACGAATGGCTGCCGTTATTCCTTTATCTACTGCACCCGGAAAAACAAAACTACCATTATAATCGGTATGCTCACCGATAAGGTTTATACGGCCGGGAGCCGTATAGACCTCAGGTGTTTCCTCACCAAACTTCTCTCGAAATAAAGCAATTATCTCTTCTTTTGTCATCTTATATTATATTTTGATTAATTTGTTTTTATTATTCATTTTACTTACTCATCTGTCAGAATATCCGGATTCACATTTTTAGATCCAATTAAAGCATAATATAATAAATAAGCCAATCCTGCGAAAATCAACCAATAACTATTAATGTATCCTGCCATATCGGCGATTTGTCCTTGAATAGCAGGAAGAATCCCACCACCACATACCAAAGCCATAAAAATGCCCGATGCGGCTTCCGTATATTTACCTAAACCTTCTACTGCAAGATTAAAAATGCTTCCCCACATAATCGAAGTACAAAGACCTACCAAAACAATAAACATGGCATTGATCGGCACTTCTGCCAATCCGAAAGAAAGAGCCCCCGTGGCCGATCTTAAAAGAACAGGCAAAGTAACAACAGATGTTACAGGAGAAAAAATTGCAGCGGCAATCAAAATCAATCCTATAAACGAAGCGGTTCCCAACATTGTTCGGCTGGATATTTTACCACCAAGCGAGGCTCCGATCAAACGTCCGATCAACATAAGAAACCAATAGGTTCCGGCAACAAAACCTGCGGTTGTTTTTCCGACAGGCGTATCTGACAACCAAAGAATCAAAAGGCCCGGAGTACCAATTTCAACACCAACGTAAATAAAAATGGCAATGGCACCCAACACAAAATGACGGAATTTCAACGCCCCGGACATTAACTTTTTGAGAGGCTCTGAAGATTTTTCGGCACGTGGTTCCGGAATATCTACAAAAAGCAGAACAAAAAATATGAGAGCAAAAACCCCCATTGCAATATACATAACCGGAAAAACATCTTCAATTCTTGCCTTCGTCGTTTCTCCAATCAAAACCCCTACAAATGCCGGAGTGAAGGTAGCCATCACGGAGTTGAAAGAACCTCCGATCTGGATGAGCTGATTTCCCTTATTACCACCACCTCCAAGAGTATTCAACATCGGGTTTACCACAATATTCAACAGACACATGGAAAAACCTGCAACAAAAGCTCCAAGTAAATAAACCCCAAAAGCAGATGTTTCGGGAGCGTGCCCTGAAAGGAATTGAATAAAAACGCCCAAAAAACCAATCGCTATGGCTATCAAAGCCGTTTTTTTGTACCCGAGTTTCTGTAAAAGAATTCCCCCCGGTATTCCCATAACTGCATACGCAATAAAGTTAGCCGCATTCCCCAACAATCCCTGGAAGTTGGAAACACCGAATTGCTCTTTTAATACTTGACCCATCGGAGCTGCTAAATTGGTAACGAATGATATCATCCCAAACAGAATGACCATCATTATTATCGGCACAAGATTACTCCTTTTTTCATTAGTTGTCGTATTCATATTTTTACTTATTGATTAATTTGTTTGTTTACTATAAAAAATGATTCTTTTTTATAAGTCTTATGTCAAAAATTTATAAGTTGTTCTCGAACTGAAAATTTCATCCGGTCGCAAAACGATTGAGGGGTATTCCGGATGGTTAATACTGTCGGGGTAATGTTGTGTTTCGAAACATACAGCCGAACGCTTGGGATAACGCTGACCGTTCTTACCTGTAAAATTACCCGTCAACCAATTACCTGTATATAATTGAATGCCCGGTTGCGATGTGTAAATCTCCATTTTTATACCGGTTTTAGGTGATCTACACACCCCGGTAAAAACGTAATCATCAACATTGTCTTTATTGATTATGTAATTGTGATCATAACCTTTCCCGAAAATCAAGGGTTGAAAATCATCATCAATTCGTTCTCCTATGGCATGTTCTACGGTAAAATCCATAGGCGTACCAAAAACTTGTTCGGGATCTCCAAGAGGAATCAACGTTTCATCGGTAGGAAGATACCAATCTGCATTCAATTTAAGAACATGATCTCCGATATAAGGATCTCCTGCTCCCGAAAGATTGAAGTATGAATGATTGGTGAGATTTAAAATAGTGGGTTCGTCGGTTTTCGCTTCATAATAAATATCCAACGAATTATCATCCGTTAAAACATACGTCACGGTCACACTTAAATTACCCGGATATCCTTCCTCACCGTCTATCGACAAATAAAAAAGTTGTATCGAGTTTTCAGAAATCTCTTTAACATCCCATACAACTGCATTAAAACCTTTTATGCCTCCATGGAGATGGTTGGGGCCGTTATTGATGGCAAGCGTATATTCTTTTCCGTCCAGGGTGAATTTGCCCTTGGCAATCCGATTGGCCACTCTGCCACAAACTGCGCCAAAATAAGGCTCTTCTGAAGTCAAATAATCATCAATGGTTTGATGGCCTGTTACCACATCGGTTAATGTACCGTTTTTATCGGGCACCATCAACGAAACAATCTTTGCGCCATAATTGGTTACGGTTACTTCGCACCCATTCTTGTTGGTAAGAATGTATAATCCGGTTTGCTTTCCGTCTACAATTTTTTCAAAAGCATCCAAAAGCAAACCGGATTTACTCCTTGTTTTCTTTACATTCATATTTTTCCGGTGTATAAATAAAAGATGATGAAGATTGGATTTTTTACAAAATTCGTGTAAAAGTAACACATACATTACTCTCTACCTAATAAAAAAATGTGTTATAAAACATATTTTATATTAATATTGATAGGAAAAACATCATCTGCAAAATCAATTTTTCTCTTCAATCATCATTGCTTATTTTGTTTAATTTATTGATAATTCACTTATTAAAAGTCTCTGCGTCTTTTAAAAATTTTTCGAGACCCGAGTCCGTCAAAGGATGTTTCAACAGCCCCAAAATAGAGTCCAATGGCGATGTCACCACATCTACACCCATTTTTGCGCAATTGATAATATGCATGGGATTACGAATAGACGATGCAATAATTTGTGACCGATAATGGTAATTGTCCAAAATCAAACGAATATCTTTAACCAAAGCCAAACCATCGGATGCAATGTCATCCAATCTTCCTATAAAAGGCGAAATATACGTAGCTCCTGCCTTTGCTGCCAACAGAGCCTGTCCGGGTGAAAAAACAAGCGTACAGTTTGTTTTTATTCCTTCCGATGCCAAATATTTAATAGCTTTAATTCCTTCTTTTATCATGGGTATTTTTACCACGATCTGTCCACTTATGGCCGCCAACGATTTGGCTTCTTTTACCATATGCTCATAATCTGTGGAAATTACTTCTGCGCTAACGTCTCCTCCTACCGCAATTTTACAGATCGCTTTATAATGAGCCATCACATTTTCTTTTCCCACGATTCCTTCTTTTGCAACGAGAGATGGATTCGTGGTAACGCCGTCCAATATACCCAAGGCATGTGCTTCTTTAATCTGCTCTAGATTAGCAGTATCTACAAAAAATTTCATAGTACGTAATATATTAAAAAATTATTCTTTATTCGTTGGTTTTTTATTTTTGGTTATCAAAACTTTACCGATTTTATTGCCATCCACTTCCACAATCTCGAATGTTACCCCATTGTATATAAACTTGTCCCCAACTTGAGGTATTTTATTTATATTGGCCAAAACAAAGCCCGCAATGGTTGAATAATCGATGGTTTCGAAATCAAGAATGAAATCGTCTATAAGCAATGTAAGCAATTCAACGGGAGCTTCTCCATTTACCAAAGCGCGATTCTCGCTTTGCATAAAAATATCCGGTTCTTCACTCTTGTCATCATCTGCAATGGGGCCAACCAATGTTTCCATTATGTCGTGCAATGTAATGATTCCATCGACACTCCCGTACTCATCAACCACCACACCAATAGACTTATGATTATTTCGAAACATTTCAAGCACTTTTTGGGCACGCAAGGTAGAAGGGAAAATCAAAGGTTCCTGAATTAAATCATCAATAGAAAAATCTTTATTCCTGTACAATTCAACCAGCAACTCTTTAATCGAAATAATCCCCACGAAATCGTCCAGTTTTCCATTGCATGCCAAAACCTTGCTGTGTTTACAATTCAACAGATCTCGAATAACTTCTTCTTTACTTTTCGATATATCTACCCATTCCACATCAGTGCGATGAGTCATGATATGCTTAGCACGTTTATCCGAAAAATAAAAAACCTGCTCAAGAATAATACTCTCTTCGTTTTCAATAACCCCCTCTTTTGTGGCAGCCTTTAGCAACGTTCGCAATTCCATTTCGGAAATCGTATCTTTTCGGGGTTTCAACCCAATAATTTTGTTAAAAAAAGAGGTCGAAGCAGCCAAAAATTTTACAAATGGATAAAAAATAACGCTCACGATGTAAATAGGCCGCGAAATCGCAATCGATACCTTTTCCGGATTATTCAAGGCAATGGTTTTCGGAACCAATTCTCCAATAACGATAGAAACATACGTAATCAAAAAAACAACCAATACAATGGATATTGTTTCGGCATAAGGAGCACACCATGCAAATTTTTTAAAAAAAGGAACAACATCGGCTGCAAGGGTAATCCCTCCATATGCACCATTTACGATGCCGATAAGCGTTATTCCTACTTGTACGGCTGAAAGAAAATTATCCGGATCGGCCTTAAGTTTAAGCGCCATTTCGGCACCTTTGTTCCCTTTATTCCTTTCTATTTCAAGTTTTGTTTTTTGACTCGATACAATTGCAATCTCCGATAAAGCAAAAAAACCGTTTAAAACAATAAGAAACAGAACAATAAGCACTTCAACCATTTTAAACTATTTTAGTTGAATGTCGATAGATGTGCGCCGGCCATCCAAAATTATCTTTTCACCACAAAGGTGAAGGATAAATTCCCTCATCGACCAATTCTTTAAGCTTGGTCACAACTCCCGGCCGATCTTCAGGATAGGTTACTCCAAACCATTTTGAAGGAGTATCCAATACTTTTACAGTTGCTATTTTATTAGTAACCAAATGGTTCACAAGCGAAGGTATAAAAAATTCAGCTGTAATATCATTTGCATGCTCTTTCAAGAAATCGACAAAATAATCTTCCGAATAATCAAAATAATCGGGCGTGAACCCCCACATATTCATAGAAACAGGAGTATTCTCATCAATAGCAATCCAATTATCGTTTTCATCTTTATACTTGATTACGCCGTCAATACGCATAACCTGTGTACGTTCCACAATTCCGAGAAGATTACGATCATCGTCTATTTCACAAATACCACGTGCAACCGCTCCACTCTCAGACAACGTATTCCCCACCCTATATCCTACCATAGCATACAAATTTTTACTGTCATGAAGCGGAGAAAGAAAATCTCCCAAAAGTTGAAAACTTTCCCGTCCATAAAAATCGTCTGCATTGATTACTGCAAAAGGTTCGTCAATAACATCTTTTGCCATCATAACAGCGTGATTGGTGCCCCATGGTTTTACACGATTTGGCGGCACCGTAAATCCCTCGGGCAACTTATCCAGTTCTTGAAAAACCAATTCCACAGGGATTTTGTGTTTATATTTTTTTACGATTTTTTCTTTGAAATCCTCTTCAAACGATTTGCGAATAACAAAAACGAGCTTGCCAAAACCTGCGTTTATGGCATCGTAAATCGAATAATCCATGATGGTTTCTCCCGAAGGGCCAACTCCGTCCAGTTGTTTTAGACCTCCATAACGACTCCCCATACCCGCAGCTAATACAAACAATGTTGGTTTCATATTTCTTTATTTAGATAAAAATTTAACTATATCCGCAAATTTACAGATATAGTTTTTATATTTCATGGTTTTGATGTTATTTCTTTCAACTTTTTGTAAAAAATCTAAATTTCGAAAGCTTTCCATAATGGATCATCCGGCACAGGCGCTGTTATGTCGATCATCTTTTTAGAAACAGGATGAACAAAAGATATATTTCTTGCATGCAACGAAATGCTGCCATCGGGATTGGAGCGCTGAGCACCATATTTTAAATCACCCCTAATGGGCAACCCAATTTTTGCCAATTGACAGCGAATCTGATGATGACGACCCGTTTCAAGTTTTACTTCAAGGAGATAATATCGTTGAGATCGTCCAACAAGTTTATAATGGAGAACCGCTTTTTTAGAGCGCGGCTTTTCTGTGTTATATGCTACAGACTTATTGTTTTTTTGGTTTTTTATCAAAAAGTGCACCAAGGTTCCCTCATCCTGTGGCGGTAAATCTTTCACAATTGCCCAATAGGTTTTGTCGACCTCTCCCTTTTTAAACATTTCGTTCAGTCGCGCAAGCGCTTTACTTGTTTTGGCAAAAACAACTATCCCGCTTGTAGGTCTATCAAGCCGATGAACAACCCCGCAAAAAACATTACCCGGCTTATGATACTTTTCCTTCAAATAATCTTTTACCATATCCACCAGAGGCTTGTCGCCGGTCTTGTCGCCTTGTACAATTTCTCTCGGAGATTTATTAACAATAATAATATGGTTGTCTTCGTATAATATTTCCATTTCAATTAAAATGAAGAGACACAAATTTTTTTGTGTCTCTTTTTCTATTGACTTTTATCGAAATAAATAATCAAGTATGCATTCCTCCACATACACTAATCACTTGCCCACTTACATAGGAAGAAAGTTCCGATCCCAGGAAAAGTGCAACATTAGCCACGTCTTCGGGAGTACCTCCTCGTCGCAACGGAATTTGCTCTGCCCATTGTTTTCGTACTTCCTCTGAAAGCGCATCCGTCATATCGGTAATAATAAACCCCGGAGCAATGGCATTGACCCGAATGTTTCGTGAACCAATTTCTTTGGCCATCGATTTCGTCAATCCGATTAGTCCTGCTTTGGAAGCAGAGTAGTTTGCCTGACCGGCATTACCCGAAAGGCCTACCACAGAACTCATATTGATGATGCTGCCCGATTTTTGACGCATCATCAAAGGGGTTACGGCATGAATAAAATTGAATGCCGATTTCAGGTTTACCTTAATTACCATATCCCATTGCTGTTCGGTCATGCGAAGCATCAATCCGTCACGAGTAATTCCTGCATTGTTGATCAAAATATCGATTCGACCAAAATCTTTGATAATTTCATCCACCACTTTATGAGTCTCCTCAAAATCGGACGCATCCGAAGCGTATCCTTTTACTTTCGTTCCGAAAGCGGCAATTTCATTTTCGGTTGCTTTTGCATTCTCATCGATGACCAAATCCGTAAACGCAATATTCGCTCCTTCAGAAGCATACCTAAGCGCAATGGCCTTCCCTATTCCTCGGGCTGCGCCGGTAATTAAAGCTGTTTTACCTTCTAATAATGTCATTTTCTATTGGTTTAAATTAATTATTTCTCTCTATACAATCCTCTAAATATTAAATTGACAATCGTATCCCTATCCGACTTATTATTGATATTGAGACTAAATACTCCACGAATAACGGGAACTTCAAGTCCTTTGAGCGCATAATGAAGAATTCGAGCCGTTTTGGGAACATCTGTAATTTCAAAAATTTTTGTTCTAACGCCTTCTTCCAAAATATCTTGTAAATAAGCTATTTCTTTGCGGTCGAACTCCTTTCGCACATACTCCACAAGCCAAATATCTCTAAAAAAATCCGCCCGCAAAGTACCATTGCGTGTTACCACATCTTTAATCGCTTCCAGCCGTGTAAAAAAGAAAATCATCAATTTGTCGTCAGCCGGCAATTTGCGTTTAATCACCTCTTCGAGTTGAAGATAAAGACTTTCGAGTTCCGATTGAATTACGGCATTATAAATATCTTGTTTACTTTCAAAATACGTGTATAACGTCCTACGACTCTTATTTGAAGCTTTGGCAATATCGCTCATCGTCGTATTTTCGACCCCCTGTTGGGCAAAAAGCTGACGCGCCACCTCAATCAATGTTTGCCTTGTCTTCGACATTGCCATAATTTCAAATGCACACATTCACAATATATGAGCAAAAGT
The DNA here is from genome assembly GCA_002381125.1 of Bacteroidales bacterium UBA4179. GTDB lineage: Bacteria > Bacteroidota > Bacteroidia > Bacteroidales > Dysgonomonadaceae > Anaerorudis. The sequence goes on along the minus strand of DFUT01000037.1, from coordinate 703 downwards.
AAGACAAAGTTTTTAAAATTGAAAGTAAATTCCCCATAAAAATCACCCGTGTATCTACAACAACTTTTAATTTCAAAAAACACTTTATCCTTCCCGTAAGTTCAATTTAGAAGTGCGAATTTCCCGCTAAGTTTTATCGAGGTTTTCAAAATGCATTGCTTTTTGAGTGGTTTATTTTATCAGGTTTTACAGACATGAATCGCTCTATGCTTCCAATTACAGCGAAACGGATTTGGCCGGGTACGCCCAAAAAATTAAAAATTGGCTCGAGCAGGGAAACGAGGTATGGGGATTTTTCAATAACGATTTCGAGGGCTTTACCTTAAAAAATGCAGAACAATTAAGGGAGATCTGATTGAATCGAATTAATGAGTAAGGTATATTTTCGTTTTTATGAAGAGTTGAATGAACATCTTCCTGATTGATACGATTGTTTCGTCCTGATTTTTTGTTTTCATTGTCCTGCTTTTAATTTACATTGAGTGTAAACCTATTTCAGGACGAGACAAACTTATTTTAGGACAAGACACACCTTCTCCGCACCAAGTCCGTACCAAGGCTGCACCATCCTCGCTCCATGCTTGCATCAGGCTTGCGTCATTCTCGCATGAAGTTCGCTCTGTCCGCACCGCTGTATCCCGCTTCAAATACGGCAAAGAGGTAGGTTTGCTTTACACAAATATCACGGAATCCGATGTTGTTA
>DFUT01000027.1 GCA_002381125.1 Bacteroidales bacterium UBA4179 | reverse complement strand
CAAACGATAAAAATAAATTCTCAATTCGTAAAAACTATCGTTACGATGATGGAGAATAAAAACGAAAGCAAAAATGGAGGAGATGGGTAATGAAATTTCAACATCGCAAAACGTAAAAATAACCCGATTCTTGTTCTTTGTTTTATTAAAAATTCATACATTTGAAAATATAACCCGAAAATCCCGTTCTCATGCTCTATAGCTTCTTCTCCATAATGCCGATTTTCGTTAACTTGTTCTGGTTCATTGTTTTACTTATCGAAGCAAGGCAAAACAATTCAAAACGATTTCTAGCCCTATTTTTCGGCGTTATGATTGTCAATTATACGGCACATTGGATCTATTTCAACCGGCAATATGAACTCTATACCATTATCGACAGCATTTGGGTATTTACTTCGTTGGCGAGTTATCCGCTGTACTACTGGTATATCCGGACGCTGACCACCGATGTGGAGATCGATTGGCGCCGCAGCCGGGTGCTGATCCCCGCTTTTCTTACGGCACTGTTCTCCGCCACGGTTTATCTGCTGATGTCGCCACAGGAAATCGACACCTTCATTCACGGCATCCTTTATCATGAACCGGGCTATCCTCCGCCCTATTCTCCGCTGGTGCGACTGCAAATGTTCCGTTTGACATTATTCCAGGTTATTTTTGTCTTGCAGGCAATTTTATCGCTGTATTTCGGACTAAAGCTGATACGCGAATTTCATGCTAAAATCAAACGCTACTATTCCGATATCGAAGGAAAGGAGTTGAAACCGATAAAATGGATGATGATTTTCATGACTTTTGCTTCGTTCATCTCCTCTGCATCAAGCATCATCGAAAAAGATTATTTTATTACTCATCCCCTATTGTTGGCCATTCCTTCCATCACCCACTCCATTTTTCTGTTTGGTGTAGGCTATGTGGGTTCTAAACAGCGATTTTCTATTCAATATTTTACGGAGGAGGTCAAAGCAAACGACAAAAAAATAGCACAAAAAACAACACAACTTGCTCCCGAATTGTCGGTTAAAGAACGATCCCGAGTAAGCAAAGGGTTGCAAACGCTTTTGGAAGAGAAGCAGATTTATAAAAATCCCGATCTGCGCCTTTCCGACGTTGCGCTTATGTTGGGAACCAACCGAACCTACCTCTCGCGGGCAGTCAACGATGAAATGAATACCAATTTTTGCGATCTGATAAACGATTACCGTGTAAAGCATGCCAAAGTGTTGTTGGAAAATTCGGACGAAAAAACCTCGTTGGAAGAAATCGCACTCTTGTCGGGCTTCAATGGCACAAGTTCTTTCTACCGTATTTTTAAGGAAAAGACAGGACTCACACCGGGAAAATACCGAACGATTTGTGCTTCACAAAAAGAAAAAGCAGTGCAGGAAAAAACACCGGTACCTCATTCATAAGCCAAAGCGCCAACGCCTTATGCCTGCATGACAACTTACTTATGTTGCGCAATCTTATGTCTTCGTTCCGAATGCCGTTTTTCCTTTCGGAGCGATTTTTTCCTCAGCATCAAAGCATGTTATCAAAAACAGACAAAACGATCGATCTTGAAAACATCACCCCCTTGTTCGATCGAAATAAGCAAAAAAGGAGGAAATTAAAAAAATATCCTTATCTTTGCCTCCGAAATGTGGGTGTTGTCCCTTTCACAAAGGCTACGAAAGGTACAACGAAGAGGGAATCAGGTGAAAGTCCTGAACAGACCCGCTGCTGTAAGCTCCGCTTACGTGCCGAACACATACCTTTTGCCACTGTCCGCCGGGCGGACGGGAAGGCGTTCAGACACGGGAGCAAGTCAGAAGACCTGCCGACATTTCGCAACAGTTAACGGCTTTCGGGGAATAAAGCTTGAAAACGACACGACAATTCTCTTCGTTTTTCGATTTTTGCGTGCCTCCTTTTCGTTTAAGCTTTACCGAAATTTAAACGGATTCGGTAGAAGATGAATGTATTCAAAAAACAACGGTGGTTCATCGTCTTATGCGTTGCGGCTATAACGTCGTGCCTGCGACTTTCGGCTCAAACGGGCGAAGATACGTTGCTGCATTTGCCCGAAGTGGTAATCACCGAAAACTACCGCAACCGGGCGGTTCGTTCTGCGCTGCCCACACAAATCTTGACGGAAAAGGCCATACAAAACCTCAATGCGTTGCAGATTTCCGACGTGGTGAAGCATTTCTCGGGCGTTACCGTGAAAGATTACGGCGGCATCGGGGGACTGAAAACGGTTTCGGTGAGGGGACTAGGGGCAACGCACACGGCCGTGGGCTACAACGGCGTCCTGCTTTCGGACGTGCAAACGGGGCAAATCGATATCGGCCGTTTTTCGACGGATAATGTGAATTCGATTACGCTGAATCAGGCGCAAAGTGATCAAATTTTTCAACCGGCGCGATTTTTTTCCGCTGCCTCGGTACTCCACATCCATAGTCGCATCCCGTCTTTTGAACAAGGCGACAATACCCACGGGAAAGGATCGCTGAAAACCGGTTCGTTCGGCTTGATCAACCCGACGTTTTACCTGGAACAGAAAATCGGAGACCGCCTGGCCGCATCGTTCAGCGGCGAGTGGCTCTCGGCCGACGGAAAATACCCCTATGTGTTGCATTACGGACCGTCGAAAAATGACAGCTCGTCGGTGGAGAAACGACAAAATACCGACGTGCAAAACTTTCGACTGGAAGGGGCGGTGTTCGGAAAAATTTCGCAGACTTCGCGTGCCGACGCGCGAGTGTACTACTACCGCTCGGAACGCGGTCTGCCCGGTGCGACCATCTTCTATAATACCGACAATTTTTCGAAACAGCGCCTGTGGGATAAAACGTTTTTTGCGCAGGCACATTACCGGAACGATTTTTCGGACAAATGGGCGCTTCAGGCCAACGCCAAATACAATTACGGGTATCAGCATTACCTCGATCCCACCTATCTCAATTCCGCAGGCAAACTCGAGAACACGTACCGACAACGCGAGGGTTACGGCTCTGTGGCGCTGCTCTACAGCCCCTACCCTGCCCTGCAGTTTTCGGCGGCGACCGATCTCACTTCGGCTACGCTCGATGCCGACCTCACCGGCTTTGCTTACCCTCGCCGGATCACCCTGCAATCGGCAATAGCAGCCAAATTTACAGCCGAAAAATTTACCGCCACGGCCAATGTGCTCTACACGCAAACCGACGAAAAGGTAAAAAACGGCAACCCGGCCGAAAACCACCACAAGGTATCGCCCTGCATTGCCGTATCGACCTGTCCGTTCAACAATATCGACCTTCATTTCAGGGCTTTCTATAAAAACATTTTCCGGCTTCCCACTTTCAACGATTTGTATTATTCGCTCGTGGGCAAGCGCGACCTCAAACCCGAAGATGCCCAACAGTTTAACCTGGGACTCACCTACGGCATTTCCGGGGGCGACCTTCTGAACTTCCTCTCGTTTGCGGCAGACGCATATCGCAACACAATAAAAAACAAAATCGTTGCCGTTCCCGTAAAAAACATGTTCGAGTGGAGCATGGTCAACTACGGAAAAGTGCGCATCGACGGCATCGATCTTTCGCTGGAAAGCATCTTCAACCTGCCGCACGAAATGAGCTTTTCGGCGGGAGGCACATTTTCTTATCAAAAGGCTTTGAATATGACTCAGCCGAATTCGTCCACCTACAAAAATCAGATTCCCTATACTCCCCGCACGTCGGGTGCAGCCCATGCCACGCTGGAAATGCCGTGGTTCAAAGTGTCATATACCCTGTTGTGGTCGGGCATACGGTATGCACTGGCAGAAAATATTCCCCAAAATCGACTGCCGGCCTATACCGATCACAGCTTCTCGCTCTCGAAAGTCATCAGCACCAAACGGCACACCTGGCATGTTTCGGTTGAGGCATTGAACGTAGGCAACAAAAATTACGAGATTGTGCGCAACTTTCCCATGCCCGGCCGTTCCTTCAGGGGAACCCTGTCGATTGATTTTTAATTCACCATTTAAATAATAACGCATATGAAAAAGAAAAATGTTTTTATTTTAGTACTTCTGGCTGCTCTTTTTGCAGCATGCAGCGATAGCGACGATATAATCGATCCTACGGAACTTCCGCCTTCGGAAACCCAAAAGATTCTGGTGCTTTGCGAAGGAATGTGGAACAACGACAACAGTACACTGGCTTTTTACGATTTGAAAAGCAAAACCAAGGACTTTGATTATTTTACCACGGTCAACAAAAGAGGCTTGGGCGATACGGCAAACGATATGATCAAATACGGATCGAAAATCTATATCGTTGTCAACGTGTCGAGCACCATAGAAGTGATCGATGCCGCTACGGGCAAATCGTTGGAACAGATTGAGATGAAGACAGCAGATGACAAGCCAAAACAACCCCGATATGCTGCCGCTTACGGGGGAAAAGTGTATGTCACTTCCTACGACGACACCGTGACACGCATCGATACCGTTTCGTTGACAATCGACGGATCGGTGACGGTTGGGCGCGATCCGGAAGGTCTTTGCATCAAAAACGGCAAAATTTATGTAGCCAACTCCGGCGGATTGGATTTCCCGGATTACGACAAGACGGTTTCGGTGATCGATCTGAACAGTTTCGAAGAAATAGAACAAATCGAGGTCGGCCTCAATCCCTATCAGGTGTTTGCCGACAACCAAGGCGATGTGTACGTGAATGTTCGCGGAAATTACGACGACATCGCACCGAGTTTCAAAAAAATAAAGCCTTCGAAAGATTCGTACGAAGTGTCTACGCTTACCGGCGTGTCGATTTCGGAATTTACGATCGTCAACGACAAAGCGTACATTCTGCACAACGATTGGGGAAAAGAAAGTGAAGTGAAGGTGTTTGACTGCAAGACCGAAGAAGTGGTTACCGAGAATTTTGTAACCGATGGCACCTCCATCCTGAACGGATATAAAATTACGGCCGACGCATACAGTGGCGATGTTTACGTTACCACATCCGATTATACTACATCGGGCAATGTGTTGTGCTTCGACAACAAAGGGGAATGCAAGTTCACCCTCCCAAGCGTGGGAATAGGACCAAACAAAATAATTCTCCTCGATTAATTGGCAGGCTTATTATTTAGCACGCTTTCGTTATACAGCAGGAATTTCGTTATATAACGAATAGAAATTAAACAGCAATTATCATTATTTATTATTTCGGTTTCAAACGAAAGGGGATGTCCCAAAATCGGGCAACCCCTTTTTTATTGCTTCCGAAAAGTTTAAAGATGCAGAACACACAATAAAGTAATCTATGCGTATACTAAATAATATCTACAAACAATAACAATATTACGGAATTCTTTTAAATACTTAATAATAACCACTGGGTAGGTTCCGTTATTCTAAAATTAAATATTTTCTTTGCGTTTTTATGTCGCAAACTTTTTCGATATCTCTTTTTTATTTATGAATATTGTTTATCTTTGCTATACGCTAACAATTCATAAAAACGAAATTCTAAAATCAAAATGCCTTTATATACTAATAAATAAAATCATACATTTAAAAGTAGAAAAAGCTGATTTAACACTACTTGTCTGCAACAACAGAGATGAAGACACACCAATGTATATTAAAATTCAACATGGTAGCTGTCTGATAAAATGTACACAATGTAGACATTGTGACCATTACAAAACTGTTTTCTACAGTTGAAAATGGGCCTTAAACGCTTAAGTTAACTGATAAAGTTATAAAATGTTATATGCGAAGAAAAAATGACAGATATTGTCTTGAATTATGAAATCAAAATACAAATAAAAACAAATGCAAAAACTTCCAAAGAATATAGCAAAAATCATCGATGAATTAATAGACCAATACTTAGAAGAGGATCGATATAATCGCTCTTGGATAATTGGTTTCAGTGGGGGTAAAGATTCAACCGTCCTGCTTACTTTAGTTTGGCTTGCCCTAATCAAAATAAGAAAAGACAATCCTACTGAAATATTAAAGCGTCAAATATTTGTTGTTTGTAATGATACAATGGTAGAAAATCCTATTATCGATGAATATGTAAATAATGTATTGCAAACAATTGAAAAGGCTGCAAAAAAACAACAGTTACCCATTACAGTAAAAACAACCACTCCTCAAATAGAAGATACTTTTTGGTACTGTGTAATTGGAAAAGGCTATCCTGTACCAAATAATTCTTTCCGTTTCTGTACTGAAAAAATGAAGATAAAACCTACATTAAATTTTATTACCAACCAAGTAGCAGAAAACGGTGAGGCAATTATTTTAATTGGTACAAGACTTGACGAAAGTCAGCAACGGGCAAAATCGATTAGAAAGCACGGCGTTAAAGGACACCGACTTTCTAAACATCCTCTAAACCCAAGTACATACACTTATGCACCAATTAAGGAATTAATGTTGGAAGAAATATGGTATATTATTAATGCGATACCTTCTCCGTGGGGGTTTGACAATCAAATACTTTTCAAAATATACTCTGATGCATCTGCCGACGATTATGAATGTCCGACCATAATAACTAGTGATTCACACCGTTCATGTGGACAAAGCCGTTTTGGCTGTTGGGTTTGTACGGTTGTAAAAGAAGATAAATCAATGACCGCCCTTATTAAAAATGGTATGGGATGGATGAAACCTTTGCTTGAATTTCGCAATAAATTAGTTGCAAATAGAAATGTTTCTAAATATCGAAACAAAACTCGGCGAAATGGTCAATTAGCCGTTGATGAAACAGGACATAAGCAGGGCAATTATACTATAGAATACCGGATACAACTATTGCGTGAATTACTAAGTATTCAAAAAGATATACAACAGTATCGTGCAAGTATTGACTTGATAACAAGTCAAGAATTGATTGCCATTCAAGTGATATGGTACCGGGACGGAAATTTTACAACAACTGTTAATGACATTTACAATGAGGTGTATGGCTATGATTTGCCAAATAATAATATTGGGTTGGAGGAGCGGTTATTGCTCGAAAAATCGTGCAACAATTCTTCTCATTATTTATTAATTCAGGAATTACTTGCTCTGCAAAAAAACAAAGTTTTATTAATGAAAAAATACGGGCTACAAACTGATTTAGAAGCCAGACTAGAGAGATATGTAAAGGAGACAGAAACATGATGATAAAAAGTATAGAACTTAATAACTATCGAATCTATAAAGGAATTAACAAAATTGTTTTCCAAAATGGAAATAACAAAAATTTGTTTCTAATATCGGGGGAAAACGGTTTTGGAAAAACTACATTTTTACACTCATTACTTTGGTGCTTATATGGTCGTTTAATGGCGGATATTGATAAAACATATCGTAAAGAAATGTCAAATAAAGAATATAACAATACTCTAATAGATAACTTAAATGAAGTTTGTAGAAAAAAACTATTTTCCGAAGTTGCAGAAGACACGCTTTCTCGGATAAAAAAAAATGGTTATTCAGCTGATACTGAATTTATAAAAGAATGGTCGCGTTATCATGTTTCATTGGAATTTTGCAATGTGTTAATTCCGTCAATTCCCTGCCAATCATTAAAAATAACTCGTTCCTACGATATTCTTTTGAATAAAGAAAATGTTGAAATTTTGATTGATGGCGTACCCAATAAACTCACTGATACTATTAGACATGAAATTTTTATCAATGATTTTATTTTGAAAAAAGATATTGCACGTTTTTTCTTTTTCGATTCCGAAAAAATTGTTTCGCTTGCCGAAACCAATACTATAGAAGAAAAACGTAAACTGTGTTCTGCTTATAATGAAGTTTTGGGTATAAAAAAATATGAGGATTTAAAGAAAAATCTTGAAAACTTGCGTTTGCGTTTCCGTCGAAAATCTAATGATATTGAGAATAGAAATAAATTAAACAGTTTGCTTTCTAAAAAGAGATCCCTTAATAAAACTATTAAAGCACAAGCAAGACAAGCTGCTGACTTTGACAGCAAATTATTATTATTAAAGAAGGAAGATGAATATTTGCAAGTGCAACTTTTGCGTGAGGGCAACGAAACAACTCTCGAAGAACTTAATCGACAGAAAGCACTTTTGGATACTACACGAAAGAAAGATGCCGAATATAAATTACAATTAAAACAATTTTTAGAATTTGCCCCCTTTGCAATTTCAGGCAAACTTTTACGGCAAACAAAGAACCAGTTAGAACGTGACTTTAATATTTTGCAGTCGGAAAGCAATGTAAAAAATCAAAATTTCTTGCTTTCAAAAATCGCTTTAGAAATGCAGGAAACTTTCAAGAATGTTTCTATTTCTGAAGAAATACAGAATGAGTTAATCAATTCGTTCCACGATATTATCGCAAAGTACCAAAAAAAAACCACAGATGAGACCCCTTTGTTGAACGTGAGCAAAGAAGATTTTGATGAATTTATCGCTATTTATTCAAACATAACAACAACTTATCGTATAGAATTTGAACACCTCGCTGACGATTACCAGAAAAACAAGCAAGTCGTTAACCGTACCGCACGAAACATTACCAATATGCATAGCAAAGAAAATGATAATGTAATAAAAAAAATTCGAAAACAAAAAAATGAAATTGAGCTGGAAATTGCAGATTTGGAGCAAAAAATCCGTTATTTACACGAAGAACGAGGCGCAATAAATAAAGAATTAGCGGTTCTGAACGAACAAATTACAGAATTAAGTAAAAAAATAAGTATAGATGATAACAATGGCAAAAAAGATAAATTGGCAGAACAACTTATTCAAGAACTTAATACATTTCTCGTTTCATTAAAAAAAGAAAAAAAATCGACTCTCGAAAGACGAATTAAAACTACAATGAATACTCTAATGCATAAAACTGATTTTATTGGTAAAGTAGATGTAATAATTGCTGATGATATGATTGATATCAACTTATATTCCAAAGATAATACTTTGATTAAAAAAGAATCATTATCAAAAGGGGAACAACAGCTCTATGCCACTTCGCTACTCAAAGCTCTTGTAGAAGAATCGGGTATTCAATTTCCTGTGTTTATTGATAGCCCTTTACAGAAATTCGATAAAAATCACGCAAATAAAATCATTACAGAGTTTTACCCATCTATTTCAAAACAAGTAATTTTATTTCCATTACTGCATAAAGAATTAACAAAAAGCGAATTAGAAACGATGAAGCCATATATAAATTCTGTTTTTTTGATTAAAAATGAAAACTCATATTCATATATTCAGCAGGTTGATATTAATAATTTAATGAAAGAATAAACTATGTTTTCACAGATAAAAACAAGTAGTATAAACCGTGGAATCGTTACGGAATTGACACGTAAATTCAATTTGGGTACAGAAAATATTATTGCACGGATTGCTATTGCTTGTTCTTTGCAGTCGGGTATAAAGTTTTCCCCACTCGATGTAAAAGACTCAGGTGGAAAGGAATACAGTAAAAAAGTTCTTTTTGGCAATTATTACCCTATTTATGAAGCATTAATTTGCACGCATTATCAAATAAATGCTAACGATAAAGATTTGCCACGTTACTTTAAAATGCACTTAGATCATGGTTTAGAACTTATTTATCAAGATGTATCGGATAATCCTAATTTGATTGGCTATGATTATTTATTTGAAAAAATTCATGATGGATTAAAAGACATATGTTGAGGGAAAAGCTGAAAAATATTACAATTAAAGACTTATTGAAAGATGGCAAAATATCCGTCCGCGCAAGTAATTGTTGTTTGAATGCCAACTTCGATTCCCTTCTCGATGTGATTGAATTTTACGAAAATGGTCACTCTTTCTTAACTATTAGAAACGCAGGTAAAAAGACTTGCCTTGAGTTAGAAAACTTATGCAAACAATATATTTCACAAATAGAATACTTAGAAAGTACAAATAATACCTTTGAAAAAATAGAAAAAGATCTTCAAAAAAAAATTGAATTAGAAAATTTTATAAAAACAGATTTACTTAATACTAGTAACAATAAATTAATTGAGAGTAAGGATATCCTTTCATATTTAAGCAATGCCAAAAAGGAAATACTTAAAAAAAAATTTGAAAATCATATTAGTAACTACTCTATTCGTACAAAGAATAAATTAAAATCAATTGGCTATAAAAATTTTGTATCTAATTATTTATTTGAAACCAATGATAATTTGCTAAATATTAGAGGTATAGGTGGGGGAAGTTTAGAGGAAGCTATTGATTTGAAAAACAAAATGAAAGATGATCTTTTGAGTTTAATTAATTTATCCGAAGAAGTAACATCAAAATTAAACGTGGTTCGCGGAGAAAGTGAAATTATTCTAAATG
>DFUT01000032.1 GCA_002381125.1 Bacteroidales bacterium UBA4179 | reverse complement strand
AATGCGTTGTTTTGTTTCGCTACAAAAATAGATATTCTTTTTATTGGAATAAAATTATTCATGTCAAAAACTCTAAAATTTGTTGTCTTCCCATACAAATTTATTTATTTCAACATTTTCAGCAATTGCAACATTCCCATGTTGGCAGTACGCGAAATATTCTCTTCGCGAATAGTACCCGTGTAATACAGCTTCGAAAGAATGGCAGTGTTGCAACGGGTGCAGATCCATACCGTTCCCACCGGTTTTTCGTCGGTACCCCCCGAGGGTCCGGCAATACCCGAAACGGCTATGCTGCAGTCGGTTTCCAATAGGGAAGCAACGCTTGAAGCCATCTGTTCCACCACAGGCCGGCTTACCGCACCGTGTTTTTCGAGCACATCGGCTGCTACATGCAACAGATCGCTTTTTACCTCGTTGGAGTAAGCAACAATGCTTCCTTTGAAATAATCCGATGCGCCGGCAACCGATGTAATGCGATGCGCAATGTAACCACCTGTACAGCTCTCGGCAGTGGAAACGGTGAAACGCTTTTTACGCAAGGCGTTGCCCAATAATTCTTCGAGTGGAGCATCGCCTTCGGCAACCAACAAATCGCCTAAAATCGAAATCAATTTTTCGGCCTGTTGCTGCAAGAGAACGGCGTGTTCTTTTCCGCGTGCCCATAGTCGCAACCGTACGATTCCGAACGAGGGAAGATAGGCAAGCGACAAACCTTTGGGCAGTTCTTTTTCGAAATCGCTCAATTTAATGGCTAAGGCCGACTCCGAAATATCGGAAACCAAAAAAGAACGTTTGAGGTACGTTTCCGCACGGAAATGCTGTTGCAATCGAGGAATAATTTCCTCAATCATGGCCGTTTTCATTTCAAACGGAACACCGGGCATGGAAACAAGAATTTTGCCGTCGCGCTCAAACCATAAGATGGGGGCGGTGCCTACCTTATTTGGAATGACGGTACATCCTTCGGGAACAAACGCCTGACTTCGCGTAAGTTCGTTTATATCGAGATTTTTATGCGAAAAAACGGCATGGATGGTGTTCAGCACCTCTTCGTTGAATACAAGTTGGGTATGAAAATACCGACAGAGGGTATTTTTGGTGATGTCGTCTTTCGTAGGGCCTACGCCACCTGTGAGCAACAACACATCGGCTCTGCCAAAGCCAATATTCAGCGCATGCTCGATCATTTGTGCATTATCGCCTACTGTTGTGATGGCAACTATTTCAAAACCATATTCGGTAAGCTCACGTGCCATCCATGCCGAATTGGTGTCAACGATTTGTCCGATGAGCAATTCATCGCCAATAGTAATAATTTCGATTTTCATCTTTGCTTTTCTTCCAAAATAACGTCGCAAGTTAATACAGAATCTTCTTATCCCCAAACAATACCGTTGCCATTGCCGCGAATCCGTCAAACAACTTTATTTGAGGTTGATAAAAAAATCAGCCTCCGTCCGACGCTACACAACAAAAAACAAGATTATTTATTTTTTTATTCAAACTGAATATTTTATCTTTGCAACCTGAAACATCGAAATTAAAATCAACAATATAATGAAGAAAGATATTCATCCAAAAAATTACCGCCCGGTGGTATTCAAAGATATGTCGAACGACGAGATGTTCATTTGCCGTTCTACGATTGATGCGAAAGAAACTATTGAGATCGATGGCGTTTCTTATCCATTGGTAAAACTCGAAATTACCAGCTCGTCGCATCCATTTTATACCGGTAAACAGAAACTGGTGGATACAGCAGGTCGTGTCGATAAATTCATGACTCGTTATGGAAATCGCGGTAAAAAGAAAAAATAAACATTGTTTGGAACAAGATGGATAAAAAAAGCGACGAGGTATAATCGTCGCTTTTTTTTATCCATCTACTTAGGATATCCCACCGATTGTGTCAACAGTACTTCTTGATTGGATGGAAGATTGAGCAGTTTGCCGAGCTCGTCCTTATCGAACGAACCGCGGACAACCGTATTCAACCCCTCGGATGCACAAAAAAGGTAAATGTTTTGCGACACAAAACCACAATCGATAAGAGCAAAGTGTCTGCTTGTGGCTTTAGATAAATCGCTTACAAAAATTACGTTCAACGAGGCATCGCCAACAAAGTCTTGCATGCCTGTATTTTTTCTGTAATCGCCTTTTTTTACAAGCTTAAGCTTGTGATTTTTGGCATCGTAAAAATACAAACCATCTCTTACGGCAATATACAATTCCAATTCCTGCCGGTTGTTTGCAGTGGGCGCAGTACGTTTGTCGGGGCGGTTAAAACCGTTTGCAGCCCAAAGAAGATTCGACAAGGTGGTAAGCGGCAGGTCTTTGTCTTGACGGAATTCGCGAGTCGTCTTCCTTTCGCTCAATGCCTGCATAAGAGGTTTTCCGCCGGTTTTGTCGGGGGCAGGAAGTTGAATATCCTGCGCCGAAAGAAACACATTCATCATCACTGTCATTAAAATTAAAAAAGATAATTTCTTCATAGTTTGGTTTTTAAAAATGGTTTTGGATTTCGAAAGCACGATTACAAAAATAAAAAAATATCGGATAAAATCCGTATCCTGCAATTTTTTATGTATTTTTGTGTTGTTTTGAGCCATTTGTGAAATATAATCATAAGAATGAATAGACGTTTTTTGGCGATTTTGTTATTTCTTACATCATTTGTTCCTTTAAAGGCACAGCTACCATTGAGCAGCAGCGCAAAAATAAGTCTGATGACCGGTGAAGCATGGCCGGGAGCAGTTTATGCTTTATTTGGGCATACGGCTTTATGGGTGCACGACGATACAACCGGAGTGGATGCGATGTTCAACTATGGCTTTTTTGATCCAACACAACCACATTTTATCTATCATTTTATAAAAGGAGAAACCGATTATATTCTTGGCGTTACTTCTTATGAGGATTTCATTTCGGAATATCGTTGGAAGGGAGTAAAAGTGTACGAACAAGAGCTGAATCTTTCCAAAGAAGAGATGCAGAATCTATGGCAGGCATTGTATATAAACTCTTTACCGCAAAACAGAAAATACAGGTACAATTATTTGTACGATAATTGTGCTACACGTCCGCGTGACATGGTGGAAAAATGTGTGCAAGGAAAAATAATTTATCCGCAAGACGACAAAGAACAAACTTTCAGGGATTTGATACACGAATGTGTGCATCCGTATCCGTGGCTGGAATTCGGTATCGATCTGCTGGTTGGCAGTGAAGCAGACAGGACTGCCACCGTAAGGGAAAAAATGTTTTTGCCCATGTACCTGATGAATGCGTTTAAGGATGCAAAGGTGGTAAAAAACGACACACTGAGCTACCCGCTGGTAAAAAACACGCTGCTTATATTGGCCGGCAATACTGCTGTTTCGCAACAAACAAACGAACGTTCCCTTTTTACTCCTTTCACGGCTGCACTGGTGTTGCTTTTTATTACCATGATTGTTTCGGTTATTCAAATAGCAACCCTCAATAAGAATACATTTTCCAAATTTTACGACACCTTTCTTTTCGGAATTATCGGAATAGGGGGGATTATTGTTTTTTTCCTGCTGTTTTTCTCGGAACACCCTGCTACCAACCCCAATTGGAATTTTGTATGGTTAAATATTTTTGCATTCATTGCTGCCATCTTATTTTGGATTAGATCGGCAAAAAAGATAGTTTATATTTATCATTTTATTAACTTTGTAGTCCTAACGGCATTTCTTGTGCTGTGGTGGCTCATACCCCAACAATTGCCATCGGCAACAATCTTGTTTTCAATGAGTTTGTGGTTAAGGTCGGGAACAAACGTGTTGGTGTCGAAAAAAAGACAATTGAAAAATAAACAGTATGCATCGTTTAAATACATGAAAGCAGGGTGGGGGGAGTGATTTTTAGCATGGTTTTTGCACCATGTTTATGATTGTAAGATTGATAGTATAAAGAGAATGATCCGGATAGTATCGTCACTAATAGCTTTTTTTTCCATAACGTCGCTATATGCACAAAATGTTTCGGAAGAACCGCCCAAATTGGTAATCGGCATAACCATCGATCAATTGCGTGGAGATTATCTTAAAATGTTTCAACAAACTTTTGGAGAAAAAGGATTTAAACGTTTGCTGAACGAAGGGTTGGTTTACAGCGATATCAAATACGATTTTCCGCATCCCGATTTGGCTTCGGCCGTCACAACCGTTTATACGGGTACGTATCCGTTTTATCACGGCATCGTAGGAGAAAAAAAATACGCAAAGGAGACCAATCAAGAAGTTTCTTCTTTTTTTGACCGTAAAAGTAAAGGCGTTTATACCACCGAACAAGTATCGCCAACATCGATAAAAGTTTCCACTTTAACGGACGAACTGAAAATTGCTTCGGTAGGCAAATCCGATGTATATGCTTTTGCTCCGAATGCTTCGGCCGCATTGGCAAGTGGGGGTCATGCCGCAAACGGGGCATATTGGATTGACGATTATAACGGCAAATGGGCAAGTTCTTCTTTTTACAAATCACAATATACCCTCGTAGACCAACACAATAGAAGCAATCAGTCGCTAAGCGCGAAAATTGGCACCTATACCTGGCGACCGGCTATCGATGTCTCGAATTACAAAGCTTTTCCTTACACCCAAAACGTCTACAATTTTCAGCATTACTTCGGAAAAGATAAAATCAATCAGTTCAAACTATTCAAACAATCGCCTTTTGTAAATACCGAAGTACGAAAGATGGCCGAAAAATTATTGAATACGGGAACAATAGGAAAACATTCGTATCCCGATTTTTTAGCATTGACTTTTTATGCCGGAAATTTTGAAGATGCGACAGACAAAAATTATTCTCTTGAAATACAAGATACCTATTATCGACTCGATCAAGAAATTGCCCTACTGTTGGAAACCGTAGAAAAAACGGTTGGATTGGATAATACGCTGATTTTCGTGGTTCCGACAGGTTATTGCAACGAACAGGAAATTTATCCCGACGAACTGACGCTTGCGGGAGGAAAATTTTATCCGGAACGTACTCGGGCAATGTTGAATATGTATCTGATGGCTATCTATGGAAATGCGCAATGGATAACAAAATATTATGATGAACAGCTGTTTTTCGATCGAAAACAACTGGATGACAAAAAAATCAATGCGATCGATTTTCAAAAATGTGCTGCAGAATTTTTAGTGCAGTTCGCAGGTGTGCAAGATGTAATCACATCGCATCAAATGCTTCACGGAGCTTATAATCAAACCGTCCGCTTTTATAGGAACGGTTACCACAAAGATATATCGGGCGATCTATTTGTGGAGCTTCAACCCGGATGGCAGATAGTGACCGACGACCAATCGCCCGACAACAATCAAAAAATCAGAAACAGCGCGGTATCGGCACCCGTAATCTTTTTTGGAAACAACATAAAACCACAAAAAATATATCGAACCATCGAAGCTACCGAAATAGCTCCTTCGGTTGCTTATCGGTTACGCATCCGCGCCCCTAATGCCGCACAAGAATCGATATTGAAAGAATTGTTTTAAATCGGGTTTCATCCTTTTCTTTGTCGTTTCTTTAAAAAACATTCACGATTGACTTCGTATCGATAATTTATATTTTATAATTTGACTAATCAAAATACACATCAATAACTTATGGGATTACATAAATTCATATCAAAAATATTTGGCAACAAAGCTCAACGAGATTTAAAAGAAATTAGTCCCGTTGTAGAAGAAATAAAGGCAATTTATCCGGAAATGGCTAAACTGTCGAATGATGAGCTTCGTGCCAAAACCAAAGAACTTGAAGAAAGAGTTCGAGACTATGTTGTCGAAGAAAAAGCCCACATCGAAGAACTAAAAGCAAACTTAGAAAATGTCGATCTGGAAGAACAAGAGAAAATCTGGCAACAGATTGACAAAATAGAAGACGATATCCTTGAAAAATACGAAAAAATATTGGACGAAATTCTTCCGGAGGCTTTTGCCATAATGAAAGATACTGCTCGCCGTTTCAAAGAGAACGAGGAACTGGTGGTAACAGCTACCGATTTTGACCGTGAATTGGCTGCCACGCACGACTTTATTCGGATTGAAGGTGATAAAGCCATCTATAAAAATCGCTGGATGGCAGGAGGCAACGAAATTACCTGGGATATGGTACACTACGATGTGCAACTGTTTGGAGGCGTTGTGCTGCACAAAGGGAAAATTGCAGAGATGGCTACAGGTGAGGGGAAAACGCTGGTTGCCACACTACCCGTTTTTTTGAATGCGCTTACGCACAACGGTGTACACGTGGTTACGGTTAACGATTACCTGTCGAAACGCGATGCGGAATGGATGGGCCCACTGTATATGTTTCACGGCCTCTCGGTGGATTGTATCGACAAACACGAACCGAATTCCGAAGCACGACGCAGAGCATACGAAGCCGATATTACTTTTGGAACAAACAACGAATTCGGATTCGACTATCTGCGCGACAACATGGCACTATCGCCAAAAGACCTTGTGCAGCGTAAACTCAATTACGCCATCGTGGACGAAGTAGACTCGGTATTGATTGACGATGCACGTACACCTCTAATTATATCGGGACCCGTACCGAAAGGCGATGACCAACTTTTTGAAACTTTTCGTCCACAAGTAGAAATGTTGGTAAAAGCACAACGCGATCTGACAACGCGCCTACTTGCGGAAGCCAAAACAAAAATGGCCTCAGAAGACAAAAAGGAACAAGAAGAAGGAACATTGCTCCTATATCGTTCCTTTAAAGGTATGCCGAAATACAAACCGTTGATCAAATTTTTGAGCGAACCCGGCGTAAAAGCGGCAATGCTCAAAACAGAAGAATTTTACATGCAGGATCAGATGCGCAATATGCACATCGTGACGGACCCATTGTATTTCATAATCGACGAGAAAAACAATACGGTAGAACTTACGGAAAAAGGCATTGACATGCTGACCGGAAAAACGGACGACCCCTTGTTCTTCGTCTTACCGGATATCGGATCTCAATTGGCCGAATTGGAAAATGAAAACCTTACCGAAGAAGAAAAAATGGCAAAAAAAGACGAACTGCTCCAAAATTATGCCATAAAATCGGAACGGGTTCATACCATCAATCAGTTGTTGAAAGCGTATACTTTATTTGATAAAGACGACGAATATGTGGTGATCGACAACAAAGTGAAAATCGTAGACGAACAAACGGGACGTATCATGGAAGGACGTCGTTACTCCGATGGTCTGCATCAAGCCATTGAAGCCAAAGAACGGGTAAAGGTGGAAGCCGCCACGCAGACGTTTGCAACCATTACCCTGCAAAATTACTTCCGAATGTATCACAAACTTGCGGGCATGACCGGAACTGCCGAAACAGAAGCAGGCGAATTTTGGGATATCTACAAATTGGATGTAGTGGTAATTCCCACCAATGAACCGGTTATCCGTATCGATATGAACGACCGAATTTATCGAACAAAGCGCGAGAAATACAATGCGGTCATCGAAGAAATCGAAGAAATGGTCAATCAGGGGAGGCCGGTTTTGGTGGGCACGACATCGGTCGAAACATCGGAGTTGTTGAGCCGAATGCTGAATCTTCGCAAGATTAAACACAGCGTACTGAATGCCAAATTGCATCAGCGCGAAGCCGAAATTGTAGCCAATGCCGGACAAAAAGGAGTGGTTACCATTGCAACGAACATGGCCGGACGCGGTACCGATATAAAACTTTCGCAAGAAGTACGTGAAGCCGGCGGGTTGGCAATTATCGGCACCGAACGTCACGAGTCTCGAAGAGTCGATCGTCAGTTGAGAGGACGTGCCGGGCGTCAGGGCGATCCCGGATCGTCGGTATTCTTCGTTTCGCTGGAAGACGACCTGATGCGTCTGTTTGCAACCGAAAGAATTGCAGGCTTAATGGATCGCATGGGATTTGAGGAAGGTGATGTACTGGAACACGACATGCTGAGCAAATCGGTTGAACGAGCACAAAAGAAGGTGGAAGAAAACAACTACGGAATCCGCAAACGTTTGCTCGAATACGACGATGTGATGAATGCCCAGCGTGAAGTCATCTACAAACGAAGAAGACACGCCCTGATTGGTGAACGTATCGAAATGGATGTCATTAACATGATACAAAATACCGTTAATCGAATTGTTGAAGAAAACGAGGACGATTACGAAAACATGAAAATGGAATTGTATCGCATTATGGCAATCGAAATTCCGTTTACCGAAGAGGAGATGAAATCGTTGAAACCGGCCCAGCAGGCTGAAAAAATTTTCGAAAAAGCACTGAACAGTTTCAAACGGAAAACAGAAAAAATGGCCGAGATTACCCAACCCGTAATCAAACAGGTGTATGAAAGCCAAGGTGCCATGTATGAAAACATTCTTATTCCCATAACCGATGGAAAGAAAATTTACAACATAACCACCAACTTGAAAGAAGCATACGAAACGGGTTCGAAAGCGTTGGTGAAATCATTCGAAAAAGCCATTTTGTTGCATACAATCGATGAACATTGGAAAGAGCACCTACGCGAAATGGATGATCTGCGCCAATCGGTTCAAAATGTTACTTATGAACAAAAAGATCCATTGTTGATCTATAAATTGGAATCGTTTGAACTTTTTAAAAGAATGATCGAAGAAATCGATACCGAGGCCGTATCTATTTTGATGCGCGGACAAATTCCCGTTCAAGACCCGAGAAACGTTAGACAAGCCGCTCCGGAACGAAAAACCGATTACAGTAAATACCGTACCCGAAAAGATGAAATGGCTGGAGTGCTCAATCAAAATCAAGGAAGAAATGGTGGAAGAGATTCTAAGCAACAAGAACGAAAATTGGAACCGGTACGGGTAGAAAAAAAGATTGGACGCAACGAGCCGTGTCCATGTGGCAGTGGCAAAAAATACAAATATTGTCACGGACGATAAATCAAGACCCATTACAATACATAATTGTAAAACAATTTGATCCTAAAAACAACCCGGGAGATTGTAAAAAGTTCTCTCGGGTTGTTTCGATTTTTGACGTCAAAAAATGCAAGGGTTGTTTGTTAAATTCGACAAAAAGCAGTACCTTAGTAGAATATTTCAACCTACCTGACAAGAATTGATAGGTGTCTATAAATAAGACAAATACGTCTTATAATTTTAAAGAAAGAAACTGTAAATAAAGCAATATAATATGATTGATCAGGAAGAAAGAATCATTCAGATTAACATCGAAGACGAAATGAAATCGGCATACATCGATTATTCGATGTCTGTTATTGTTTCCAGAGCATTACCCGATGTAAGAGACGGACTTAAGCCCGTTCACAGACGTATTCTCTACGGCATGTATGAATTGGGCAATACTCCGGATAAACCCCATAAAAAATCTGCCCGAATTGTTGGGGAGGTGTTGGGAAAATACCATCCTCATGGCGATTCATCGGTGTATAATGCTATGGTACGTATGGCACAAGACTGGAGCATGCGTTATCCATTGATCGACGGGCAAGGCAACATGGGAAGTATCGACGGCGATAGTCCAGCAGCTATGCGATACACCGAGGCAAGACTAAACAAACTGGCCGAGGAAATGCTGCGCGATATCGATAAAGATACGGTGGATTTTCAATTGAATTTCGATGATACGCTCAATGAACCAACCGTACTCCCTACACGAATTCCCAACTTGCTGATTAACGGATCGGCAGGAATAGCAGTAGGGATGGCTACCAACATAGCTCCCCATAATTTAACGGAATGCATTAACGGCATTATTGCTTATATCGACAATCCATATATCGATGTCAAAGGCCTTATGCAATATGTCAAAGCACCCGATTTCCCCACAGGTGGATACATATATGGATACGAAGGTGTGAAAGAGGCTTTTGAAACGGGAAGAGGACGAATCGTAATACGCGGAAAAGCCGAAATTGAAACCGATAAAACACACGATCAGATCATTATTACGGAAATCCCCTATATGGTGAACAAAGCCGACTTGATTAAGCACATTGCCGATTTGGTCACGGATAAAAAGATCGAAGGAATCTCGAATATCAACGATGAAAGCGATCGTCAAGGAATGCGTATCGTGATCGATATAAAACGCGATGCCAATGCCAATGTTGTGTTAAACAAACTTTATAAACTCACCGCTTTACAATCGTCGTTCAATGTAAACAATATTGCATTGGTAAAAGGACGCCCCCAAATGCTCAACCTGAAAGATATGATTGAGCAGTTTGTGGAACATCGACATGAAGTGGTGATTAGAAGAACAAAATTCGACCTCAATAAAGCGGAAGAAAGAGCACATATTCTGGAAGGTTTAATCGTTGCATCCGACAATATCGACGAAGTAATTGCCATTATCCGTAGTTCAAGTAACCCGAAAGAGGCTATGGAGCGATTGATAAATCGCTTTCAACTCTCTGAAGTTCAGTCTCGTGCAATAGTGGAAATGCGTCTGCGACAGTTAACGGGGTTGGAACAGGATAAGCTTCGCACCGAATATGGAGAGATTAAAAAACAAATCGAATACTTCAAGGAAATTCTAAACAATGACGACTTATGCATGCAAGTCATCAAAGACGAACTGATTGAAATAAGAGACAAATATGGCGACGAGCGCCGTTCTGAAATTATTTATGCATCAGAAGAATTAAATCCTGAAGACTTTTATGCCGATGACGAAATGATCATCACCATTTCGCATATGGGTTATATCAAACGTACGCCTTTGTCGGAGTTTCGCACACAAAATAGGGGTGGGGTAGGATCTAAAGGTTCCGAAACACGTGACGAAGATTTTGTTGAATTTATTTACCCCGCTACCAACCATAACTACATGCTTTTCTTCACACAGAAAGGGAAATGCTATTGGCTGCGTGTATACGAAATTCCCGAGGGCACCAGAACCTCTAAAGGAAGAGCCATACAAAATTTGTTGAATATCGATCCCGATGATGCCGTGACGGCTTTTGTCCGTGTGCCTACATTGGATGATGAAGCGTATATCAATTCGCATTATCTCCTTTTCTGCACTAAAAATGGGATAGTGAAAAAAACATTGCTGGAAGCTTATTCGCGTCCACGTCAAAACGGTGTAAATGCCATTACTCTAAGAGAGGACGATCAAGTAATATCGGTACGTTTAACCGATGGGAATAAAGATGTCATATTGGCAAACAGAAATGGGCGCGCCATTCGATTTCACGAATCGGATGTCCGTCCAATGGGACGTACGGCTACCGGCGTGAAAGGAATGACACTCGATGAAGATGGAGAAGACTATGTTATCGGGATGATTTGCATGAATCCTGATTCGAAAAACACAATATTGGTTGTTTCGGAACAAGGATACGGAAAACGAACATACTTGAACGATGAAGATGGAGAGCCGGTATATCGCGTCACGAGAAGAGGGGGAAAAGGGATTAAAACTCTGAATATTACAGAAAAAACAGGCAAATTGGTAGCTGTGAAAAGTGTAACAGACGATAACAATTTAATGATAATTAACAAGTCTGGGATTGCAATACGCGTAAAAATTTCCGATATTCGCATCATGGGAAGAGCAACGCAAGGGGTTCGTCTCATCAATTTAGATAAACGAAACGATGAAATTGCGTCTGTTTGCAAAGTAAATTCGGAAGATCTGGAAGACAGCGAAACGAATGAATTAAATGATGATGGCGACGTAGAAAATAGTATTGAACAAGCAGAATAACGCTCAGCATTAGCATGGAAATTGCAAAAAAAATTAATTAATGATTAAAAAACAAATAAAAATGAAGAAATTTCTTTTTTTTACCTTGATAACGGTTTTTTCAGCGGGCACAATGTTCGCTCAAAAAAAAGTTTTGAAAGATGCTAAACGTGCTCTTGACAGTAACAATTTAGAAGAAGCACGAACGTTGATTAAACAGGCTATTAATCACCCTGAAACCGCCAATGATCCGGAAACATGGAAACTTTACGGCGATATTGGGAACAAAGCATTCGATAACGAAAGAATGAACCAAATGCTCGATAAACCGTCAAATGAAAAAGTGATGTACGAGGGATTGCTGGAATCTTACTATCCCTATGTAAAAGCCGATTCGCTCGGACAGATACCCGATGAGAAAGGCAAAGTGCGAAACAAGGTAAGAAAAGATATTGCATCTATTTTAAAAGCCAACCAGCCTTATTATATCAATGCAGGCGTGTATTTTAACGATCAAAAAAATTATGCCAAAGCTTCGGAATGTTTCGAAATATATTGGACAATACCCAATCTGCCAATGTTCGAAGAAAATAAAGATGAATTTGTATTGGATAGTACCTATCAGATTATTAAATATTATGCCATCATTACGGCTATTCAGGCCGATGATCACGAGAGGGCAATAGAACTTATCCAAAGAGCTGTCGAAGAACAACCCTTCATCGAAAATAGTGCTTATAGAGAGAGCGACTTATACGAGTTGTTGGCAAGTGAGTATCTTCAAGTAGGAGATTCTACCAAATTTATGGAAATACTTTACGTAGGAGCTGAAAAATTTCCTGAAAGCAAATATTTTATTCCTAATCTGATCAATATATACATTCGCCAGGGCGATCACGAAAAAGCAATGGAATATTTGGACAAAGCCATTGCCAATGATCCGTCGAATGCCTGTGATCTGAACAGTGTGAAAGCAGCTTTGCTGGTGGAAAGGAAAAATTATGCCGATGCTGAAGCCGAATACAATAAAGCATTAGCTCAAGATCCGAATTGTGAAAGAGCATTGGAAGGGCTGGCTGTAAATTACATTCTTCAGGCACAGGATTTGAAAGAGAAAACGGCAACCATGACAGACCGGCAACAGCAGATTGAAAACGATAAAAAAACGTTGGAATTTTATCAGAAAGCGTTGCCATTATTAGAAGAATATACAGAATTGTTGAGAGCGCGTAACGCCGGTGAATCCGAAATAAATTCTGCCTTATTGAAATTACGAAACGTATATTACAATTTGAGCTTGCTGGGTGTCGATAAATCAAAAGAACTTCAAGAGGTGGAAGCTGAATTGAATATCAACCAATAAATTTAGTTTACTAATTTTTCCCCCTGTAATACTTCCGATAAGTGTTGCAGGGGGAAATTATTTTTTACTTTATTGTTACGCAGTAGAGGGTAAGTTATTGGTAAGAAAATAAAAGCTCAGATTACAATTAAACATAATGGTCTTTATATTGTTTTTACACGTATTAAAAACAAGATTAACATAAAGCAAAATAAAAATGAATGATTTAAAATAGTATCTTTGTACAGGAATCTTCCATCATAGTGAATTTTAAAAACAGAAAAACTTTTCGTAAAAAATGACAAGCCAACGTTATAATTTACGCGGTGTTTCAGCTTCAAAAGAAGATGTACATAATGCGATTAAAAATTTGGATAAAGGAATTTTTCCAAAAGCTTTTTGCAAAATAATTCCCGATATTTTAGGTGCAGATACGTCTTATTGCAATATCATGCATGCAGATGGCGCCGGAACAAAATCATCTCTCGCTTACGTTTATTGGCGCGAAACAGGCGATCTTTCCGTATGGAAAGGAATAGCTCAAGATGCCGTGATCATGAACGTTGATGACTTACTATGCGTGGGAGCCGATGACAATATTTTATTGTCGTCGACTATCGGGAGAAACAAAAACCTCATTCCCGGCGAAGTAATATCGGCTATCATAAACGGAACAAACGAATTGTGCGAAGAATTATCATCGTTGGGTGTACGTATTTATCCTACAGGTGGCGAAACGGCAGATGTTGGCGATCTGGTTCGAACAATTATTGTCGACAGTACCGTCACTTGCCGCATGAAACGTTCCGATGTTATCGATAACGCAAATATTCGTGCCGGCGATGTTATCGTAGGATTATCATCTTATGGACAAGCAACTTACGAGAAAGAATACAACAGTGGCATAGGCAGCAATGGTCTGACGTCGGCTCGACACGATGTATTTTCCAACTATCTCGCTCAAAAATATCCCGAAAGTTACGATCCCGGCATGCCTTCATCGCTTGTCTATGCGGGTAAATTGAAATTGACGGATGAAAGTGTAATTCCGGGTATTAATGTCGGTAAACTGTTGCTGTCCCCTACCCGCACATACTCCCCTATTATATCGCTGGTTTTCAAAGAATTACGAAACAATATTCATGGAATGGTTCATTGTACGGGTGGTGGTCAAACAAAAATCTTACACTTCTTAGATGAAGGACTCAGGGTTGTCAAAAATAATCTTTTCCCTATCCCGCCTCTCTTTTCTCTTATCCAACAACAATCAGAAACGGATTGGGAAGAAATGTACAAGGTTTTCAATATGGGGCATCGAATGGAAATCTATCTTCCAGAGGCTTATGCTCAGCGTATTATCGAAATTTCCCGGTCGTTTAACGTGGATGCGCAAATTGTAGGATATGTGGAAAAATCGGAGAAAAAAGAGTTGATCATAGAAAGCGAATTTGGAAAATTCATGTATAGCTAATGGCACCGCCTGATAAGGGAATCAAACAAAAATCATTTTGAGTCGAACATATGGCAGAAAATTCATTGTTAGATAAATTAGAACATTTAGTTGCTCGTTTTGAGGAGGTTTCAACATTAATTACCGACCCCGATGTGATATCGGACATGAAACGTTTTGTGAAACTCAACAAAGAATATAGCGACTTAGAAAAGATTGTAGAAGCACGAAACGAATATAAAAACACACTCGATGCAATCCAAGAAGCCAAAAATATCTTAGAAAATGAAACAGATGCCGATCTCAGGCAACTGGCAAACGAAGAATTGTCTACACACCTCGAAAAACTTCCCTTGTTGGAGGAGAAAATTAAAATCTTGCTACTTCCGGGTGATCCCGACGATGCAAAAAATGTAGTCATGGAAATTCGGGCAGGTACAGGTGGTGATGAGGCCGCTATTTTTGCCGGCGACTTGTATAAAATGTACACCCGTTTTTGCGAAAACAAAGGCTGGAAAACCGAAGTGACCGGATTTACGGAAGGAACAGCCGGAGGCTTTAAAGAAATTATTTTTACGGTTACGGGTGAAAATGTATATGGAACATTGAAATACGAATCGGGCGTACATCGGGTACAACGTGTTCCGGTTACCGAAACACAAGGACGCATACACACTTCTGCAGCTACGGTTGCCGTTCTTCCGGAAGCAGAGGAATTGGATGTTGAACTCAATCCGTCCGATATCGAATTTCATACGGCAAGGTCGAGCGGCGCAGGAGGTCAAAATGTAAATAAAGTGGAAACAAAAGTGCAGCTCACACACAAACCCACAGGAATCGTAGTGGTATCGCAACAAGCACGTACCCAACTGCAAAATCGGGAAATTGCCATGCAAATGCTTCGAACAAAACTATACGATATGGAACTTACAAAACGGCGCGAAGAAATGGCAACCCGCCGCAAGACAATGGTTTCTACAGGCGATCGATCAGCAAAAATTCGTACATACAATTATCCGCAAGGGCGAGTTACCGACCATCGAATCAATTTCACACTCTATAATTTATCTGCGTTTATGGATGGAGATATCCAACCGATGATCGATCAATTGATCATCAGCGAAAATGCAGAACGAATGAAAGAAGCAGAGATATAAATATAAAATGAATACACAACACCTTTTTCAACAGATTCAGAAAAAACAATCATTCCTATGTGTAGGATTGGATACCGATTTGGAAAAAATCCCCGAGTATCTGCTAGATAACGATGATCCTATATATGCATTCAACAAAAGCATTATCGATGCAACAGCACCTTATTGCGTAGCATACAAACCCAATATTGCTTTTTACGAGGCAGCGGGTCAAAAAGGCTGGATTGCCTTCGAAAAAACGGTAGCCTACATCAAACAACGTTATCCCGATCAATTTATTATTGCCGATGCAAAACGATGCGACATCGGGAACACCGCAGAAATGTATGCCCGCTTTTACTTCGATGCAATAAAAGTGGATGCCGTAACCGTTTCGCCCTATATGGGCGAAGACAGTGTGAAGCCTTTTTTCCTTTACCCGCAAAATCATGTCATTCTATTGGCATTGACCTCCAACAAAGGTGCGCACGATTTTCAACTTACGGAAGACCGCAACGGCGAACGGCTGTTTGAAAAAGTGCTTCGCATTTCCCAAACATGGGCTTCGAACGAACAAATGATGTATGTCGTGGGCGCCACTCAAGGCCGCTTGTTTGAAGATGTTCGCAAAATCGTTCCTCATCATTTTCTGCTTGTTCCGGGCATCGGAGCCCAAGGAGGGTCGTTGGAAGAAGTGTGCAAATATGGCATGAACAACCGGTGCGGATTACTGGTCAATTCATCGCGCGCCATTCTATATGCCGACTCCACCGAAGATTTTGCCAATGCTGCATGCGAAGAAGCAAAAAAATTACAGCAGCAAATGAGCATTATGCTAGCTAAATATTTGGATAAATAACCCCCATCAGGTTTTTAAAACTTTACTATGTCTTCTAAACGACGAGTCATCAACGACCCGGTATTCGGATTTATCAATATACCTAACGAATTTATCTACGACATCATTCAACATCCCTATCTGCAACGCCTAAACCGCATTCGGCAGTTGGGGGTAACCTCTTTTGTATATCCCGGCGCACAACACACGCGTTTTCATCATTCCATCGGAGCAATGTATCTGATGAACGAGGCATTGAAAAGCCTCAAAGAAAAAGGTCACGATATATCGGATGACGAATACGACGGGGCGCTGGCCGCTATACTTTTGCACGACGTGGGTCACGGCCCGTTTTCCCATATATTGGAATACACCCTCGTGAAAAACATTCATCATGAAGAAATTTCTTTGCTCTTGATGCAACAATTAAACGAGGAATGGAACGGCAAACTGCAAACCGCTATCGAGATATTCACCGACACCTACCCCAAACATTTTCTTCACCAATTGGTTAGCGGACAACTGGATGTAGACCGATTGGATTATTTGCGCCGCGACAGTTTTTTTACCGGCGTAAACGAAGGCAATATCGGTTCGGCACGTATCATAAAAATGATGGACGTTCGCAACGATCGTTTGGTTATCGACTCAAAAGGCATTTATTCGATCGAGAATTTTCTTTTGTCGCGCCGATTGATGTACTGGCAGGTTTATCTGCACAAAACGGCGGTTGCAGCCGAAAAGATGCTCATCAACACCCTTACTCGGGCAAAAGAACTTGCTTCACAGGGAGAAAAACTTTTTGCCTCCCCTTCCCTCTCCTATTTTCTGGAAAAAGACGCCACGCTTGCCGATTTCGAAAACAATGGAGAAGCATTGCAACACTTTGTCAATCTTGACGATAGCGATATATGGTCTGCTTTAAAAGTATGGACGTCTCATCCCGATAAAGTACTTTCGCTGCTCAGCAACGGCATGGTCAACCGCAAGTTGTTCAAAATAGAAATCACACCCAAAAAACAAAGCGCCTCACGAATAAAACAGTTTGTAAAAAAATACGAACGCAAGTACAACTTATCGGAACACGAAGCCCGTTACCTTATTTCGCACGATGTAATTGCTACCAACATGTATAGCCAAGAGGAAGAAAGCATCGATATATTATATAACGACGGCTCCATTAAAGACATTTCGCTCGCTTCCGATATGCTAAATCCCGAGTTGCTGTCAAAAAAAATAGGCAAATATTATTTTGCCTATTTGCGTGATTGATAATTTTTTATACAATCGTGTAATCTTAAATGAGATACAATGAGCTAATAGACTCATTGTTGCAAACGCGTTGAATCGCATTGGCAAACATTTCGGACACAGAAAGTATTTTCACTTTCTCCGATTTGTTTGGGTAAGGTATGCTATCGGTAAACACAATTTCGGTCAAAGCCGATCGATCCACTCGTTCCGAAGCAGGATCGGACATTACGGCATGACTGGCAACCGCACGTACCGATTTTGCTCCTTTCAGAATCATACTATCGGCTGCTCTGGTAATGGTTCCGGCTGTATCCACGATATCGTCTATCAACACAACATCCATCCCTTTTACATCTCCAACCACCTCCATATCCGAAATTATGTTGGCTTTTTTTCGCGCCTTATAGCAGATAACCATAGGACAGCCAAAAAATTTGGCATAAACACTGGCTCTTTTTGTTCCACCCACATCGGGAGCGGCAATAACCAAATTTTCGAGCTTTAGCCCTTTGATATACTCAATAAAAACTCCCGAAGCATATAAATGATCCACCGGAACATCAAAAAATCCCTGAATTTGGTCGGCGTGCAAATCCATTGTTATCAACCGGTTAATCCCGGCAACACTAAGCAAATCCGCAATCAATTTAGCACCAATGCTAATCCGCGGTTTATCTTTTCGGTCTTGACGCGCCCACCCAAAATAGGGAATCACAGCTACGATAGATTTGGCCGAAGCGCGTTTTGCCGCATCAATCATCAGCAGCAATTCCATCAAATTATCCGAATTCGGAAAAGTAGATTGAATCAAAAAAACTTGTTTACCTCGAATGGATTCTTCGTACGATACGGCAAATTCCCCATCGGCAAAGTGTTCAATAATCATATTGCCAAGCGGGCATTTTAAGCTATCGCATACTTTTTCTGCAAAATAACGCGATTTTGAGCCTGAAAAAATTTTAAAAGGTCTCTCTTGCATTTTTATTATTCTATTGATCAATAATTAATTAAACTTATTCGATAATTATTTTTTTCATCCACATCGACAATCACTGATGCAAAAGTACAAAAACTAACATCAATAAAAGATTTTTACAAAAAAGAAATTTTATAAATCTCTCCGTCATTTGCTTTTATCTTTACTTTTAAAGGATTTGTACGAGAAAAGTCGATCGGAAATTTTTCTTCTGCAAGAAGAGGCACGGCAATTGCCCTTTCATGTTGGTTTACTTTAAAAAAATCATACGCATGATCGGGAATCCAAACCGTAACTTCTTCCTCTTCATCTGAGAAATTGCCGATAACCAACAGAAAATCCTTGTAATCGCCGCGAACGAAAGCATATTGTTTCATGGAATTGAAATTCGGATTTTCGTAATTGGCATACATTAAATCGTAAAAAAGCCCTTCGCGTAATGCCTTTTCCCGATTACACAACCGAATGAGCTTATGATAAAATTTTCGCAATCTTATTTCTTCTTCGGTAAGCAGCTCTTCATTCCATTTACCGTTGTTGTTCCATCGTCTCACCGTGTCCACCGACCAGTAATCGAATATCGAAGTGCGGCCATCTTTCCCGCTAAATCCCTCTTCATCCATGCCCCTCTCGCCCAGTTCCTGTCCAAAATAAATCATCACCGGATTTACGTTTATACAAGCCGTAACAATCATTGCGGCTTTTCCTTTCTCTCCGCTTTTTAGAAAAAAATCAGATGCAATACGCTGTTCATCATGATTTTCCATGAAATTGATCATGCGATGTTGTATATCGCCCACTGCATTCAATATAAACGTGATATCGGAAGAAGGGCGATAACCACAGGCCACGTCGCGCAACACATCATAAAGCCCCACTTTATCGTACAAATAATCGAAAGTATTGTCGGCCAAGAAATCGCGATACACGGAAGGATTATAAATCTCGGCAAAGAAAATAATATCCGGAAATTGCGCCTTAATTTGAGGAATCACCCATTTCCAAAACTCCAAGGGAACCATTTCTGCCATATCGCATCGAAACCCGTCGATATCTTTTGCCGCCCAAAAAAACAGAATATTTCTCATCTTTTTCCATGTATTGGGAATAGGGTCAAAATATCTCCTGCGTTCGTTCAAATAATCCACTCCGTAATTTAATTTTACCGTATCATACCAGTCGTATTCGCTCGGTTTGTTGGTAAAACAATCGTTCCCGGTAGCTTTTGCGGGATTTTCAACGTAGTTGACCTCAATGCCTTTGTCTCTCAAAAATTGCAAATCCAATGGTTGTCCGGGCAAATAATAAAAATTGTTATGTGGCGCAAAAACAACCGACGTATCGTCTTTCTCGCCGAATTCTTCCACATGTTTCGGTTTGGCAATCGACCGGTAATTTCTCGCCACATGATTGGGCACAAAATCTATGAGAACATTCAAACCGGCATTATGCGTACGCGCAATCAATTCTTCAAATTCCTGCATTCTTTTCTTCACATTTACCGCCAAATCCGGATCCACATCGTAACAATCCCTTATTGCATAGGGCGAGCCCGCTTTCCCTTTCACAATCTCGGGAAATTGCCGCGGAATACCGTATTCGGTATAATCGGTGGCAGAAGCATGGGCAAGCGCCCCAATATACCAAACATGGGTATAACCCGCTTCTTTCAGTTCGTTGAGCACTATGTCGGTGATATCGTTAAATTTACCCGACCCATTTTCTTCAATCGTTCCATGAGGTTTATTCCTTGAATTTTTGTTACCAAACAATCGGGTAAGAATCTGATATACAAATATTTTATTTTTTTGCATGATTTTTTTTCTTTAATGATACACATCTATTCACGATCTCTTGTACTCCTCTCTCCATTATTTTTTGTGATGCACACGAAGCGCCAAGCGCTATCATTTCATTGGAATGATTTAAATCGAACATGGAATATTTCTCAATTCCTTCGGTCTCAATAAGAATATCGCATAATTGTCTATCGATAAGCGTATTGGAATTAGCCATCAAATTAAACGTTCTTTCAATCATGTTTTTTAGATTTATTTTTTCAGGAGGAGGAATCATTAAAGAAACATTCACTCCTACCACATACTTGCATTTATTGCGAATTATCGACACAGGAAAGTTCTTCAGAAGCCCCCCATCCACATAAGGAACATCGTTAATCACTTGTGGATAAAAAATAATAGGAATGGAACACGAGGCAACCACTGCATCGATCAAAAAATCACCATGCGAGAAAGTCACTGCACGAGCCCTATTCCAATCGGTAGCTACGGCAATAAACGGAATTTTAAGTTCTTCAAACGATTTTGCACGCAGATTATTTTTTAAAAACGATTGCAACCCCGTCGTTTTGAAAAAACCGGCCGTAGGCTTCGTAAATTCAATAAACTGCCTAAATTCTTTACCCTTAAAAAGTTCGGCTATTTCGTCGGGAGAGTACCCGTCGGCATAAAAAACGCCCGCCAACGAGCCGGCACTGGTTCCCACAATAATATCGGGCTCAAGCCCGCATTTATCCAACATCTTAAGCGCTCCAAGGTGAGCAAATCCTTTTGCACCACCTCCGCTTAATGCATATCCCAAATTATAGGGGTATCGGGGACCGAAAAGTGACATCACATAATAGATTTAAAAAAAATTAATAGATCTTGCTTGAAAATATATCCATCGCCTTTACAAAAATGGCAATTTTTTTTCATTATTCAAATGAATGAAAGCATTAATTTATCGGCGATTGCTGAATGATTTCATTTATGCAATCGTTCAAGCAGTTCTCCCACGGTTTGCTTCAAAACCGGGTGAAGCATATCGGGAGCAATTTCGGAAAAAGGAAGCAGCACAAACTCGCGAAGATGCATGCGGGGATGAGGAACCGTCAACTCCGGCCTATCGATAATCAGATCATCAATCATCAGGATATCGATATCGATTGGTCTGTCGGCATACTTGCCATTCTCACTTTTTTCTGTTCTTCCCAACTGTTTTTCAATGGTTTGCGTAATTACGAATACATCATTGACCGACACTTTCGAAACCACTTCGCACACAACGTTCACAAAGCTGTTTTCCGACGCAAATCCCTCGGGCGACGTAACATAAAAAGCGGACTTGGAAACGATTTTCCCAATCCGCTCTTCTATCTTCGCATACGCATCGTTTATATTTTTTTCCTTATCGCCTAAATTCGATCCTAATCCCAAAAATACCCGATGCGACATTTCATCACAACACTTCATCAGTCAATAATAAGCACGGCATCGCCATATGCCCCGAAACGGTATTTTTCTTTAACGGCCACTTCATAAGCATTCATTATCTTTTCGTAACCGCCAAAAGCACATGCCGTCATCAATAAAGTGGAACAAGGAAGCTGAAAATTGGAAACAAATGCCGAAGGAAAAGTAAACTCATAAGGAGGGAAAATAAATTTGTTGGTCCACCCCTCTCTTGGTTTTAAAAGTCCGTCGGTACTTACCCCCGTTTCAACAGCTCTCATGGTAGAAGCACCTACGACGCATATACGATGCCCCTCTTCGTATGCCGGATTAACTCTTTCGCACAATTCTTCGGGAATAACCATTTGTTCGGAATCGATTTTATGTTTCGTAAGATCTTCCACTTCGATATCACGATAAACTCCCAATCCGCAATGCAGGGTGAGAAATCCATAATCGACTCCTTTTATCTCCATCCGCTTCATCAATTCGCGACTGAAATGCAATCCGGCAGCAGGTGCCACCACAGCACCCTCATTGGCGGCAAAAATGGTTTGATAACGCTCTTTGTCTAGAGGTTCTGCTCGTCGTCCCATATATTCCGGAATTGGCGTTTCGCCAACCAAAAAAAGCAGTTCTTTAAACTCCTCGTATGGGCCGTCGTACAAAAATCGAATTGTACGCCCTCGCGAGGTAGTATTGTCAATCACTTCGGCAACCAATTCTTCGTTTTCACCAAAAAACAACTTGTTTCCGATACGTATTTTTCGTGCAGGATTTACCATAACATCCCATAGATGCTGATCGGGATTAAGTTCTCGCAACAGAAACACTTCGATCTCTGCGCCCGTTTTTTCTTTGTATCCAAACAATCTTGCCGGAAAAACTTTTGTATCGTTAAAAATAAAAAAATCCTTTTCTTCAAAATAATCCAATATATCTTTGAAGATTATATGTTCGAGTTCATCCGATTCCCTGTGCACGACCATCAGTCGCGATTCATCACGATGAACAGCAGGATATTTAGCTATCAGCTCCTCAGGAAGATCAAATCTAAATTGAGAAAGTTTCATATTGTTTTAATTATAATTAACCGGTTCAATCTATTATTT
>DFUT01000018.1 GCA_002381125.1 Bacteroidales bacterium UBA4179 | reverse complement strand
ACATAACACCGAAAAAGTCATTTTAATTATTGATGAAATAAATAGAGCTAATCTTTCAAATGTATTAGGACCAATATTTTACCTATTCGAACATAAAATGGATATTTCAAATGTTGACATCGAAATTTTTCCCAACTTCAAGGTGAAAAAACTACCCGATAACTTTTTCGTCATAGCAACTATGAACACAGCCGACAGAAGTTTAGCCGTGGTGGATTTTGCTCTAAGAAGACGTTTTGCCTGGTATACGCTTAAACCAAAGGCCATAAATTCAAAACAGTTTTTCAAAGAAGACTTTACTAAAATTCAAGAAATATTTGATTGGTATGCCTCAAGCGAAGAGTTGACATTACAACCTGGACAAGGTTATTTTATTGCTGACTCTGAAGACGAAATGAAAAATCGTATTCGTTACGAAATACTCCCTTTAATTAAAGAGTATTTACAAGAAGGACTATTAAGAAACGCAAAAGAAGAGTTCAATAACTACTTCTCCACTAGAATAAATCTTTCACTTTTCGAATGACAAAACCATTAGATGTTTTTTATGAAATACCTTGCTTAACTGAACAATCCAAACAGTTAAGTGGAATTGCATTACAAAAAAAATGGTTCAAGTCAGCTGACAAAAGAATTATAGGACAATACCTTCAAAAATTCATTGATTACAATTCAGTGCAATTTAAATTCCTTGGTGTTCAACCCTACATTTTGGGAACGGACCAAAATACGACACTCACATTTCGTTCTTCTGGTTTTATTGGCTCTATTCCGCTGCGAGCTCCCGACACCGGGAAACAAATTGGTGATTTTGTTGTTATGCCCAGGTTTACCGGGCATGACAGATTTGAGGATTATATTGAAATTCTAGATCTACTTGGTACAGAAATAAGCCCAGAGAT
This sequence comes from Bacteroidales bacterium UBA4179, assembly GCA_002381125.1. GTDB lineage: Bacteria > Bacteroidota > Bacteroidia > Bacteroidales > Dysgonomonadaceae > Anaerorudis. Next base: position 51,531 of record DFUT01000018.1, on the reverse strand, counting down.
CACTGATAGTTTACCACTAGCATCAGGTAGAAACTTTAGACCTCCGTTGTATTTGGAAGCTATAAAATTTATTGAATCTCTTGAAAAACTAACCATGAGACCGTGGCAAAAATTTGACAACGTTGAAAAAGTCTCAAGTCAGCCAACTGGCCAAATCAATTGGACAAAATATATCAACAATGAATACAAGGTGGAAAACCGGTTAAAGTTTCCGGTAAGGACGAATATTTTAAGCGAATTTCATAGCGAATATGCTGAAATCAGGTATGTGTTTGACATTTGCAAAAAGGAAATTCTTTCAGCGAACACTCCTCAAAGAATTAAAAACACAGTAAGAAATAGATTATCGTTTCTTGAAGAACGTTTGTATCATCACAAACCAAAAGCAACTAATAGAATTATAATCCGGTTTTCAGATAGTCCGACTGTAAAAACTTGTAAGGAACAAGCAAATAAAATCCTAAACTTTAACCTTGTAGACAGTACAGCTTGGCGTGTTGATTTTTCAGATGTTTTCGAAAAATTTGTCCAATACATTTTTAAAGAAGCAGTAAAGGAAACTGGTGGACGACTGTATACGAACTTCAAGTTTCATTCTAGGTCTTCAAAGCATTACGCATGGGAACTAAAGCACATAGAACCGGATGCTATTTTTCAGAAAGAAAATGTCTTGGTTTTTATTGATGCCAAATATAAATCAAATCTATACAATAAGTTTGATCAAAGTGAAGTGCTAAAAAAAGAATATAGGCATGACTTGCATCAAATCATGGCTTACTCATCATTCAGTAAAACTGATTTTAAGTTTGGTTTCTTATGTTATCCTTCCGATCAAATTGAAATAAAAAGTATACAGTATAAAAATGGAATTAACAAAGTCACCAATACAATATTGATTTTAGGCGTCCCTTTAAAAAAGGATAGCATTACCAATACAAAAAGACTTTTAATAAAAGAACTTAACGAGATTGAAAGAAAAACAAAAAAAAATAATGACTAATTTAGCGGCCATATGAAAGTAATAAAGGAAAATTTCCGGCCGAGTTTGAGACTATGGTAGTTCTTATTTTTTTGACAATGAGCTTGTCGTTGACGACAATTGCTCAAGAACAGGAAATGCCGGGGCGCTTAGAAGAGAGAGAGAAAAATCAATTACGAAATGACCAAAAGTGTTCCGGAGAAATGGGAAGCAGCAAATTCAATGAATAAAACAAATTTAACGCAAAGCATAATTGACGAATTAAACGAACAGGCTTGTAAGGAAAAAGCACAGCATCACTTATTGCCACGTTGTATTTTATTCGTCGCGGCGAGTTCCACCACACGTTCAAAATTTCCGAAATATTGCTGCATCATCATCACGACTTGATTCATAAGGCTGTGGGATGGATGCTCAGAGAAGTTGGGAAAAGGGACAGAGAAGCCGAAATGGCTTTTTTGCTGAAACATTATGCCGAAATGCCCAGAACGATGCTGCGGTATGCCATAGAAAAATTCGATGAAGATTTGCGCCGCCAATTTTTAAAAGGCCGGATAAAATAAAACAACCCCGGTATGCATAATTCATATTCATTAAATCATCATGAAAAGAATCCTCTTACTATTCCTTCAGGTAGTTATCGTGCTTATCGGTATCGCTACCCTTTACCTGATGATTCGGTTTCCATTGACCGAAGGAAGGGCACAGAACTTAGACCTGTTCAGCATTTATTTCGACCCGTTCATCTTGTATGGATATGCCTCATCCATCGCTTTTTTTGTTGCGCTGTACAAAGCATTCAAATTACTCGGCTATATCAACCAAAATAAACTGTTTTCACCAACCTCAGTAAGGACTTTAAGAAGTATAAAATATTGCGCAATTGTATTAAGCATTCTAATTGCAATGGGCGGACTATATATAAGGATATTTCACAATAAAGAAGACGACCCTGCCGGTTTTCTTGCCATGTGCATCGCACTTACGTTTATCTCTGTTGCAGTAGCTGCTGCTGTGGCAATGCTTGAAAAAATCGTGCAAAAAACCATAGCCGGGAAAACAGAAAATAATAACTAATTTAGCGGCCATATAAAAGCAACAAAGGAAAATTTCCGGCCGAGTTTGAGGCCAAAGCAGCAATCATCTTTTTGACAATGAGCTTGTCGTTGACGGCAATTGCTCAAGAACAGGAAATGCCGGGGCGATGGCGAAAATGAACCGGCTCCGATGCTTCACAGGGTACGCAAGGCCGAAACTCTTGTTCCCCGCAAAAGTATTGGCAGTAATTGTTTTCACTCCATTGTTCCTCCACACTTTCATCAGAGAGATCACGGATGTGTTTCAGGATCAATTCCTTTTCTTTCAAAAGTCTTTCTATAACATGAAGGTTATTTTATTTCTCTGTAAAATGTTTTCGATTTTTAGTACTATTAAATAAGAAAAGGCTATTTTCTTTTTATTCCGCACTGAGTTTTTAAATGTCTACTTTCCAACCTCAATACTCTCATTTATTTAATATACAAAAACTTATTCCGAGTTCATCGGCTATCTCGATTATTTACTATGAAAAGCAATGTTTTCTTATACTCTCTACCTTGCTGTAAACGGTAAATAAGAATGCAGCATTTTCGGTAATTTCGCGTGCAGCGTTTTTGGTAACAACACTGCAACACTTTCGGTAACAATAATGCAGCATTTTTAGTAACAATAGTGCATCAGTTGCAAAGATAATTTATTCGTTAATATTCTCATTCTATATTTTAGTTTTTTGTTCACTTTCTCTTTTCTGTTCTTTTTTAAAAATAGTTTTCCTGTTAGTCATACGATAACTGTTTCCGGACAGCTGCAAGAGCTCACATTTATATAAAATCCTGTCCAGTAGTGCCGTTGCCAGCACCTCGTCGTCAAGCGAACGTGCCCATTCTGCAGGTGATTTGTTTGTTGTGATTATAAGAGAGGTAGATTCATATATGCTGTTTATAAAAACAAAGAGAAGGCTTCCGTCATCACGGCTAACAGGTATATTCATCAGATCATCTATAACTATAACATCTGCAGTGGTAATATTTTTATAATCCTTTTTTGCACCGGCAACTATATCTTTCAGTTTCAATGTGGTTAGTATTTCATCCATGCTCCTGAAGTAGGCTTTATATCCCTTATCAATGGCATCTGCACAAAGACCGGCAGCAATAAAGGTTTTACCTACACCGCAAGGTCCGGTGAGCATAAGATTATAGCTTTCATCAATCCAATGCAGCTCCCTGAGCTGATTTAGCTGAGTTGTACTCAGACCGTTGGATATACTTCTGTCATATAGATCCAGATTATGTACCAACGGAAGTTTGGCTGCCTTTAAGCGTAAAAGTTTCTGCCTTTCTTCACGTCCCTTTATTTCCATCTCCAGTATATGGCTAAGAAAATCATCATAACTTGGTGATTCCTGTTGTGCTTTGAGCAGGATATCCTGAGCATTGAGAGTCAATCCCGATAGCCTTAACCTCTTTGCGTATCCTCGTATGGCAGTTGTTTTATCTGCTGTCATATCAATTGTTTTTAAAAAGGTTTTGATACACATCAATGTCTGATCTGTTTGGCTTGATATTAACCATTAACTTGGTTTGCGGTGTTCCAAGTGGTTTAATCTCCACCTCTTCATTGATTTCAATAATAGGAGTAACCTGAGAGAGTATCGATTTGAAGTCGGTAGCACTGAAAAGTCCTTTACTCAGGCATAGATCAAGTGCTTTATCGCAGTCCTGCCGTGTATATTTTGCAAGGCAGTTAAGCATAACAGTCAGTTGGTCGCGTATATAACGGGGATAACGCTCTCTTAACTTAGCAATGAAGACCTCAGAACCGGATTTATCCGTGAACTGGCCCTGTACCTGATCGCTGAGTTTTTGGATGCTTGCCGATTTGTCACGGTTTGTCCCGGAACCATATAAACTTGTGGCGGCTATATTCAAGTATCATGGCAAAGAAGTATACTTTTATTCTTGAGCCATCGCCTTTGCGCAGTTTGTATTCACCAAAGTCGGCCTGTGCATATTTTCCCGGTGGAGTGTCGGGAAGAGGTCCATACTCGCGTTCATTTGCAGGTTTAAGTTTTGGCAGGTTATATTCTTGGCGGATCTTCATCACGTAATTGTAAACTGTTTTTGCAGATACGTCAGGTAATGAAGGATAGCGCTCTTTTAATCGGTCATGCATCTGTGCAGCAGGTGTATCCTGAAACAATTTAAGACGATCGACAATAAAATTTTTGTATTTGAAACTCGCCTGAGTCCATGTCAAGATACTTTTGTACTGTTCTAAAGTTTATACCAAGATTATCGGCGATCCATCGCATTGATTTGTTTTGCTCGTGATAGAGCTTGTGAATGGTGTCGTGCATAATGTAACGGTTTAATAATTTTTTTTCCTTCTCTGTCATAATATCTTTGCATTTAAAAATTATGACTCAAAGGTGGAATTAATTTAATAAAAAACGATGTATTGTTGTTACCGTTTTTGCTGCACCATTGTTACCATTTTTGTTGTACTATTGTTACCATTATTGCTGCACTGTGATTACCGATTTTGTTGTATTTCTAATTTCTTGTTACACTTGCTAACGCAACACTTATTCTACGATAAGTCCTTCTTCTAGTAAGATATTTTTTATTTCATAAAATGCAGTAAGCTTTTCATCCCATTCATATTGGGGAGGCCTTTCGTCTATCATTTTGGAGTATTCTTCATCTACATATTGAAAATGATTTTCTTCTGCAGATGATGTTATTTCTATTTTATCCAAATCTATAACATCAAATTCAAATTCAACATCATCTTTTATGGTCATAAATAAAGCAACATCTTCTCCTTCAAGGATCAATTCATTTCGATGTGAAATCAATGATAATACGATAGAAGCAATAGTGTTTGATTTTCTAATTTTGTGTTCTTTCCCCTTATGTTTTATAACTAATCCTATCATAATTTTTTCAGATTAAGCCTCGCTCTTTAAGTTCTTTTTCGAGCATATGATATTTATTAACTAATTCAGATCTGTCAGAAGGAATTCTCTCTTTCAAAGGAGTAATTTCGTTTATTTCACTTACTTTTACTTTTATCTTATCACCAATTTTAATTTCTTTCTCTAACCATGTAAGGTGATATGATTTTGAATCTAATCCTCCTATATGAATATAGTTGTTTTGACGGGATTCTCCAATATTAATAAAGATACTGGCAACCCTATCTGACGCGATATTTATCACGTCTTTGTCATTTATTATTATTTTTAATCCTTTCATATATAGATAATATTTTAATGAAGACGGGGACAATCCCAAACACCTTTTATTAATTCGCTAAAATATAATTTTTGCTTCGGCTATTTTTCACTTTTCCATATTTCTTGTCAACGAGTTTTCAAGGGTGGAGGGTAGGCTTGGGTACGTCGGAAAGAAAACAACTCTTTTGCAAGCTGAAGTATCGGCTTGTGTATTGGGGCTTGCAAATGTGTTGTTTTGAGGGTTGGCAATTTTCATTTTTCTTAATCTTTATGCAGCAAAAATTCCTTTTATACTTTGTCTCTGTTTTTATCTTTTTTTAATGAACGTTAGCCATAGGTTTTTCTTCACTGTTTTTTAGTTAATCGTTGGAAGCCATAATTCAATTTCAACTCTTTTAGCATTAATAATTGTTGATATCAAAATTTCTACCTCAGATAATAATTCACTAATCATTGCATCGTTTACATTGATATACTCTGATTTATCACTTGGAAATCCATTTCGATGCACAAGGCTATGTCTTGTCATTATTAACTCTTCAAGTTTATTTGATTTGGGAATATCAACTTCAATAACTTTATTGTAAAGTTTTCTTACTTCATCAATTCTATGATAATTAGTTTCTAAAATTGTTCGTTTTACAGCCTCTTGAACTCTCCACTGCTTAGATGCAACTTCCTTCAACTTGAATGATCGAGATGCTTGTTCGCAAAATTTTTTGAAATACTTTCTAGTTCCTAAAACCATGCAATAAAGAAAATCACAGAGAAACAACTCCATTGAACCAACTACTCCAATATAAATCTGCCTGTTTAAAACATTAACTAATTCATCATCTATATTTTGAGTTTGGAGCTTCTCCAAATTCTCAATTTCTTGTTTGTAAATATCAATTACATCCTGTGGACTTTGCATACCACTGATAAAATTTCCATACGTGAAAACCTCTGAAGCTGCACAATAGATTTTATAGGGTACTAATATGTCATCTTTCGTAACTATTAAATCTCCTTCATGAATGTCTTCTGCAATTTGTCGCCATCTATCATTGGCATAGGCGACCAACTCTTTTACTTGATGATTACCTGATTTAAATATTAAATTGCCATTTACAAAAACTATGTCTTTCATTATAAACGTTTTGTTGGTTGTAAACTTACGGCTAACGCATGTGGCAGCTGCTATTATAAGTCTTTACTATGATTTATAAATTCTCCACTGTCGTTTAATAAGTATCTGCGTTTTCCCATTTTTATTTCATTTAAAATGGTCTTTTTGTTTTCTACTGGTCCAATCATGTCCTTGCAATAATGATATAGAAGTTCGCCATGTGTTATTTGTCTTTCTTCTTCAGGAACAAGTTCTGCAGTCTCTGGAATTTTTGCCTTAATATGATATTCAGCATTTTCTGAAAATTGAGAATAATAGACTGGTCTTTCCTTTAAATTCAGGTTTATATAAACCACATGCGTAAATATTTCTCTTAGTTGAAAGGGTGTCAATGCACCTTTTATTTTAGCGATATCATCTTTAAAAAGACTATATGTTCCACATGAATCATTTAGAACACAAATCACACAAAATTCATCGAGTCTAATCATTATTGTTTTGCCATCCGTGTTGTCTGTAAAGTCAAATGGTTCAATTGAAGTATGTTGAATCGCAGGCACAATAAATATTGATCCAATTGTATTTGTGTCAACAATCGCATTAGTATAATCTTTTCTAATCATGCAGTGAATATGATGCATGTCTTGCCAATCATATGTTTCACCTATTTTCCCAGTTCCTTTTCTAGGATCGAGGTTCCAATTGAATTCAGTATCCTTCAAATGAGTTTTGAAAAAGATTAGCATTAACCATTTAAAGAGCAAATGTAAGTTAGATTGGTCTGTTGTAATGGCTTGACAAATTTCTGAATAGGAAAGTTTTAGTAATTTGCTTACGGGTATTTCAATATTCTTTCCCAGATCTGAATTACATTCTTCACAGCAAGGAACAGTATAACGTCCATATTGAAACTGGGCAGCATTAGCTAATGTTATTGTTTTGTTGTGTAATTTATACTTAGTCAATAACCAGTCTGGAAGAATATGCTCATTGTTGAATTTCTTGGAGTCCTGTGAAGCACCACAAATAAAGCAGTCACTACCAATAACAATTCTCCTGTAGAAGTCTTCAAAACTGTAAAATAGTATTTTCCCGTCTTTGTCTATAATAGTCATTGCCTCTGATTCCATAGTTGCTTCTAAACGTCTTATTTATGCCATAAATATACAACATTTTTAAATACAAAATAACAAATCTGCGTAAATCATTTTATTTATTACATGTGGATAAAGGACAATATATCAACTGAATAAAAATAATTTTTCATTATAAAAAAGCTGCATTTACGAATATTGTATTAATTTTACTGTTGTTAATCTTGAAAAAATGGACATCGAATATTTAATTGCGGTTTTTGAAGCGTAAGTTTCCGTTCAAAAACCGCAATATTTTATACACGATGTTGGTGGCTGGCTTTTTTGTGTTCATCTTCTCTCCGGTTCGCAAGATGGTTAAATAAATTCCACTTCTTCTAAAAATGGACACACCAATAATATCTTGAGTACTTATATAGAATTGTTCAAACACTAAGTCAAAGACAAGTTCAAGTAACTCATATTTTGAATACCGATTTTTTAATTATTCGTTGGAAATCACTCTGAATTCTCCCATAGTCAAAAATCATTTCAAAGTCAAACCTTGGCTTTTCATTGGTTTTAAAGTTTCGTGAAGAAAAATATAGTTTTATTGTCTTTTTATATGTTTCTCCATCTCCATAATCCTTTTTGTGCCTTTCACCGCTTAGCGAAATTGATAATGGATAAGTGCTTTTATAAAGCGCAAGAGCAAGAAAATTCTGAAATGTAATTATGTATTCAAGTAAGTCGTCAATGCTTTTTTCATTTGCAGATATTGCTTGAAATTCTACTCGTTGATTTATTGTTACGGTTTTTTGACAACAAGATAATCCGGAATGATCTACAATAAAATTGAATCTTCCTGTAAAGGTTTTATTGAAGCACACCATTTTAAATCTTTCAATGAGACAAAAGAAACAAAAACTGCAATACAGGATATCGCATTGGTTTGTAGTAATTGTCATAGAATGTACCTGAAAGTTATTTTTCCATCAGGTTTAATGAAATCGTTCTTGCCGATTTTGATCCAATGTTTTTCTTTATCACCCGATTTGACCACGATTGTAACCGAGTCACTCCGGTGTTGAAGGTTAACAAGAGAGAAAACATCGCACGACACAGTCCCGTAATCATTACTCGTATCCAACCAATTATCAGGTATTTTAAGATTGTAACAGAGTTGTAACCGCTAATATTACATGTAAACCATAAAGGGATTTATACAGGTTTTAAATTTTGTAAATGCCAAATTAGAGTAATATATTTGTTGCATATTTCACATCTGTAGAGTCAACCGGGAGAAAAGGAGAAAGGCTGATTTTTTTATCAACCTCCGTCCCACACATTTTACGGGAAACGAAAACTCCGCCAGCATCCCGATCCGGTATTCAAACGACTCACAAATCCCTCATCCGTTCCCTTCGCCGGAACCGGAATATATAGGGCAACGGGAATGCTCCGGTGATGCCGCAGGAAAATGTTTTGCTTTTCGGTGTGTGTTTAAAAAAAAACGTTATATTTGTTACGTGTTTGGGAAATAATTAGTTTTCAGTGAAATCAGTGAAAAAAACGAAAAACATCAACAAAACAAATAAACAAAAAACTTATGACCATACAGAACGACCTTGACATAAAAACTCTCGAAAACTGGTTGTGGGAGGCTGCCTGCATAATTCGTGGATTGTCAAAGTGACAAGTCATTTGCTCTAATCCGTTTCCTTTGAATTTAAGTAAATGTGAAGAACAAACCAATCTCAAAGAATTTGTAGAATGCACTATTGCCGATTTCGGGGGCTTGCGGCGAGCAAAGCGAATAGGAGACGAAGTTCTTTACAATTTCAAACGGCTTAAATCTTGGGATTGATAACTTTGTAGAACAAGAAATTAAAAATAAAGATGAAAACAAAAAATTTTTTACCCATCGTCCTGCTCATCCTGTCCATATCAGGTGTCAATGCACAAAACAGTACCATAGAGGCAACTGTTCGAAACCTAACCAAACATCCTGTCGTAGCTTTTCATGTCGATCAACTTACCATTCAGGGGATGACAGAAAAAGACACATTATTTATAAAAAACTCCCAAAATTTTGTTTTCAAAAAAGACGATAAAGATGAAAAGATAGGAGGTTATCAAGTGTTCTTAGAATCCGTATTTCGGCATCCTTTTTTTAATGTAGATGCAGTAACCCACCATTTTTACGACGGAGATTCATTAATATTCGATGTATACAGCACAAAAGAAGTATCGCGACACATAACTCCAAAAGAAAAATTGAAAAATTCTAATTTTTCATTTGTTAATGGCTCTTTACCCACATTATTAAATATCCTGGAATCAAAAGGGTTTCGTACCACACTCAACAAAGATACACTCTTAAACGGAAAAACGTATTTATACATAAAAGCCTTTCCGGAAGCCAATACCGTGAGTCATGAACTGTTGATCGACAAACAACAAAACCTGCCCTATTTTTTAAGGATAACCATCAACACTTTTCAACCGTTTATTGACGAATTTACCTACTCGTCATTTGCTTATCCCGATTCGTTTGAAAAACCACAATCCATGCTTCAACCCATCCAAGGAGCAACCCTTCCTGTATTGCCCCTTGCCGTGGGAGATTTTGTTCCCGATTGGGATTTGCGTTTATTGTCCGGAGAATCCTTCTCATTTAGGAAATTAGCAGGAAAGAAAACGATTCTATACGTGTCCATGATAAATTGTGGCCCATGCCAGTCAGCGATACCGTTTGTACAGGAATTAATTGAAAAATACAAAGCCGATCCGGATATCCAAGTAGTCGTATTTTATCCATACGACTCCAAAACCAATCTCGACAAATACGTAAAAACAAAGCAAATAAGTTATCCGATTGTTTATAATTCAATGGAAAGCGAAAACGAACGAGTGGAAATTATGAACAAAATGGAACTGGGAATGCCTACATTTTTACTTCTGGATAAAAATAAAAAAATTTCAGGAAGCATTACCGGATTTAGCAATAATAATAAAAGCAAAATAGAAGAATTGATAGAAGAAAAGCTAAAAGAGATTTCGCTCAGCAGATAAAAACCGGGAATGATTAAATCATATTACCAAATTGGACTGCGAAAATCACCCTCACAGTCGTCAAAACGTTGCCAGCCACGAACGCAATTCCATCAGCATCTCGATGTGGTATTTGAACGATTCCCGGATACCCCAACCGTGACCGCCGCTCGGATAAATATATAGAGCCGCCGGAATGTCCTGCTCCTGCAATGCCAGGTAGTATTTCACGGAATTAACGGGCTTTACTCCCCTATCGTCATCGGATAAAGCAATGAAAGCGCGCGGAGTGGATGAATCGACCTGCAATTCGTTGCTATACGACTTTTCCATCTCCTCCGTGGGATTTTCTCCCAGCAAATTCAGGCGCGAACCAATGTGGGTTTCTTCTTTGTTCATGGTGATGACCGGGTAAAACAGTATCTGAAAAGCCGGTCGCAATTCTTTCGGCGCATGGGTTGCCACCGTCGATGCCAAATGTCCTCCGGCCGAAGAACCCATGATTCCCACCATGTCGGGGTCGATATTCCATTCTCGGGCATGTGCCTTTGTCAAACGTATGGACTCGCAGGCATCGGAAAACGGCACTTCGTGATTGCCGTTGGGCATGCGGTATTTTAAAACCACCACGGCAATGCCCAGATTATTGAAAAAAGGAGCCCAATCGTGGCCTTCGTGATTCATGGCCAAATTGGCATATCCTCCTCCGGGGCAAACAACTACCGCTTTTGCAGGTCGGGTTGTCTTGGGAAGGTATACCGTGATGCACGGCTTGAAGTTATACTTCGCATCATCGTATCCCTGCGCTTCCATGCCGTTGGAATTGGGCAAGCCTTTTTCCCACAGATCGATGGTGAAAGGCGATTTGGGTACCGGTGCCGCTTTTTCCTGTGAACGGACAATAGGGCACGCAAAAAACATAAACAGTAAAAACAAAGCACCGGTCAAATAAAATGGTTTCATATTATTTTGAAATTTGATAATTAAAAGGTTTGACGCCGAAAGGTACAAAATTTGTCGATAATTACTAATTTCGACAGACAAATAATTTGCCTGATTCTCGAAATGAAAATCATCTATTCGACGCTGCTTCCGGTCAAAGGGTTTCGTGCCATCAATCTTTTCGGTATCGTTTTCGCCCGAAAAGATCAGCCGAAACTCGATGAACATATCATCAACCATGAATCCATTCATACACGGCAAATGCTGGAGTTGGGCATCATAAGAAAAATGTTTTAATATTATTTAGCCGATAAAAACATAATTTACGCATCCCGGTAAAACATTTTCACTGCTATGTACGTTTATATTAATGACTTCGTTTAAATATAAGTGTTTTATCTCTAATCAAAAAAGTTATGAAAGCAGTAAAATTAATTTCATTGTTAACGTTTGTGCTGGTTCTAGGAACGAGCATAACCTCATGCAAACAAGTGAGTGACGCCGATCTTCAGTCTGAAATTCAGCAAGTTTTGGCAACAAATCCCGATGCTGAAGACGTTGCCGTTACTGTGAGCGACAAGGTTGTCACACTGACAGGTACCGTAAAAGATGATGCTGCAAAAGCCGCTATCGACAGTATTGTGGCATCTGTAAAACACGTTAAATCGGTAGTAAACGAGCTGGAAGTTGTTCCACCTACTCCGGATTACTCCGAACTGGATCAAATTATTGAAGCCGGTCTGCCTGAGATCTTGGTTGAATATCCCAAGCTGACAGCAAGCGTTGAAGATGGTGTGGTGACCCTTTCGGGCGAAGGCACGCAAGCCGAAATCGATAGCGTTATGACAAAAATTCAGGAACTGAACCCTGTTGATATCGTAAACGAAACAACAGTGAAAAATTAAGTGATTTCGGCATTAAAGCACGAAACAAAAACATTGAATGAGAAAAGCTTCTGTTTTGAACAGAGGCTTTTTTATTGGCATTTCTCCTATAAAAAGTGTAACTTTGCACCTTCAAAAAAAATTGATTGATGCAAAATATTCGCAATATAGCCATTATCGCTCACGTCGATCATGGCAAAACCACATTGGTGGACAAAATGCTTTTGGCAGGAAACCTGTTCCGCAACAACCAACCCGCTCAAGATTTGATTCTCGATAACAACGATTTGGAACGCGAACGCGGAATTACCATCCTATCCAAAAATGTGTCCATCCGCTATAACAATACCAAAATCAATATTATAGATACTCCGGGGCACGCCGACTTCGGTGGCGAAGTGGAACGTGTACTTAACATGGCCGACGGCTGCCTGCTTGTAGTAGATGCGTTTGAAGGTCCCATGCCTCAAACCCGCTTCGTACTGCAAAAAGCAATCGAGATCGGACTCAAACCCATCTTAGTCATCAATAAGGTGGACAAACCCAACTGTCGCCCCGAAATTGTACAGGAAGCCGTTTTCGATTTGATGTTTAATTTGGGTGCAACCAACGATCAACTCGACTTTCCTACCCTCTATGGGTCGGCAAAACAAGGATGGATGTCGGACGATTGGAAAAAACCGTCTACCAACATCACTCCTCTGCTCGATGCTATCATCAAATATATTCCGGCGCCGAAAATGCGAAAAGGCACACCGCAATTGCTCATCACTTCGCTCGATTATTCAAATTACGTGGGAAGAATAGCCATCGGACGCCTGCATCGGGGGACGTTGCGACCAAATGTCGATTATGCCTTGTGCAAACGCGATGGGTCGATAGTAAAAACCCGAATCAAGGAACTGAATGTTTTTGAAGGACTCGATCGGGTAAAAGTGGATGAAGTGTCATCGGGCGATATTTGCGCACTGGTGGGCATCGAAGAATTCGAAATCGGCGATACGATTGCCGATTTGGAGAATCCCGAACCATTGGATCCGATTGCCGTAGATGAACCCACCATGTCGATGCTCTTCACCATCAACAATTCGCCGTTTTTTGGTCAGGATGGAAAATACATCACCTCACGACACATCTACGAACGGTTGGTGCGCGAGTTGGACAAAAATTTGGCCATGCGACTGGAAGAAACCGACAGTTCCGACTCGTGGATTGTGTATGGACGCGGGGTGCTGCACTTGTCGATACTGATTGAAACCATGCGACGCGAAGGTTACGAGTTGCAAGTAGGCCAACCGCATGTGATCATTAAAAAAATTGAAGGCGAAGATTACGAACCGGTAGAACAGCTTACCATCGATCTTCCCGAAGAATATTCCGGCAAGATCATCGATATCGTAACGCGCCGCAAAGGCGAATTGCTTTCCATGCAAAATAAAGGCGACCGCATGCACATGGAATTTACCATACCGTCGAGGGGAATTATCGGTCTGAACAACATCGTCCTTACCCTTTCTTCGGGTGAAGCAATCATGTCGCACCGTTTTCTGGAATTCCAACCCTGGAAAGGGCCAATAGAAAAACGTCAAAACGGATCGATTATTGCCGGCGAGTCGGGCAATGCGTATGCCTATGCGTTGGATAAATTGCAAGACAGGGGGCGCTTTTTCATTGAACCGCAAACCGAAGTCTATGCAGGCCAGGTAGTGGGCGAACACAATAAAGAGGGCGACTTGGTGGTGAACGTAACCAAATCGAAAAAACTCACCAATATGCGTGCTGCGGGAAGCGACGATAAAATACAACTGGCACCGCCGGTTGTATTCACCCTCGAGGAGGCATTGGAATATATTAAGGAAGATGAATACGTGGAAGTGACACCTAAAGCAATACGTATCCGAAAAATCGTCCTTGACGAAACCGAACGAAAACGACTGGCGAAAAAGTCGTAATTACTTCAATTAAAGAAGGGGGCTTTTCTTGATGAGATTGATGAATTCTTCTCTCGTTTTCTGCTGATTGAAAACCCCTGTGAAGTCGGAAGTGGTGGTGATGGAGTTTTGCTTTTCTACTCCCCGCATCTGCATGCACATGTGTTTTGCTTCGATTACCACCATCACTCCCAACGGATTCAGGGTATTCTGAATGCACTCTTTGATCTGAGTGGTTAACCGTTCCTGTACCTGCAACCTGCGGGCATATACTTCTACTACACGAACAAGTTTGCTCAAACCGGTAACGTAGCCATTGGGAATATAGGCCACATGGGCTTTGCCGAAAAAGGGAAGCAAATGGTGCTCGCACAGCGAAAACAAATCGATATCTTTGACAATGACCATCTGGCGGTATTTTTCTTTAAACAAAGCACCGCGCAGAATTTCTTCCGGATCCTCGGCATATCCTTTGGTCAAATACTGTAATGCATCGGCTACACGTTCGGGAGTCTTGAGTAAACCTTCGCGATTCACGTCTTCGCCCAATAACGAAAGGATATTTTTCACGTTATCGGCGATAAGATGCATCTTATCTTTTTTTTCTATAGTTTCAACAATAGGCATGATGTCTTGATTAATTTATTGCGATTAATAATCGGCGGATTGCTCAATCGGTATTTTAACTTCATCGGGCACAATGTACATTTCTTTTCCAAACGAAGGAAACGCCAGGCGCATTTCGTCCAATACCTTTTCTGCTTCCTCTCGGGTCTTGAAATTTCCCACACGCAAACGCCAAAAGGGAGAATCAAAGATGATCACCGTTTCCAGCTCGGGAAATGCCTGATTGATCAGGGCTTGTTTGCTATAGGCTTCGTTCTTGGAGGTGCGTTGATCATTACCTGCAAAAGCCTGAATTTTATATCCACGCATTTTTACGTAAGAAACACCTCCGGGTTCGGTATAAACCGGCAGTTGCGGGGTAATGGGACGCCCCACGATTCCTTTGACGGCTTCATCTTCGTAGATGGTTACACGACCTTTGCCCGGATAATCGGCATTTAGTTCGGCAATGATGCTTTTTGTTTCTTGTGCATTCATCCATAGGGTTGAAACACAACAAAAAAGCAAAAAATAAAACAACTTTTTCATCTTTGATTCCGATATGAAATAATGGACAAAATTAAGGGAATACCACAGATTGGCACATTAATCTGTGGTAAAATTCCATAAAGCGCTTAAAAAGCTTCGATAATAGGCATAAATTTATCCACGCTCAACGAGGCTCCGCCAATAAGACCGCCATCTACATCGGGATTGGCAAAAAGTTCCTTGGCATTGGAGGCATTACAGCTTCCGCCATACAAAATAGAAAGGTTTTCGGCTATATCCTTACCGTATTTCTCGGTTATGATCTTGCGAATAAAAGCATGCATTTCCTGTGCCTGCTCGGCGGTTGCCGTTTTGCCGGTACCGATAGCCCATACGGGTTCGTAAGCGAGAATCAGTTTGCCGAACTCTTCTTTCGAAAGGTTGAACAACGACTGTTCGATTTGCGATTTCACTACTTCGAAATGTCTACCTGCTTCACGTTCTGCCAATACTTCTCCGATGCAGAAAATGGGGGTCAACCCATTGGCGAGTGCCAACAATACCTTTTCTTTCAGGATTTCGGGCGTTTCGTGATAATAGGTACGGCGTTCGCTGTGACCGATAATCACGTATTTGGCCCCTGTCGATGCAACCATTTTGGCCGAAACTTCACCCGTATAAGCACCTTCGGGTTTATCGGCACAATTTTGTGCGGATACGCCAATCGTAGTTGTATCGATGGCGTTCACCACGCTCGCCAGATGAATAAACGGTGGCGCAATGATCACGTCACAATTGATAGTTTTGTTTTTTAAGGCTTCATTTAATTCAGTTGCCAATGCTAATCCTTCCTGGAGTGTTTTGTTCATCTTCCAGTTTCCTGCTACAATATTCTTTCTCATAACAATGTGATTTTTATATGAATAAATTATTAATTTTTCGTTTGCATACGGGCATCCGCCCATTTGATAACTCCCAGCGGCAAAAGAAACAGCAAAGCCGTGACTCCAACCGCCGAAATCTCATGTTTTTTTCTATCGACCGCCATTCCGATTTCCAGTCGGTCAAGAGGGGCGGTCAGTTCTTTTTCCGTTGGAAGAGAACGGCTGCCCCATTTACGGATGATTGTTCCGTTTTTTAACAGCACTACCCCCGGATTGGAACGGATAATGGTTTTCAGCAGCAGTTCATCGGCATGACAGAAAGTGAATCCGCTTTGGTGGCGGCATTCCCACTCCGCAATCGTTTCAAAAGTCGATGCCGTGACACAGTACAGCGGATAACGATACTTTGCGGCATAATCGGCCAATACCTTCAATCGGGACAATTCGTCTGAACGAATATCCGAAAGAGTATACGAAATTACAAGAAAAGAATACGAGGGATCGGAGAGTATCTTTTCCGTAATGTCGGCCGCTTCCATATACCTGTTGCCTTCTTCGTCCCACTCCAATTCCACAATGGAAAAATCTTCAATCTCGGGTTTCTCGCCCTTTTTCACCAATCGGGTTTTCATTTCCACAAACGTCCAAGTGGAATCGTTCCAAGGATAATTTTCTTCCGTGAATTCCTCCTTAACCCCTTCTTTCTCATAAACAAAAATAGTTTCATATTGATCGGCTTTGGCAGGATCCACCTTCATTTTATCGGGAATGTGTGTCCCTATTTTGTAGGGACGAAAATCAATTATCGGCAGGTTCATTACGTTATAGACGGCAAAAGCCACTCCAAAGAATGCCGTGAAAAGGGCAGCTGCCAACGCTGTTTTTGAACTTAAAAAGGGAGTTATCTTATAATAATGGATCACCGTCAAAATAGCACAACCCAGTAACACGATATTTTTGTAAAACGTTGCCCAATTGCCGATAACGACAGCATCGCCAAAACAACCGCAGTCTTCTACGGGATTTTTTATCGCAATCCACAACGTAAAAGGAGTCATAACCATCATAAAAAGCAAAAAAAGACGTGAAACGGGTTTTCGGTAAATCCCCAACAAAAGGCATACACCCAACAGAAATTCGACCACCGGAAGCAGAATGGCTACCGGCAATGCGAGCGAAAACCACTCGGAAAGCCCAAAAGCAATCAGATAATCCTGTATTTTATACGCAAATCCGCGGGGGTCTACCATCTTCACGAAGCCCGAGAAGACAAACGTTGCACCTCCGATGATTCGGGATAATTCAGTTGCTATTTTGATGAGACGATGGTTGCGTTTCATTTTCTTCTTCGCCGAAATGCAATTTGATGAGAGCGAAAATCGCATAATTCACAATGTCCATGTAATTGGCATCGATGCCTTCAGATACCAATGTCTTGCCCTGACGACTTTCGATTTCCTTGATGCGATAAATTTTCATCAGGATCAAATCGGTATACGAACTCAAGCGCATCCGGCGCCATGCCTCGTCGTAATCGTGATTCTTGGCATTCATGAGTTCCTTGGTTTTGGCAATGTATTTGTCGTACAGCTTTAATGCTTCCTCCGCAGTGATATCGATCGTATCGGAATAACCCAATTCGAGCTGGATAAGGCCCATGATTCCGTAATTCACGATTCCTACGAATTCGGAAAAAATACCTTCTCCTACCCGACTTTCTTTTTTGGTTTCCAATGAACGGATGCGGTTTGCTTTTATAAAAATCTGATCCGTAACCGATTCGGGGCGTAAAATCCGCCACGATGCGCCATAATCCTGCAACTTCTTCTGAAAAACATCTCTGCAAATTGCAACGACTTCGTCAAATTGCTTATTTGTAACATCCATTCAATTAGAGGTATAAATCTTTCTGTGATTAATTAAGGAAACAAAGGTAGAGAAAAAAAACAAAAGCTACAAAACCCGGGTTGCTCCGCCAACCCCCACCCCTATCTATCGGGGATCGCTGTTTTAAAAAGAAAAAACGAGACCATGTTTCGAATCGTTTTTGTAGCTTTGCACAATAAAAACCGAATAAAAATGAAAAAAATCGTTATTATTATGCTGATATCCTTGATTCTTCCGACGGCATGCAATACCGGCCGGAAAACGAATGCCGAAAAAACGTCGACTGCCGATGACGGTATCGATTCCACTTTTCAATATAAAGTCGATCGTTTTGCCGACATCGAAATATTGCGCTATCCGGTGCCGGGATTCAATGCCCTATCGTTGCAGCAGAAAGAGCTGATTTACTATCTTTCGCAAGCTGCTCTGGAAGGACGCGACATTCTTTACGACCAACACAACAAATACAACCTGGCCATACGTCGTGTGTTGGAAGGGGTGTATGAAAATTATATGGGAGACAAATCGACCGAAGATTGGAAAAATCTGGAGACCTATCTCAAACAGATATGGATGGCCAACGGCATTCATCATCATTATTCCGAAGACAAAATCATGCCGAAATTCTCGAAGGAATATTTTGTATCGGTAGTGAAATCGGTCGATCCCGAACGGATGCCTTTCCGCGACGGTACAACTGCCGATGAGCTGTTGAGTACGATTCTTCCCGTCATGTTCGATCCCGACGTTATGCCCAAACGGGTAAACCAACAACCGGGAGTAGATCTGGTAAAAACCTCCGCAGTGAACTTTTACGAAGGGGTCACCCAAAAACAGGTGGAAGATTTCTATAACGCCATGAAAGATCCCAACGACAGCACGCCTGTATCCTATGGATTGAACAGCAAAGTGGTAATGAAAGACGGAAAAGTTACCGAAGAAGTGTATAAGATAGGCGGACTTTACGGTAAAGCCATCGAACGTATCGTGGGTTGGCTGGAAAAAGCTGCCGACGTTGCGGAAAACGAGCAACAGAAAGAAGTAATCAATACGTTGATCGAATACTACCGAACGGGCGACTTAAAAAAATTCGACGAATATTCCATCAAGTGGGTGCAAGACGTGAATTCGCGGGTGGACTTCGTGAACGGTTTCATCGAAACGTATACCGATCCGCTGGGAATGAAGGGGACATGGGAATCCATCGTCAATTTCAAGGACGAAGAAGCTACCAAACGCACCGAAATCATCAGTGCCAACGCACAATGGTTTGAGGACAACTCACCCGTCGACCCCCAATTTAAAAAAGAAAAGGTTAAAGGGGTATCAGCCAAAGTGATCACGGCAGCCATGCTGGGAGGCGATTGCTATCCCGCAACCCCCATCGGAATCAATCTGCCCAACTCCAATTGGATACGGCGCGACTACGGCTCAAAGTCGGTAACCATCGAAAACATTACGGATGCCTACGACAAAGCGGCCGAGGGAAACGGTTTCAACGAAGAGTTCATGTGGAGCGAAGAAGAAATTGAGCGCGCCAAAAAATACGGTTCGCTCACCAATAACCTACACACCGATTTGCACGAATGCCTCGGACACGGCTCGGGGAAAATGCTGCCGGGTGTTCACGATGGCGCACTCAAAGAGTATGAGTCGACCATTGAAGAAGCACGAGCCGACTTGTTCGGTTTGTATTACCTTGCCGATCCCAAAATGATCGAATTGGGCCTCCTGCCCGACTCTACTGCCTATAAAGCCCAGTATTACAGTTACTTGATGAACGGTCTGATGACACAGCTCACCCGCATACAGCCGGGGAAAAACATCGAAGAGGCGCACATGCGCAACCGCCAGCTCATTGCACGTTATGTGTATGAGCAAAGTAAAGCCGACAAGGCCGTAGAGATGAAACAACGCGACGGAAAAACCTTCGTGGTGGTCAACGATTATGGGAAAATTCGTGAGCGATTCGGTCAATTGTTGTCGGAAATTCAGCGCATCAAATCGACCGGCGATTATCATGCAGCAAAGAAAATGGTGGAAACGTATGCCGTGAAAGTGGACCCTGCTCTCCACAAAGAGGTACTTGCCCGCTATGAAGCATTGAATCTTGCTCCATACAAAGGTTTTGTAAATCCGGTCTACAAACTCGTTACCGATAAAAACGGGAAAGTAACGGATGTCACCGTTTCGTACGACGAAAATTATGTGGAGCAGAACCTGCGCTATTCGAAAGAATATTCGGTATTGCCGTTATGGAACTGATGAATTACGAGGAAACGCTGCAATATCTCTATCGTCAACTGCCCGAATATCAACGCATCGGTCATGCAGCCTACAAAGAAGGGCTGGACAACAGTCTTGCCCTTGATGCTTATTTCGATCATCCGCATCGAAAATACAAAACCATTCACATAGGTGGCACCAATGGCAAAGGGTCGACCTCGCACTTGCTTGCCGCCATCCTGCAACAGGCGGGTTATAAAGTGGGGTTATACACCTCGCCACACCTGGTTGACTTTCGCGAACGTATCCGCGTGAACGGAAAAATGATCGATAAACCTTATGTGGTTGATTTTGTGGCGAAATACAGGGAGGCATTTGAGCCCATTCATCCTTCCTTTTTTGAATTGACGATGGAAATGGCTTTCCTGTATTTTGCCGAACAGAAGGTCGATGTTGCGGTAATCGAAGTCGGCCTGGGAGGAAGGCTGGATAGCACCAACATTATCTCGCCCGATTTAGCCGTCATTACCAACATCGGTCTCGAACATACGCAATATCTGGGGAATACCCTTTCCAAAATAGCCGGCGAAAAGGCCGGCATCATCAAACCGTACACGCCGGTAGTGATTGGAGAAATCGAAGACAAGGAGGTTCGTCGGGTTTTTGTAGAAAAAGCTGCTTCACAACATGCTCCCATCGTCTTTGCCGAAAATCGCCTCGGCGATTTCAATTCGCAAAAAACCCCGTCGGGATGGACTTTTCAATGCGAAGCATATCCCGACCTCGTCGACGAATTGGGTGGATTTGTGCAGGAAAAAAATGCCAAAACCGTATTGACTGCCATTGAAGAGCTTAAAAAATTGGGATATCGTATTCCCAAAGACGCTGTTTACGACGGTTTTGCGCATGTAGTGGAATTGACCGGCCTAATGGGACGGTGGCAAAAAGTGCAGGAAAAACCGACAATCGTATGCGATACAGCGCATAATGCACACGGAATCCGATATATCGGCAACCAATTGGAATCGGAAAAATACGATCGCCTGCATATCGTCTTCGGCGTGGTAAAAGACAAAGATCTGCAGGCTATATTGCCGCTGTTGCCCAAAAATGCCGACTATTATTTTACAAAACCTTCGATTGAACGTGCACTTAACGAAAAAACACTGGCCCAAGAAGCGGAAAAATACCAATTATGGGGCACTACTTTCGACAGCGTGTCCGAAGCGGTGCGCGCAGCAAGGGAAAAGGCAACCGAAAACGATTTTATTTTTATCGGGGGAAGTTCCTTTGTAGTGGCGGATGCACTCCCTCTTTTTGTGAACCCTTTATAGGAGTTTGTCGGCTTGTCCTGTTATACCGACATATCGATTTCGGACGTATTTTTTTCACCAAGCGATAGATAAATTGAAAATTATCCTGTAAATTTGCCCTGCAGGTATTCCCGAATCGTCATTCCGACTACAGGAATACCGAAGGAATACCGATGAGCAAAAACATTTTTCGATAACCTATTGGCAACTACTTTATAAAAGGCATAATGAAACAATATTTGGAATTACTTCAACGTGTACTCGATGAAGGAGTAAAAAAAGAAGACCGCACCGGGACCGGAACCATTAGCATTTTCGGCCATCAAAGTCGTTACAAAATGAGTGATGGATTTCCCCTCCTTACCACCAAAAAGCTGCACTTGAAATCCATAATTTACGAGCTTCTTTGGTTTTTGAAAGGCGACACAAACGTAAAATATTTACAGGAACATGGCGTGCGCATTTGGAACGAATGGGCCGACAAGAATGGCGATCTCGGACATATTTACGGGTATCAATGGCGCTCGTGGCCCGATTACGATGGCAGACACGTAGACCAAATTGCGGAAGCGGTGGATATGATCAAACATCATCCCAATTCGCGGCGAATTATCGTTAGCTCGTGGAACGTGGCCGATTTGCCCAACATGAACCTTCCGCCCTGTCATATGCTCTTTCAGTTTTATGTTGCCGACGGCAAATTGAGCCTGCAACTTTACCAACGCAGCGCCGATATTTTTCTGGGCGTCCCATTCAACATTGCCTCTTACGCCTTGCTGTTGAAAATGATGGCGCAAGTAACGGGTTTGCAGGAAGGAGATTTTGTTCACACGATGGGCGATGCCCACATTTATCTGAATCATCTGGAACAAGTGAAACTGCAGCTTACGCGTGAGCCCCGCCCCCTGCCCAAAATGATCATCAATCCCGATGTGAAAGATATTTTCGATTTTCAATACGAAGACTTCGAACTCGTGGACTATAATCCCTATCCTCACATCAAAGGGGAAGTTTCGGTTTAATTCGATTGCAATTGTCGATTCATAAAATCCGAAGGACCAACGCCTTTCGATAAAAGGGTTCAACCGGTCGGGAATTGGTATTGTAAAAAATTGATCGCTTATTAAAAAAATGCAAAGAATGCACCAAACGAATAGCTCCAAGGGAAATGAATTCTCCGGCGAAATCGCCATGATCGTTGCCGCGGATGAAAATAACGCCATCGGCAAAAAAGGCAATTTGCTTTGCCATCTACCCAATGATCTGAAACATTTCAAACAAATCACCGAACATCACACGGTGGTGATGGGACGGAAAACCTTTGAATCGTTGCCCAAAGGGGCATTGCCCAACCGAAAAAATATTGTCATGACCTCACAAAAGGATGCCAAATTCAACGATTGCATCGTGTGCCATTCTCTCGACGAGGTGTGGAAGCATTGCGAAAACGAAGATAAAGTTTTTTTTATCGGCGGAGAGCAAATTTACAAGCTGATTATCGATAAAGCAGATACATTACACCTCACACGTATCCACCATGCTTTTCCCGATGCCGATACTTTTTTCCCGGCCATCGACCCAAACGAATGGACGCTCGTTGAGGAAAAACAACAGGATGCCGACGACAGACATCCTTTCGACTATACTTTTTTTACCTATATCCGAAAAAAACAAACAAAATGAACTCTCCCATGACAAAAAGACGTGCCTTTTTTTTTCTTGCCGTGTCGATGATTTTATCTCCCGTTTTTTCACAAGAAATTGCCAATGAACAACTGAAGAAAAACCTGAATTCGTGTCTTTCCAATATTTATAAAGAAACCTTGCTGAGACCCGGCAGAGTGACGGTAGACAGCATAGCGACGAATACCCGCAAAAAAACAATCGAATTGTATACCAACCTATCGCTTTCCTTCTTGCCGATGCGCGAAAATACCGTTAGCCTCATTTACGACAGCATTCGATTTTACCTGCCGCAAGAACAACAACATTACCGGCTAAACGTATTCTCCGACGGGCAGGAAATCAGCGAACTGGTGCCCAACATCTATCGCAAGAACATCCCAAAAAATAAAGATCGAATCATTACCCACCGCATAAAAACACCCCTGACAACCAAGCTGTCGGCACCAGTAAAAACTTTCGATAAAGGATTGACAAACAATCATATTGCTTTATGGCATAGTCACGGTTATTATTACGAACAAAAACTCGGTCGGTGGGAATGGCAGCGTGCCCGCATTTTTCAAACGGTAGAGGATCTCTATACGCAAAGCTACGTGGTGCCTTTTCTTGTTCCAATGTTGGAAAATGCAGGGGCAAATGTGCTGCTTCCACGCGAACGCGACTACAACACGCACGAAATAATCGTCGACAACAACGGAAGTTCGCCAAATTCCCTTTATACCGAAACCAATGGGAAACAACATTGGTTGCCTGCCGATTCTGCAGGTTTTGCCAATTCCAAAACACAGTATCTCGATGGAGAAAATCCTTTTAAGATGGGATCGGCACGAAAGGTAAAAACCATCTCACGGGGAAACGAAAGCCTTGCCGTATGGACACCCGATATTCCCGAAAAGGGCACGTATGGCGTTTATGTCTCCTATCAAACCGTGAAAAACAGTACGGACGATGCGCTATATTCGGTTTATCATGCGGGAGGTCGCACAGATTTTCTCGTAAATCAACAAATGGGTGGGGGTACATGGATTTTTCTGGGTTACTTTACATTCGACAAAGGCTCGGATCATAAAATTACCCTCAGCAATCGCAGCAAACATGCCGGACGTATCGTTACCGCCGATGCCGTGAAAATTGGCGGAGGCATGGGAAACATTGCCCGATTGCCTCATCCCGAAGGTTATGAAAAAGATAATGTCAAAAGCTCCGAGAATATCGTTGCTCAAGAAATAACCCTACCCAAAATTCAATTCACACCCGAAATCAGCGGATATCCCCGCTATGCCGAAGGTGCACGTTATTGGCTGCAATGGGCAGGGCTACCGGACAGTATTTACAACCGGAGCGAAAGCAAAAACGATTATACCGACGATTATCAATGTCGCGGCCATTGGGTAAATTATCTGGCCGGAGGTTCTTCCGTACTTCCCAAAGCCGACGGACTGCATATTCCTATCGACTTGGCTTTTGCATTCCACAGCGATGCGGGAACGCTTTGGGGCGATACCATCGTGGGAACATTGGGAATTTACATGACGCACTACAATAACGAAAAATTTGAAAACGGACGTTCCCGCTGGGCTTCGCGCGATCTCACGGAACTTATTATGGAAGAAATCGTAAGCGATATTCGCCGCGAATTTGAGCCGGATTGGACACGTCGCCATATGTGGAACCGCTCATATCACGAAGCACGTGTACCCAATGTTCCGACCATGCTCCTGGAGTTGCTTTCTCATCAAAACTTTGCCGATATGCGTTATGGACTCGACCCGGCTTTTCGGTTTACCGTCAGTCGTGCCATTTACAAAGGCATGCTCAAATTCGTGGCTTCGCAATACAACCGCGCTTACGTGGTACAACCCTTGCCTGTAAAAGATTTCAGTGCAATATTTAGCGGCGATACCGAGGTAGAGTTGAAATGGCAACCAACACCCGATCCGGCAGAACCCTCGGCAATGCCCACGAAATACATTGTTTATACCCGTATCGATGATGGCGGATTCGACAATGGCATGCCGGTTACGCAAAACGACTGCAAAATCAAGATCGAAAAAGATAAAATATACAGCTTCAAAATTACCGCCGTAAATGATGGAGGCGAAAGTTTTCCTTCGGAAATTATGTCGGTTTGCCGCAAATCCGACGAAAAAGGCATAACCCTCATCGTAAACGGATTCACACGAATTTCCGGACCCTTTAGTTTCACGACACGCGATAGCATTGCCGGATTTGTAGGTCGCATAGATAACGGGGTGCCCTATCTTTCGGAACATCAATTTATTGGACACATGCACGAATATCGACGTGCCATCCCCTGGATGGACGACGATGCGGCAGGATTCGGCGATAGCGACGCCAATTATGAGACCACGGAAATCGCAGGAAATACATTCGATTATCCATTCCTTCACGGGCAGGCATTTGCCGCAGCAGGACAATCGTTTGTTTCATGTGCGGCAAGCGCCGTGGAAAACGGATCGGTTCATCTTTCCGATTATAAAATGGTGGATTGGATATTGGGCAAACAGCGCGAATGGAGTGTGGCACGCGGTGCCATGCCGCCTAAATTCAAAACATTTTCCAAAACGCAACAAAAACAGATTGCCGATTATTGTCAAAACGGAGGGAATATACTGGTAAGTGGTGCTTTCGTGGGTACCGATTTATGGGATAACCCTTATGCCGACAAAGCCGATCGCACGTGGGCTCAAAACACCTTGAAATATCAATGGCGCAACAACTATGGTGCCGTTACGGGACGCATTAAGGCAGTTGCTTCACCTTTCCCGTCAATTGAAGGGAATTATGAATATTTCAACGAGTTGAACAGCGAATCATATGTCGTTGAAAATCCGGACGCCATTGAACCGGCAGATGAAAATGCATTTACCGTTTTTCGATATTCGGAAAACAATTTGAGTGCGGGAATCGTGTATAAAGGCAAAAAATACAGCACCTGCATCTTAGGATTCCCTCTCGAATCGGTAAAACGACAAGATAAACGAAACGAATTGGTCGACGGTATCCTTACGGCAATGGAAAAGTAAAAGGAAACAAACAAAAAATTATAAAGATCCCAATTTTTCTTCCGCAAAACGACGGATGAATGCCACGGTTTTTTCGATACCTAGAACCGATGAATTCATACATAAATGATAGGATTCGGCCGCACCCCATTTCTTATCGGTATAATAATTATAATAACCGGATCTTTTTTTATCCATCTTCTTTATATAGGCAAGGGCTTTATCTTGTGAGGTCAACCGATAAATTTCACTAACCCGTTTTATTCGATCTTCAATATCGGCCGTAATGAAAATATTCACGGCACGAGGGTGATCCTTCAGCACGTAATCGGCACAACGCCCAATAAAAATGCACGACTGCTTCTCGGCCAAATTGCGTATAACGTCGCTTTGAATTTTGAATAAGGTTTCGTTGCAAAGGTAGCTCTCGCTAGGATAAATCTCGGCTACAGAAGAATTTCGCAAACCAAAAAACCCACCGAAAATGCTATGGGACTTCTTTTCATCCATTTGCTCGAAAAACTCTTTACTCAGACCGCTTTCCTTTGAAGCAAGCTCGATAAGTTCCTTATCGTATAAAGGAACACCAAGCTGTCGCGACAACTCTTCGCCTATCAAGTGGCCTCCGCTGCCAAGTTGACGACCGATATTGATAACAAATTTTTTATCCATATGACATATTCCCATTAAACTCAATGCGTATTTTCCGCATTCTTTTTGATAAATTTCCGAAAATTCACAAACAGCATATAAGCAGCCACCAACGATGCCAGCAAATCTGCCGCAGGCATACTGTACCACACGCCTTTTAATCCATAAACAGAAGGTAAAGTTAATAAAAACGGCAACAAAAAAAGCAACTGACGGCTCAGAGATAAAAAAACGGCTCTTCCCGCCATCCCGATACTCTGAAAAAAATTGGTAACGACCATTTGAAATCCCACAATGGGGAAAAAAAGGAATACGATACGTAAACCTTCTGCAGCCAAATGAATTAAAGTCGAATCTTTGGTAAATACAGAAGCCACGAGCTCGGGGAAAAGCTCCACGATCAAAAAGCCGAAAGTCATAACACCTATTGCCATAAAAATGGTAAGTTTTAAGACCTCATTGACACGTTTATAGTTTCTCGCCCCGAAATTATAGCCCGCAATAGGTTGCATGCCTTGGTTTAACCCCATCGTTACCATTATAAAAAGAAACGAAACACGATTGACGATACCGTATGCACCAACGGCCAAATCTCCGCCGTGCCTTATGAGCGTTTGATTAATGATGATAACGATAACGCACGAAACCGCATTCATTAAAAAAGGAGACATGCCGATAGCCAACGAATCTTTTATGATTTTTGGGTCGGGCTTAAAAATCCCTTTCTGCAAATGAATAAAATGATCTTTGTTGCTGAACAGCTTTATTTGCCAACCCAACATAATGATTTGCGAAATGACGGTAGCCAATGCACTTCCCTTGATTCCCCATTTAAAGGTGAAAATGAATATGGGAGTAAGCACCGCATTCAGCACCACCGATATCAAAGTGGCATACATTGCCTTTTGCGGCATGCCCGACGAGCGCAATATGCCGTTTAACCCCAAGTAAATGTGGGTAAAAACATTACCCAATAAAATAACCAGCATATAATCATGCGCATAAGGCAGCGTGGCAGAACTCGCCCCAAAAAAGCGAAGAATCGGATCCAAGAAAATCAGCGAAACAATCATGAATACCAAACCGAAAATCACATTCAATACAAATACGTTTCCCAAAATGCGATTGGCGGTAGAATAATCTTTTTGTCCTAACCTGACCGACATCAACGTTGAAGCCCCTGCTCCAACCAACGAACCAAAAGCGGCAGAAAGATTCATAAAAGGAAAGGTTACTGCCAGACCCGAAATCGCCAATGCTCCTACCCCGTGACCAATGAAGATACTATCGGTTATATTATATAACGATGAAGCCACCATTGCCACAATCGCAGGCAACGAATACTGAATAAGCAAGTCCCTTATTTTTTCTGTTCCTAATGCTAACGGTAAACCTTTTTTCTCCATTCTACAATCTTTAATAACAAATTCCTCGCAAAAGTACAAAAAATGGGCCGAATCCGATGTTTAAAATCAACAACAGAAAAGAACATTTTGATTTTTAGGTTGATTTTTTGCTCATCTTCAATAAATAAGACTTATTCAAGTGGACTCAAAAATTGTATTGATCAATGAATTAATCCAAAAGAATACCCTTCTCCTTTGAGCCATTCGATAGCTAAGGGAAGGGCATATTTCAGGTTTTTTTCTGCTTTCAACGAATCGTGAAACACAATGATCGACCCGTTTCGTACGTATTTTTTTACATTATTGAGCACTTTCTCGGGAGTCATATATTTGCTGTAATCACGCGTAACGACATCCCACATAATGAATTTATACCCTTTTTTCTTCAATAAAACAAATTGTGAATGTAGAATATGACCATGAGGCGGACGAAAAAACGGGGATTGGATATACGAATTTGCTTTTTGCGTATTGGCGATAAAATAGTCGGCACCGTGTTTCCATCCTTGTATATGATTAAAGGTGTGATTACCCGTAATATGTCCTTTTTCAAGAATTTGACGATAAAGAGATGGGTATTTTCGAACATTATCGCCCACGCAAAAAAAAGTCGCCTTAATCCGATATATATCGAGCACATCCAAAACCCAGGGGGTAACTTCAGGAATAGGCCCATCATCAAAAGTTAAATAAACCGTCTTTTCTTTGCCGTTTTTTATTCTCCAAACCGCACCCGGATAAAATATACGATAAAATAAGGGAGGTCGCTCTATGAACATGGAAATAATCAAATAAAAAGGCCTCTTCCAATTTTTATCTCACCGAAAGAGGCCGTTGTTCTTATTCACTCATACCATACTGTTCGAGCAATTTCGGGTTGAATTGCTGCATCAATTTCAATGCCTTCTGCACATTTTGCTCATTCATTTTCTGACTTATCGAGTCTGAACCCGAACCATAAAATCCACGAATAGACACATTGGTAATTTCCTGCACAATGGAATCGCCCAAGGGAGTGATTCCTCTTATATAATAAAATTGTGCTCGTTCTAAAAGATCGTCTACCAGCGGTTGATACTTTTCCTTGTTATATTGTTGGTAAATATTGGAAATCAATAACAACGGATCCAAATTATTCCTCGAAATATCAATCCACGAATCGGCCATTTGTTGAGGCGTAAGACGATCGAACCATGCTAAATTTTTAGTGATTCTTTCACTAATTTCATCAATGAGAGCTTCTCCCTTTTCGTTTTGTCCCAACTGATAATATGCTCTGGCCAGCAACAATCCTTCCGTTCCGTAAGGCACTGCCGTCGAAGGCATGGCCGCAGTACATTTGTCAAGCGCAGCCAACGCTTTATCTTTTTCGCCTTCACCGATTAACGCTTCAATCAATTGGGAGAAATACATGCGGAAAGTGTAAATCATATTCCGACAAGTTTGATCGAGATAAATATCCGGATTTTTATCGATGCCGCCCCACCTGAATGTATTCATCATGATATCATAAGCAACATCGACGTTTACCCCATTATTCAACGGGGTACCCGGCGTAATCCGATAAGCAATTCCTTCGAGTGTTAAATTATTACCGACAGGCGCATACAAATTCCTATCTACCGTCACCGCATAAGAGATAGGTCTTTCCCAATTATCGTCGTTGATATTGGTAAGCATTTCCAATACCATTAAATCTTGTCGGTAAGCTACCGATTTATTTCCGAGATCGATATACATTCGGTTTGCCGGTTGGGAATTGAATGCCATCCAGTTCACTTTTGCCGTATCCACGTCGAGGTACAACAGATTACCGGGAATAATCGGTTCATTGTCCAACGATGGAAACGGATTTTTGGGAGTTGCATTTATTCCTGTCCGCAAATTTTCCATCGTTTGCTTAAGCGGTATCGTATCCTTAAACACATTCGTGTCGTAATACAAATGATAGGAAACCGGTGGAATATTATTTTGTTGCAATATACGTTCAATCTCTTTTCTTGTCAAAATATAAGCATGAGAACCGGCATCAGAGGCATATCTCTCCCTTGGCCATTTGATGGGAAGGGGTTCCGAGTCATATGCCTGACGCACCATTTGATCGACATACCATTCCGTTTGCAAATAACTTAAATTGCATGCACGGGTATCGGTACGAAATTCTTCCACCTCATGCAGATACCACAGCGGGAAAGTATCGTTATCGCCATTGCAAAAAATAATGCCGTTTTTGCCCACACTGTTCAGATAATTCATCCCCGTATCGCGTGCCATATATCTTTCCGACCGATCGTGATCGTCCCAATTCTGAGCAGCCATCCGGATAGGGACAAAAACACAGGCTATTGTGGCAAGCGATGCCGCAGCTGTCGTATTTTTCAAATACTTGCGCAAAAATAAACCAATGCCCGCTACCCCCATCCCCACCCAAATGGAAAAGGCATAAAAAGAACCGGCATACGCATAATCGCGCTCGCGGGGTTCAAAAGGAGTTTGATTGAGATACATCACAATGGCTATCCCCGTCATAAAAAACAACATGAAGACAATGGAAAAACTTTCGAACCCTTTTTCCTTCAGCGACAATTGATATACAATGCCGATAATGCCCAAAATGAAAGGCAGCATAAAATACGTGTTTCTGCCTTTATTGTCCGCTACATCCGGAGCAATGTTATCCTGTGGTCCCAAACCCAATACCTTGTCGTCTATGAAAGGAATTCCCGTAATCCAGTTGCCTTTGGTAATACCCCCATCGCCTTGAATATCGTTTTGCCTTCCCGAAAAATTCCACATAAAATAGCGCCAATACATGTAATTGAGCTGATAGTTGAAGAAAAACCTGAGGTTTTCCAACATTGTGGGTTTTCTATGTGGATCCATTACGCCTCCCCATTGACGATACCCTATCATATGATTCGCAAAACCCGGATTATGGCTTGTCGAATGCATACGTGGGAAAAACATCGTATTTGTATATTTATATGTGGGAGAAGTAGACACCACCTCATAGCGATCTTTTTCGTCGGGCGATTTTTTGATCGCTTTCGCGTATCTTTTTTTCTCTTTTACCACTATTGGCGAACCATCAGCTTTTCTTTCAATTTGAGAAGCATAGGTGTGACCGTAAATAAGAGGAGTCTCTCCATATTGTTCACGATTCAAATAACTTGCCAACGCAAAAACGTCTTCGGGCGAATTTTCGTCCATCGGCGGATTGGCACTCGAACGAATAGGGATAATGGCATATGCCGAAAAACCAATCAATATGACCAGCAAACAAGAGATGGCAAGATTAATGAATTGAATATTCGTTTTTTTGTACCGAAAAATCAAATAAAAAGCCACACCTATCAGAATAAGCCATATCAACACATTATCGCCCATAAACAGGATTCCCGACATGGCAAGACTTAATATGAAGGTTGTTTTGACTCTTTTCGAATGGGGGTTATCCCTCATGCTCTCCAAAAGAGTCCATACAATGCAAACAACCAACAAAGCGAGGTAGATAAATAAACCGGTATTGTAAGGCAAGCCTACCGTATTTACGAAGAACAATTCAAACCATCCCCCTACTTTGGTAAATCCCGGGATAATCCCATACATCAGGACAAGAATTAACGCAAAGGAGATCAATAAAGCCCCCAATCCTCCTTTCCATGAAACATTCTCGCTCTTCTTGTAATAGTATACCAAAACAATAGCGGGAATACAGAGCAAGTTGAGCAAGTGGACTCCAATGGAGAGCCCCATAATGTATGCGATGAGAATAATCCATTTCTCGGAATGCGGTTTCTCGGCGTTGTCTTCCCATTTTAATATCAACCAAAAAACCAGCGCCGTCAACATGGACGAAAAAGCATAAACTTCGGCTTCTACTGCCGAAAACCAAAAAGTATCGGAAAACGTATAAACCAAAGCCCCTACAATACCGCAACCCATCACGATAATGGTCTGTCCGAGGGTAAGCTCGGTTTTATTGCTACTCAGCACCAGCTTTCTCGTCAGATGTGTAATCGTCCAAAAAAGAAACAGAATGGTAAACGCACTCATTAAGGCCGACATGGCATTTACCATCTTGGCAACCTGGGTAGGATCGGAGGTGAATTGTGTAAAAAGATTACCCACCAGCATGAAGAAAGGGGCTCCCGGCGGATGACCCACTTCCAATTTATAAGCACACGCAATGAATTCGGGACAATCCCAAAAGCTCGTAGTGGGCTCAATAGTCAATAGATAAACAATTGCCGCTATGGCAAAAACCACCCAACCGGTGACAGTGTCGATTAATTTATATCGTTTCATTATCAGTCAATAATAAAATTAATACAATACATGTTATCATCTTATTATCAATGGCGGGCGACCCCTATCCCCCACTCTTTGAAAAGATTTCTAAGCGCAAAAATACATAAAACTATCTATAAACTACCATTATTCATGGGCGATTTGCCCAAGATAACATAAAAAATCGAAAAGCATTCATTCGAGTGCCCAAAGAACAATGGGGACAACAACCTGAGATTCACGTTAATTTGCAGTTAAATATCTTTTAAAATTCTGAAAACATTTAAAACATGTTGCAAAACATGTTTTTGCGCATCCTTTTATTACACAGCTACTTACAAACATGTTTTATGTTTTCTTTCTTTCCCAACTGCTTTTAGAACGAAATTTGACCCTATTTTTTTTGGACGAAAAAAAAGAAAAAGTTTACTTTGGCACCAATTGAGAGAAACGGTAATTGTACATCTTTCTTTAACAAGTTTGTATTAGCCCAATGCAAAGGACATTAGTAATTCTAAAACCATCCGCTATCCAGCGAGGCCTAGTTGGTGAAATAATTTCCCGATTCGAAAAAAAGGGACTTCAAATAATCGGAATGAAAATGATAGCTTTAACAGATGAAGTTTTAGAAGAACATTATGCACATTTAAAAGAAAAACCGTTTTTTCAACGAATCAAAGAGTCGATGAAAATGAGCCCGGTAATTGTTGTGGCGTTGAAAGGCATCGATGCGGTGCAAGTAGTACGGAAAATGACCGGCGTCACAAACGGCCGAGAAGCTCAGCCGGGTACTATACGAGGAGATTACAGCATGAGTGTTCAGGAGAACATTGTACATGCATCCGAATCGCCCGAAATAGCAGAAATCGAATTGAAACGGTTTTTTTCACCCATAGAATTGTTTAATTATCCACAATTAATGCATGTTCATATTTATGCCAACGATGAATGTTAATTGCAAAAAACAATTTCAAATCAAAAATTAAAAAGATATTTTGAAATGGAACTTATGGAAGAAGTGAGTATAATTTCCAAAGGAAAGATTATTTTATCGACAACATTACTATTTATCGGGTTAACTGCTTTCTCACAATCGAAACCTACAAAAAACACAACGAGACCCGAAATTATCTACAAACAATCGCACAGCTCAAACGACGAAAATTCCAATTTATTTGCAGACGGGATAAAGCTCAAAATGGACATGTCCATTTTAAATGAAGCTGCGATTGAAAGAGAAGAATGGAATCCTGCCGATATTCCTGCCGACGATATCTACGGTGGAGTCTGGAGCAACAGCTATGTCAATGCTTACGGTTCTTCGATAAATGTACCCGATACTTTTTTGGTAGATTTATCGAATTTTTCTATGCCTTGCTATGGCCACATGACTTCCAACTTCGGCAGAAGAGGCAGCAGGAGATACCATTACGGAGTTGATCTCAAAGCAAAAACAGGAGACACCATTTATGCCGCTTTTGACGGAAAAATCAGGGTAAAAGATTATGAACGGGGAGGATACGGCAATTATATCGTAATCCGTCATATTAACGGTCTTGAAACGGTTTATGGCCATTTGTCCAAATTTTTGGTTGAAGAGAATGATTTTGTCGAATCGGGGCAACCTATCGGTTTGGCGGGAAGTACAGGTCGTTCAACCGGACCGCATCTTCATTTCGAAACGCGGTTTTTGGGACGGCCCATCAATCCGAATTTCATCGTCGATTTCAACAATAAAGTATGCCATCGCGACGAATATGCCGTAACCAATTCCAGTTTCAAAAAAACGACTGCAAGCAGCAGATCCATACTCAAACCGGGAGAAACCTATCAAGTACCGACAGATAACAATAACTCCAATAAATACGTTTCCGGCGAAGTACAATATCATCGTATCAAAAAAGGCGATACATTAAGCGGAATTGCCAAACGTTATGGCATTTCGGTTAAAAAAATCTGTAACTTAAACAACATAACGACAAAGACCATACTACGCCCGGGCAAATCGTTGCGAATTTCGTAACGATGCCGATTAAAGGGAAATAAGAATTTGCCTCCTATTCATCTGAAGTTGATCTTCACGAATTGATAGGAGGCAAATTGATTTTTATCTTTTGGAACCCTATTTTAGCACTACAGGGTTAAAAAATGCCGATAGGGCGATTGTGAATGGCGACACCATCCCCCGCAAATAATCGTGTCAACTCAAATGATACCCCTGACTGTTGATTTCCGATACCCGGAAAAGTGCATACTTTTCTTCATCCAACGGATAATCCCAACACCCCAAGCTATGGTAGATTTCGCCACCAAACCCCGCTTTAAACTTATAAAGCCCGTATAGAGGGTGCGACGGATCGGGCGAAGGCGAAATGCCAAACATGTCGTATTCCGTACATCCATTGGCTTTTGACAATTGAATGGCTTCCCATTGCAATGCATAAGTAGGCATCAAATTGCGGTGTTGCGACGACGAAGCACCATAAAGATAAGACCCTCTGTTGCCCGTCATCACCAAAAACATGGCCGCCAACGGCATGCCTTCCCATTCGGCTATCAACAAACGTACATCGGCCGGCGAAAGGCTAGTATCGGTTTTTGCCCTAAGTACCGCTTCAAAATACTTGATATCGTTGAGAAAGAGATGATTTCGTGCAGCTGTTTCTTTGTAAAGCTCATACCAAATATCCAAACCATCAAGACCCATTGTCTTCACTTCAACCCCCTTCCTTGCCGATAAACGAATGTTGTAGCGCGTTTTGGATTTCATTTTACGCAGAATTGCATCGGCATCCTGCGTCAAATCCAAATAAATGGTATTGGACGGCAGAATGTTGAAATACGCTTTTTTGAAATTCCACCGGTGTGTATTGAAATTGAAACGAAATTCTTGGGACAACGAGTCGGGTTGCCCTTTCCATATTCCATTTTCATCGAAATGTTCTTCATCTTTTGCCCAATACGACTGCCAACAAAGATCGTAACGAATAAGTATGCAGTCTTTCGGCAAAAAAGGACGAATACTTTCCGAAAGCTCTTCCAAAAACATTCCCTGAAATTCTTCCGAAGGCTCAAGTTCGGGGCCATAAGGTATGTAAGCAATGGAATGGTAACGATCGATTTGCCGTATTACGGCCAATATATCAGAAAAAATAATCGTTTTATCTTCTGTCGATCGATGAAAAAGATCCGATTGACGCGCTTTGAAATTAACACCCAACGTACCTGCTCCAAGTTGTGCTTTCACATCCGACCAGAAAGCCGTTTGTTGCACAATAGGGGTTTCGTATAACTCTTCCGTATCTTTGCAACATACGTTAAAAAGCATTCTTTTTCTCTCTTTTTATTTTATTAAACCGCAAAGATATCAAACAAAAACAAGTTGGCCAACGGAATTTTCTCCTCTCATCGATGTAGTTTGCCGCTCATGGGCGGAAATTTTTCTCTTTGTCAATGTACTTTGACGCTCGTGAGGGGAATATTTTCCTCCCGTTAACGCAGTTTGACGCTCGTGAGGGGAATTTTCGCTTATCGTAAAATGTGTCGGACGAAGGTCGATAAAAGAATCAACCTCAAAAAATAAAATCCAACGAAGAAACACACAGCAATCCGCCTTACGAAATTCGCAACCATCAACGAAAGATTTTCTCCTCAACGAAAAAATTATATTGAGGTGAACATTTGGCAAGCGTTAGGTGTTTAATTAGTGTTTACAAAGCAAATGCATAATTTGAGGCAAGTAGTATATAATACAATTACTGTCAAAAAAAAATCAAGCAATTATTAATCACATAAAAATTTAAAGAAAATGGGAAAAGAAGCAATTAAAGTAGCATCGGTTGATGTTGACAAACTGTTGGAAATGTTAAATGCAGCACTCTCGGAAGAATGGCTGGCATATTATCAGTATTGGATTGGTGCCCGAGTGATGGAAGGACCAATGAGGAGTGAAGTTGAACCCGAATTATTAGAGCATGCCAACGAAGAATTGGAACATGCCGAAATGATCGCCGACAGGATCATTCAATTGGGCGGTACACCTGTCATCAATCCGAAAGATTGGACCAAGTTGTCACGATGTCCTTACGACGAACCCTCCGACCCATACATTGAAGTCATACTTCAACAAAACCTGAGAGGGGAAAGATGCGCTATTCAACGTTATCAGGAAATTGCGAATTTTACCGCCGGAAAAGATTTTGCAACGCACGAAATGGCAGTAGAAATCCTCAACGATGAGTTGGAACACGAGGAAGACATTGAATCCTGGCTAACCGATCTAGATCGGGTAAAAGAGGAATTCAAGAAACTCAAAATGTAAACGAATTTTTGATACAGATACAAGCCCGGCAACATGCAACCAAGACCGGGAAGGTATGTCCGGCAAAACGGAGACCCGGGAAAAAACATTCCCCGGGTGAACACCGAAGCCGGAAAATCAAAAAATCCCGAATGGAGAATCATCATTCGGGATTTTTTTTGACAATATCCGAAGGGTTTCCGTTAATCCGCATCGAAGAGAAATCTACGCCGAAAAAAAAATTCGTTTCGGTAGTTTTCGATATGCGATACCTTTTCGGCACCGTCTGCGCAATAACACGCACAAAGAATATCATATAGTTAGTCCTCGATTCTCAATATTTGATATTCAATATTCGATACCTTTTCGGGCGGAAATGCCTTTGGTATAATAATGCTTTATTTCTTTCATCTCGGTTACCAAATCGGCTATTTCAATTAACTCCTCGGGAGCATATCGTCCGGTGATTGCGATCTCCGTTTCTTCACGCTTCTCCTGCAAAACGGCAATAAGTTCTTCAACCGAAAACAGCTTGTAATGAAGCGCAATCGTTGCCTCATCCAACACCACCACATCGTATTTCCCGGAACGAATAACAGCCCCAACTTCCTCGAGTCCTTCTTTCGCCGCCTGAATATCTTCCGAGGTGGGTTCATCCACAATAAAGCAACCCCGTCCGTATTGTTTGACCGTAATCTCAGGAATATACCGGTTTATGGCATCGATTTCGGAATAAATTTTCCCTTTGACAAATTGGGCGAAATAAACTTTTTTCCCTGCGCCAACAGCTCTCAAAGCAAGTCCCAGCGCTGCGGTTGTTTTCCCTTTGCCGTTACCGGTGTAAACGTGAATATACCCTTTCATTTAATTCGTATTTTTACAACTGCTGCAAGCATTGGATATTTTGATGCAAAAAACGGAAGGATATTTTTTCATGAATTCGCGCATACTTCCGGTCAATATTTCCATCACATCATCATATTCCCCTGCAAGAAAAGTACTCATTGTTCCTGTTTTCAAGCTGATTTTAGGGTTTTTGCCTAACACATCAAGAAATTCCTTCACAGGCGTTTTATAATCGTCTGTCAACGAATAGTAACTGATTTCCAAACTTATTTGCATCTTTTTTTATTTTTTTGTACCAGTGTCGCTATAAAAGCAGGTTGCACGGTATCTTGTTTATCCGTCTCATCCAACAAATCAAAGGAGGGAGAATAACACACCCCGAACCGCAAGATAGGAACTCCAAAATACGATAAATATTGCCGAATTTCATCGGGCGCATAAAAACGGGCATGACGGTATATTTCGTCCGAGTTTTTCTTCTTACCCAATTCGGATAATGCATTCAACCACCCGAATAATAAATATCCATCCTCTTTCAACACACGATCCGTTTCATTGAAAATTTTATGGATATCTTCTACAAATTCCAACATGGTAATGGAAGCTACCACAGAAAAGCTCTCATCTGCAAAAGGAAGATTAGCTGCATCCGCATGAAGAAAAGTAGCACATCCAATGTCTTTCTTTTTTGCCTCCGAAAGCATTGCTTCCGAAGTATCGACAGCTGTTACCCGAAATCCTTCTTCGCAAAAAAACGTTGTCCAGTGGCCGGTGCCACAACCCAGTTCCAACATATCGCCACGAAAAGGAATAAAACGAAGCAACTGCCGTACGACCGATTTTTCAATCCGGTCAACAGCTCTCCCTTTCTCGCTTTCATAAAATTGGTCGTAATTCTGAGCTACGATATCGTCACAAAAAATATTCATAAGGCAAGACAAAACAATTAATCAACAATAAAGAGCACTCACCAAAAGATTGAAGTATCCCGTTTTTGAGGGAACACCATTACCGTGAGTGCACCTTAAAAATCTATTGCGCAGATAATAAATCATTTATTTTTCATCTTCCAATAGAAGTTCATCGGATATGGCAAAGATACTATTTTTGTATTTACAGGGAAAGAAAAAGAAGACCCACTCCACGTATGCTTTTTCGGGTGAAGTGGGTCCGGCGTTTTTCAATCCCTTTCAATCCCGATAATCCGGCACTGCATCCACTATTGGTCCGACACCAATTTGTATGGCTTGTACCATGATTATCCGATTCTTATAGGGAGAATTTCAAGCCCGCAAAAAAGGTTCGCGGCAAGGAAGGCCCGTATATGTATCCCGAATCCCTGAGAGGTCCTTGATCAAAATCGTTCTGATAACTGTTGAATATATTCTGCACGCCGGCATTCAATTGCAATCGTGTATTGGAAACCGGTTTAAAATTATAAGCCATTTTAAACGACAAATCAAAAAAAGACGACGTGACAACTTCGGTATCTTCGGGAATGAAACCGGCAAAATGCTGTACCAACATGCTGCCCGTGTAAATCCCCGATAGCGAAAAATTCAATTTCTCTTTCATCGAATAATTTGCCGTAAAATACCCGTACTGATCGGGGGTACGGAACATTCGACGCTGCGGAGCGATATTTTCGTTATCGCTCCAGACTTCCGGCTCGTCGTAGGTACTTTTCTGAAAAGTTGCCCCCATCTGAAATCGAAGCGAACGGTTGGGCACGATTTTCCCTTCGATATTGATACCTTTAACCACTGCTCCCGATCCATTTCTTCGTTCCAAAAGAAGATTATCCTGATCGTCTTTGCCTATTTTTTCGAGTAAAAAAACATCCTTCAAATGGGTGTAAAATCCTTCGATCAGCAAGTTGGTCTGTACGGAACCAAAAGCGTTGTAAAAGTCGGCAGAAAAATTAACCGTATTCGATCGTTCTTCTTTCAAATCGGGAGCAAGCCGAATAATGCTGACCTCGCCTCCCACGGCTGTAACATGCAGGTCCTCATCAAAAGCTTGAGGCGCCCTGAAGCCGGTCGAATACCCTGCACGAAGCCCAATGAACGGTGTTGGACTGTATCTTACGTTGAGGCGCGGACTAAAAATGGCATCTTTTATCAAATTATGTTTGTCCAAACGTCCACCCAACAAAATACTCAAGTTTGTATTTTTCCATTCATTTTGCAAAAATAGACTTTTGGTATTTACTTTCTGATTCAGCAATCGATCGTATCCCGGCATCCGATCCGTTATTTTGTTATAATTATACTCCTGTCCGAGCGTCAATTGTGCCGGCATAAACAACAACGTATCCATCACAAAATGATATTGAATGCCCTGTACAAAAGTGTTGTCGTCTGTGTCTCCATATGCGTTGAGATCACGTTGTGCACCGTAATAACTTTTACGGTCGATGAGTTGTCCGAAGAAATAAACACTCAATTTATGTTTGTAATTCGTCGACGAAAAGTCGTATCCAATGTTTCCCGAATGGATGTTGTGTTCGGTTTGTTCGGTTATATCGGTTTCATGAGGAGGCTCGTCAAGCAGGTTTCCTCCCCGGCGAAATTCGTTAATCGTATGATATTCCATTGTGAATTTGTTATGAAGGTTCACATTATAATAGGCTTTCAATCCCAAATTCACGCTATTCAGTTTAGCGACTTCGGTAAACCCGTCGCTATCGTGATCGAATCCGCCCCGATCACGCGATGTACCAAAAAGCACCACACCTGCCTTCATGTCCTGCGATACCAACGAAGCATTCAGCGACAAATTATTATCGGCCGTATTGCCTCCTATTAAATTGGTCGTATTGGATACCGAAAGCGAGTTGGATTTTGGTTCTTTCGTAATGATATTGATGGTGCCGGCAATGGCATTCGATCCGAATAATGCCGAACCGCCTCCGCGCAACACCTCCACACGCTCAATCATATTGGCAGGAATTTGCTCAATACCGTACACGCCGGCAAGAGCGCTAAAAACGGGGCGACTATCGATAAGAATCTGTGAGTAGGGTCCGTCGAGGCCGTTAATGCGTACCTGCTGAAATCCGCAATTCTGACAGTTGGTTTCGACGCGCAAGCCGGGTTGAAAATTCAACCCCTGAGCCAACGTAACCGAATTGGTGTTTTCAAAAAGCAGCGGTGTAATCACGTTAACAATCACGGGAGCCTCTTTGCGTTTCGTCTCCGTTCTGTTGGCAGAAACAACCACTGTTCCCAACATAATCGGGTCCTCTTCCATTTCGAAATTGATTTCCAACGTTTCGTCTCTTCTTAATTCGACAGGCTGTTCAACGGTCTTATACCCCATGCCTGAAGCTACCAACACATGCTCACCTTCCGGCAGATTTTTTAAATAGTAATGCCCAGACAAATCGGTTGCAGTGCCAATAGTCGTACCTTTCAAATTTATGGTAATATATGGAATGTGTTTCTTTGTCGTTTTATCGATAACGTGTCCAAAAATATTGGCATCGGTTCCATTTTGCGAAAATATTGTAAAACATGCAGATAGCATGGATATAAAAATCATTATATATTTTTTCATTATGCTTGTTGTTAAAAAATTACACAATATAAGGGTATGGTGTCTTGTTATAAGCACCAAAAAAATGTTGATTGAGAAAAACAATCAACTAAATCGAATGAAGTGTGTAATTTTTTAAAGGAGGAGCCCGCAGACCATTTGACCGAACAAATATCTGCTGAAAATAAGGATAACTGTTCTTTCGGTATTTATGATGATGTAAATATCGGTTGAAAACATGCAACGAGAATGTAAAAAACGATCCCGTAAAGAAAAAATGCGATAAGAAAGAAATAGCACCGAATGCATGGATGCTATGCTGGTGACTAGCCGCTTTATTTTCCGTTGAAGGAAAATAAAAGTGGGAATGGACAACCGTTTTCCCGTCAACAACGTGAGTATGCAGGAAAAAAAACGTACTTACATAATAGCTTGCAAAAAGGGCAAGCAAAAGATACGCCGATATTTCTTTAAACCGTTGTCTCATTAATTACGCAAATATACGCGATAATTCTCGATATTCAATTCATATTTTTTCAACTATTGCGAACATTGTTCCTGTTTTCATTCTGATTTTAGGGTTTCTGCCTGAAACCTCAAGGAACTCCTTCAAGGGCGTTTTATAACCGCCTGTCAACGAATAGCAACCGATCTCCAAATTTATTTACATCATTTTTTTTTTTTGTACACGTGTTGCGATAAAAACAGGATGCGCAGGTAAAAAACAAAACCCGCCATCCTGAACAATTTCTAAATATTCTTTTAAAAATCGTCCGGTTCAGTTTTCATGGCAGTTGCGGTTACTTGAAAAAAATCCATATCAAAATTCGCCAACAGCATCTCAATGAATTTGGCATGATAGACAGTGTATAATTTTGAAGAAACGTGCTTGCGATCTTTTCGTTTTATCAGTCCAAACCTCAATTCATTTTCATCTACCCATATCTGAGGTTTAAAAAAAGCCTCGTTTTTCCATAATAAAGGAGAGTGCGTAAATCGACCATCGTTGGTACGCACCCATTTATCGACTTTTTTATTGTCGATAGCATCGTAAATTTTATCGAGCAAAAGATGAGGGTTATCCGTTTTAATAATGATAGCCATAAGCAAACAACATCACTGCAAATTGTTCCGATAGCTATCCAAAGCAGCTTTTACCGAACCATGAAGCAAAAGCAGATTTTTGGCTTGCTCATAACTTAATCCCAATTCCTCAACCAGTATGCGCGTACCTCTGTCAATCAGCTTTTGATTGGTGAGTTGCATGTTCACCATACGATTTCCTTTCACTCTGCCAAGTTTAATCATCGTGGTTGTGCTGATCATGTTCAGTACCAGTTTCTGTGCCGTTCCTGCTTTCATTCGCGTGCTACCCGTCACATACTCCGGTCCTACGATAGGTTCAATCTTGATTTCGGCTTCTGCCGCCACAGGCGAATTGGGATTGCAGCAGATGGCTGCCGTAAGAATACCATTTTCACGTGCTTTTCGCAAAGCACCAATTACGTAAGGAGTCATCCCGGATGCAGCAATACCTACCACTGTATCGGTTTTATTCACATTATATGCCTGTAAATCTTCCCAACCTTTTCCCATATCATCTTCGGCAGCCTCCACGGGATTGCGCAAAGCAACATCGCCACCGGCTATTATTCCAATCACAAAAGTATTCGGCAAGCCATACGTAGGCGGTATTTCCGATGCGTCCAATACCCCTAGTCTGCCACTTGTACCTGCACCAATGTAGAACAATCGACCGCCACGTTTCATACGCTCCACAACAGCCGTCACAAGCTTTTCGATTTCGGGAATGGTCTCTTTTACTGCCGGTGGCACTTTGTGATCTTCCCGATTAATTTCCGTAAGAATCTCGCGTATCGATTTCTTTTCCAAATTATCGTACAATGAAGGTTGTTCTGTTATTTTAATAAAAGTCATATTGATTGATTTGATTAAATATTCATTAAACGTCTTTTTTATGTTCATCCAAATGCATAAGACATCAGAAAGAAGCATAATATTTTACCAAGCCTTCCATAGGAGAAGCATAAATAGTGCCGAGCCGCATTCCCTTCTCTGTTGCTATACTTTTCAAATAATCGATGTAATAAAAAGCAATTGACCCTACAAAATTAACCTTATTTTCTTGATAATTATACTGCATGACGTTTCTTTCAAAAAAATCGGAAAAACTTTTATCAACAATATGCCGCGTGGTAGGATCGTCGATATTTTCCAAAATAAACGGAGAAAGACTTGCCAAAAATCGGCTTGGAAAAGGCTGTTTATATACTCTATCGATGATGATGGCCTGCGTAAGCCCGTATTGTTCGAGCAACTTTTCTTTTAAACCCGGAGAGAGTTGATTTTTGAGCGCATCGCTTACCAACAATTTACCCAATACGGCTCCACTCCCCTCATCGCCAAGGATAAAACCCAGTGGAGGAACGTGTTTCACAATCTTTTCTCCATCCCATTCACAAGAATTACTCCCTGTACCAAGAATACACGCTATCCCCGCCTCACGCCCGCAAAGTGCATGAGCAGCCGCAATAAGA
The DNA here is from genome assembly GCA_002381125.1 of Bacteroidales bacterium UBA4179. GTDB lineage: Bacteria > Bacteroidota > Bacteroidia > Bacteroidales > Dysgonomonadaceae > Anaerorudis. The sequence continues at coordinate 7,573 of DFUT01000018.1, read as the reverse complement.
TCGCTATATACCTCAATAGTCTCTATTGGCAACGACCTTCGGATCGCACTGCGCACGACTACTGTCTTTTCGGGAATACAACCACTTCCATAAAAGTAAACAGCACCTATCGAACGGTTGCTCAAACGAGGTTGTACATTCTTTTGAATTTCTTCGGCAATTTCGTCCTCCGACTGATAAACCGGACTGATGCCTTTACCCGTAAACCGAAAAAGTATTTCACCGTTTTTTGCCACACACCAATCGGTTTTTGTTGCCCCACTATCGGCAATCAAAATCTCTTTCATAATTCTATCATTTAAATACCGAGTCCTTTCCAAAAAGTAGGTTCACTCCATTTCGCAATTTATAACAACGCAGGCTCAATGCCGCAGCTAAAAATTAAATCTTAATGTAAATATTCTTCTTATACAAAATATACCCGAATGCCCAGCAAAGAGTTACAAACAACAAAGCATAGAGCAACGAACCAAAATAATTGCCCGCCCACGGTTGAAGCAAAACGGTGTAAATATATCCTTTCAACGAAACAGTTTCTCCAAGATGTGAAACTTTGATATTGCCGACAATATTTGCAAGCACTCCCGACAAGACATAAATAAACAGCGGATTTATCCCAAAAGCATGGAAAAAGCGACACCATTTATCTTTCTTTTCGATATCGATAATCCAGATGAGCAACCCCAACAGCTGAGCGGCAAAACCTGTCGTAGTGAGAACAAATGTCGGACTCCATATCTTTTTGTTGATCGGACAGCCGTACTGAAGAAGCAAGCCGGAAAAAGCAAGAACGGTTCCCCATATCAGAGTTTTCTCTACCCTGATGTGATTGTCTTTGTTCTCCACAATCAGTTTTCCGAACAAAAATCCGATAAGAACATGAGCAATGGAAGGAAGGGTGCTCAGCAACCCTTCGGGATCGAAAGCAATGGGATTGCCTGCCGGATCTACATCTTTATACATATGATTTACACCAAGAACCGCCTTGTCGACAATGGCAATGATGTTGTTTTCCGATTTCTCGAAACCGTTCCCCAACAACAAAATCAGAAAATATCCTACCAACAGGGTTACAATCACCCAAATCAAACTTTTATGATCGAACAGCACTGCAGCCAATGCCGCAAAGCCATAGGCAAAGGCCAGGCGTTGCAGAACACCCGGAATACGCAATGTATCGAAATGGGCAACGGCTGCTACCACAATACTTTCACCGGAAGCCAAACCGCGACAGAACGAACCAAACCAATTTAAAGCCAGCCCGATAAGGAAAATCAGTACCGTTCGGCGAACAATTTTCAAAACACATGCCTTCGTGGGACGAAAATCGAATTTTCGCAGCGAAAAAAACGTGGATACACCCATAATAAACATGAAAAACGGAAATACCAAATCGGTAGGCGTTAATCCGTGCCATGAAGCATGACGCAAAGGAGCATACACATATTCCCATGAACCGGAATTATTTACCAGTATCATACCGGCTATGGTAATCCCACGCAAAATATCGAGCGAAAGCAAGCGCTTGTTTTGTTGAGAAGCTGCAATCGTATTCATAAGTTCATCGTTAAGTTGTTTTTAGATCATCGATAAAGATAATATTTCTTGGCCAGTTTGCCGAATGACTCTTCGTCTTTTGTCCAATACGATTGAATATCGGCAAAACGGTGGTTTTTAGAAAATTCCTTGCGAATAAAATCGGTACCACATACCTTGTCGAACATTCCGAAGCGATTTTCATCGGCATGATCAAAAACTTTTTTATCGGGATAAAGTTGTGCAGCCACTTCCATAACATGAAACTGGACATCCGATAAACGTGCTTTATTGAAATCGCGAAGATAAACCTGTACACCATGCAGATTTTTGCCTTGACCTACCGAATAATAGGGTTTTAAATGAATAGGGCGAAAAACAATCCCCGGCAATTGTTTGACATTAAGTGCTTTGGCAAATTGTTCCGCATCGACCCATTCGGCCGCGAATATTTCAAAAGGGAGCGTGTAACCCACACCGATAGACATATATCCCAATTCGCCCAAGATCCCCGAAACGGGATAAAAGTAGGCCGAATGAGCAAAAGGAATATGGGGCGAAGCCGGCACCCAAGGCAAGCCGGTATCGTCGAAAGTCATTTTTCGCCGCCATTTTTTCATTTTTACCACCGTCAATTTACATGGCCTATCGCCCATGAATTCACTGTTGATCAACATTGCCAATTCGCCACAGGTTAACCCGTAAACATACGGAACTTTCAACTGACTCACAAAAGAGAAAAAACCCTCTTCCACCAGGCAACCTTCCACTTTCAATCCACCCAGCGGATTGGGACGGTCGAGAACGATAAATTCGATGTCGTTTCCGGCCGCAGCCTGCATGGCCAAATACATGGTGGATATATAGGTATACGAACGACAACCAATATCTTGAATATCATACACCAACGCATCCACACCTTCCAACATTTCAGGGGTAGGTTTGCGTGTACTTCCATAAAGCGAATATACAGGAACTCCCGTATTGGGATCGGTAAACGTATCGACTTTGTCACCAGCATACACATCTCCGCGAACGCCGTGCTCGGGACCATACAGAGCAACCAAGTGCACGTCCTGAGCTTCGTGCAAAATATCGATGGTCGATTTAAGGCAATTATCTACTCCTGTCGGATTGGTAATCAATCCAACCCGTTTCCCTTGCAAAACCTTGAAACCGGTTTCTTTCAAGACTTCAACCCCGGTTTTAATTTTTATTTTTTGGGCAAAAGATGCCGTTGCAATCAGCCAACAACCTATTGCCAACAATCCCACGGTTTTTTTCATTCGAATATCTGTTTTTATCAATTTATTTATTGATTATCTATTAGTTCCACTGCCTCTTCTTCCTCCTTTTTCTTTCCTTTCCCGAAATCGGGATCGATTTTCATGAAAGGAATAACGAACAATGTCGGGATGGAACACAACAAAATAAAGATAAAGAAATTGTGATATCCCAATTGTTCCTGAATCCATCCCGCCGCCATTCCGGGCAACATCATCCCCAATGCCATGAATCCGGTACAAATGGAATAATGGGCAGTCTTATAATTTCCTTCCGAAAAATAAATCAAATACAACATGTAAGCCGTAAATCCAAAACCGTATCCAAATTGTTCGATCGCCACCGCCAAATTGATCCACAAAAAACTTTCAGGCTGATAAACGGCCAACAACAGATAAGCAGCGTTGGGAAGCGTGATACTTAATGCCATCGGCCATAACCAGAATTTCAGTCCTTGACGCGAAGCAACAATTCCACCTATAATACCGCCCAATGTGAGCGCAATGACACCAATCGTTCCATAAACAATCCCCACCTGTTCGGTAGTTAGTCCCATCCCTCCGATTTCTCTCGCATCCAGTAAAAAGGGAGAAGCAATTTTCACAAGCATGGCTTCCGCTAATCGGTACAGCAACATGAAAGCAATGGCCAACCCGATTCCTTTTTTTGTGAAAAAAGAAACGAACGTTTTCTCGAATTCCGTCAGAATACCTGTCACTGTTGCCTCAGAAACGCCTTTATCGCTTGCCGGTTTGGGCAAAATAAACTGATGATAGAGAAAAAGAGCAATGAACAATCCGGCAACAATAAAAAAAACGATGCTCCACGCGTAAGGAATTTTTCCTGTCACCCTCTCGAGATAACCGGCAATAATAACCAATACACCCTGTCCGAAAATGGTTGCGAAACGATAAAAGGTACTTCGGATGCCGACGAAGAACGATTGTTGCGAATCGTCCAAGGCCAACATGTAAAAACCGTCGGCAGCAATATCGTGGGTAGCGGAACTGAAAGCCATCAGCCAGAAAACAGCCAGCGAAGCCTGAAGATAAAATGGCGTAGGCAGAATAAAAGCGATTCCGGCAAATCCTCCACCGAGGAGCAACTGCATGGTTACCACCCACCATCGTTTGGTTTTAAGGATATCGACAAATGGGCTCCATAAGGGCTTTATCACCCACGGCAAATAAAGCCAACCTGTATAAAGGGCAATTTCGGTGTTGGACAATCCGAACCGTTTATACATGATTACCGACACCGTCATTACCACCACATAAGGAATGCCTTCGGCAAAATAAAGGGTGGGTACCCATGCCCATGGAGAACGTTTTGTTTTCTGTTTTAAGGATAAATCAGCCATGTTTCAATATTTTATTTCGATTTCCGAACCGGGGTAATAATGCGCCAATATTTGTCGGTAATCATATCCTTTCACTGCCATCATGGCAGCACCAATCTGACAGAGTCCGACACCGTGCCCCCACCCTGCTCCGGTAAGCACAAACCGCCGGGGGATTCCGTTTTCGTCGATATCTTCGGTATCCACCACAAAAGCCGAACTATAGAGATGAGAGCGCGACAACGTGCGGCGGATTTCCAACTCTTTCCCAATGATCATTTCACGTTTCGTACCACGAATCTTCAGCCGAACAATTCTTCCCGAAGTTCCTCGCTGTATGGGGATTAACTCAACAATTTCGCCGTAATCGATACCCGAACGTTCGTTGATAATCGCAGCAAGTTCACTTTGCGAATAGGCAACTTTCCAGCGATAAAAATCGGCCGTTTCCTGATCATAATCGTTCAGCACCTGTTTCAACACGTTCATATCTTGCGTATTGCAAAATGCAGGAGGTGATGTCCGAATCCACTTTTCGGCCTCTTCTTCAATAGTCAAGTCGGGAAGCACAAAATTGTCGTCCATATTATCGGCTTTCCCTTGCAAATAAGGATGAACAATAGGTTCCCATACATTCTCGAAAGTTTCTGTTGCACCACCGCAACACTTATAGAAGCGCGTATCGCAAATTGCTTCTTCATATACCAACACCTTTCCCCGCGTCTCTTCTACCGCTTTCTTTACCAGCTCGGTCGATTGTCTGGTTATTCCTTGATAGCGCTGACAATGATCATCGGCACAAACATCAAAATGAACATGGTCTTCTCGATCATACCAGCGTATGATTTCGTTTTCGGTGCACACTTGTGAAGTGCTTTTCCTGCGATTGTTATTGATATTCTTGTCTTTTCGAACTTGCGCCAGCAACCAACTTCGGGAAATAACGGCATGAGCTTTCAGCAACGATTCGGAAGATGTAGCACTCATTTCCGACGAAATCACGCTGGTGAGATAGTCTTCCAACGAAACAATATTGATGGCGGTAATTCCATTGTCCTCAACAATAAACTTCAATCCGCCCAAAAACCGCTGATCTTCCTTCCGCTCCCAATGAAAATTTACACCAATTATCACCTCCTTCAATATAAAGGAATCGGTATGGACCTCGTAAGGCTCAAACATCATCTCGTCGTAAAGCTCCTTCCCAAAAAGAATCTTTCCCTCGGAGAACACTAGCGAATAATCCCCGGGAGGAATTTCCTTCCCATTCAATCGATAAGGCATCGACAACGAAAAATCGATTCCGGGTTGCGACAACAAAATGCCTACCTGAATAAAAGGTTCTTTCATAAAACCGGTATTTAAATAGTTGAAGCGTTTGTGACGTAATTTCAAGCAAATGCTCGCCCTGCATTCATCTGCTTTCTGGCCTGCAACTCCCACGTACGAATACGATCCTTGTAAAGATTGTTGGTATTCATTTTTTCGATATCGAGCGAAGCATCGGTATTTCCTTCCCAACGGCGACAATAATACAAGACCTCATAAATTCGTCCAATACGGTAACGTCGCGAAATGTTTAATCCCACTGCATAATCCTCTCCATAACCGGTATTGGGCAATTTTATCTCGCGAAGCAGCGGTGTATAGAAAGCACGCGGAGCACCCAGACCATTAATTCTAAGTGCATTGTTATGCCCGTTTTCCGGAGTCCATTCCCTATGGTCGATAATTCCGGGAGGAATCATCTGCATGTTGAAATCGGTAATCATATACGTACCTATCAACATTGCACAATTTTGTTCATAGAACCCATTGACGATTTTCTGCAATGTATCTTCTCCGCTGTACACGTCATCGCTATCGAGCTGGACAGAAAACTTTCCACATTTTTCATGATGTACTGCCAAATTCCAACACCCCCCGATATTGAGATCGTCGCGATCGGGAATAAGATGAATGAGGCGTTCATCGTCTTTAAATTCACCAATGGCCTCCGTTGTACCATCGGTTGAATGATTATCAACCACAATGAGGTTGAATTTGAAATCGGTCTTTTGCATCAACACCGACCGAATGGCATCACGAATGGTTCGGATGCGATTACGCACGGGAATGACTACGGATGCTTCGTATTCGAAAAAATGTTGGTCGAAAGTAACATCCTCAAACCTCGGTTCCAAAAATGCCCCCACTTCTTTTAAATGTTGTGTACAAGCCTGTTCCATTTCGATCTGCACCTCACGGTTTTTAGGATCCACATAATCGAAAAGTTTTTCTCCGGATTTACGGGTATCTTGATCAATTTCGGTATAAAGGTATTCATTGATATGCACAATCGGGTATTTTTGCGAAACTTTCAGTCGAAGATCATACAAACCGGCATATCGATACGATTCGTTTTTCATGTTTTCGACTGCCTCTTTCCATACGTTGGCATTAAAGAGAATCAACGAACCAAAATCAAAATCATCGCGCAAACTTCCCTCTTGGCAATCAATCACCGGATGAGGTTGTTTTATGCCATCCATCACCTTGTAATGATCGGCATACACCATCCCTGCTCGAGTATCCTCGGCAATACGAAGCATTCGCTCCAACCCAAAATATCCCAATCGAAGTAGGGTCGGTTTAAGATAAATCAAAGTATAATCGCTATCGGAGTTCCGAGCAATTTCCTTCATCGTTTTTGTGCTTTGCAAAGCATCGATACAAATTTTTTCACAACCGGAAATGGATTTTCCCGTATTTTTCTCGGATAATAGAAAAATTTTATGGATCAAACCTGATTGTTTAAGCTCCTCAACCGTCTGATTGGTTTGTTCTACATTTGAAAACAAAATAAAAGCGTTTATTTTTTTCATTTCACCCAACAAGTTAACATTTATAAATCATTTAATTAAAAGATAAAGATATACTNNTACCCCGCCTCTTTCATGATTATAATTCTCACAAGAAAGCAGCAACAGAATATATTGAAAATCAAATCGAAATAAATATAGCGAGGTTGGTATTAAACCTGCCGGGGTTGCAATATATAATGAAGGATCCGGAGGCAAAAATGACGTGGATTTGATACAAAGAAAGATGGTGCAACCTTGGTACAAAGGAGAGGTAGTCTTGGCGTGAAGAATGGAACGAAGATAATTTTATTGTGCGAGATTGGAAATACCTCGATTTTCATATACTTTTGCAATCTGGCATTTGCACTTATCGACTACAAGCTTAATTTAACAACATTTTTCGAGAAAACAAGTGCGGGTACGATCAATTTGACTCTGAACTACTAAAATACAACAAAGAAAATTAAATTTTATGGAAGAAATTAAATTTTATTACGGAGAGAATATTCCATTAGAACTACACAAAGTAAAGGTGGTACAAAAACTACATTTGGTACCCATCGAGAGAAGG
>DFUT01000012.1 GCA_002381125.1 Bacteroidales bacterium UBA4179 | reverse complement strand
CAGCAAAGTTAGTAACTCCAGGTACACAATCAGGACGTCTTCGATGAGTCGCAGCTCAAAACCAATTACACCGATTACGAAACTCCTTTCGATCGAAGCAACTATGCCGCAGCATTCGACTATGTCATCAAACGATACCTGGCTGAATGTTATAACCTTAAATTCAACAAACAATCGCGCTACTACAACACCAAATATGGCAAACCGGCAGTAATTGTGTTGTGTACCGATTGGCACGATGCGCGCACGATCTACAATACTTCTGTGCGAAAATTGGCTGCTAAATGGGGATTCCCGTTGGTGGAATTCGATAAGTATATCGGTTTTTCAAAAAACACCCTCCATCCCGTGACAGGTGAACAAATGAGTTTGCTTTTTGCCGGAGACAAACAGGAAATTGACGGCATTACTTACGGTTGGCATCCCGAGAATGGAAAAGACGCTTATATTCAACGTCGTATGGGTGCCATTTTTGCCGACACCATGCGTAAGATTTTTCCAATAAAGTAAGCTTAGTGTTTCTTCTTATAATATTTTGCCAATCCGCCGGCGGATGTTTCCTTATAGAGGCTGGGGAGGGCGTGCCCCGTTTCTTTCATGACTTCAACCACGTGATCAAAACTCACCTGGTGTTTGCCGTCGGAAAAAGTGGCATAAATGTTGGAATCGAATGCACGAGCCGCGGCAATTGCATTGCGCTCGATACAGGGAATCTGCACCAAACCTTCCACCGGATCGCACGTTAAGCCCAAATGATGTTCCAAAGCCAATTCGGCCGCATATTCGATTTGAGCCGGTGATCCACCAAAAAGCTGGCAAGCCGCCGCAGCTGCCATAGCACAAGCCACACCCACTTCGCCCTGACATCCGACCTCGGCTCCCGATATGGAAGCATTGGTCTTGACAACGTTTCCAAATAGGCCGGCGGTGGCTAGCGCACGCAGAATTCTTATCTCCAAAAAATTGCGTGTATTTTGCAAATAATACAACACGGCCGGCAGAACGCCGCTTGAACCACAAGTAGGGGCCGTCACAATTTCACCACCCGCAGCATTTTCTTCGGCAACCGCTAGTGCGTAAGCATACAATGAACCCCGGCTGCGCATGGTATCGGTATATCCTTGCGATTTCACCAAATAGGTTGCAGCCTTTCTGCGCACACCTAATCCTCCGGGCAACACGCCTTCGTTTTTCAATCCGTTTTCGATAGATCGGCACATTACTTTCCATACCTCGCTCAAATAATCCCAAATTCCCTTTCCTTCGCATTTTTCAACATATTCCCAATATGAAGCGCCTTCGTTTTCGCACCACTCCTGAATATCGGATATTTTGCTCAAAGGATAAATCGATGGATTCGGATTGTTGCGCCACTTTTCGTTGGCCAACGCACCACCGCCTATACTGAAAACCGTCCAACTATCAACAATTTTATCTTCTTTGATGGCTTCAAACATCATCCCATTTGGATGAAACGGAAGAAAAATTTCCGGCTCCCAAACAATTTCGGTGGGAGACAACGGCTCCAATACACTCAGAATGGCAACATCGGTCATGTGTCCTTTTCCGGTAGCTGCGAGGCTTCCGTAGAGGGTGACACGGTACTTGTCGACGTACGGATTTCTCTCGGCAAATAGCGTTGCCGCATTCTTCGGACCTATGGTATGACTACTCGAAGGTCCATTGCCGATTCGGTATAATTCTTTTAATGATTCCATTTTCAACATGTATTTTATTTACTGCAAGTCGGAGTTTCCCGTATACCACTTTTTAAAATCGGAACTGCGCGCCCTGCTTACAATGATTCTTTCGGGTGTTTCCACCGACAAGTTGACCGACAATCTTCCTCCGAACCAAACGGTCAAATCTGTTATAGCACGATGAGAGACAATATATTGTCTGTTTGCCCTGAAAAACAACGATGGGTTCAATTGCTTGTGCAATTCGTCCAACGATGCATCCATCGTATACGTCTGTTTATCGAAACATACGATTCTTGCCATTTTGTATTCGGTATAGATGAATGCAATTTCTTCAACCGCAAGAGGAATAAGCTTATCTTTATAAGGGATTAAAAAATGCTTTTTATGAGAACTTTTCGACTTGCGAATAGAAGAAGCTATTTTTTCCGCAAGATCGGCATTATTATCCTTAAAAGAAAAAACGTTCAACTTATCCAATGCTTTGCTCAGGCTTTTTTTGTTGATAGGTTTAAGCAAATAATCGACACTATTCACTTCAAATGCTTTAAGCGCGTACTCATCATAAGCCGTAGTGAAAATTATTGGGCAGCGAATCTCTGTTTTGTCAAAAATGGCAAAGGAATCGCCATCGGCAAGGTGGATATCCATGAATACCACATCGGGGGGAGGGTTGGTGGAAAACCATTCAACACTCTCCTCAACGCTCTGCAACACGGCAATAATCGAGATACTATCATCCACCTTGTCAATCAGTCGTTCAAGACTTTTGGCAGCTACATACTCATCTTCCACAATCACAGCTTTCATCTCACATCCTTTTTTATTCGGTGTTAATACTCAATTTATCTTTACTTGTTTCAATGTTTTTGATCAGCGGTATTTCAACAGCGAAATACCGATCGTTGGCTTCTATAAGAATCTCTTTTCCAAACATTAGCCTGTAACATTCGTTTAGATTGGCCAAGCCGAGTCCACGGCTCTCTTGCCCGCTCTGCTTAGGCTGTAAATTATTCTCCACCCGTATCGTTTTAGTGGATGTACTTTGGATAACGATGCTGAGTGGATTCTTGTGACTGACTACATTGTGTTTCACTGCATTTTCGACCAACAGCTGCAAACCAAACGGCACGATAAAATAATTTTTATGCTCGTCTTCGATATTGCATTCTACCAACAACCCATCATTGTATCTGATTTTCATAAGATAAATATAAGAATCGATAAATTGCAGTTCCTCCGAAACTTTTGTCACCGTATGATCTTGCATCGTGTAACGAAAAACGCCGGATAGTTGCTCAATATATTCTTGGGCACGTTCGTCGTCATATCCAATCAATCCGTTGAGTGTATTAAGGGAGTTGAAAAGAAAATGGGGGTCAGTCTGATTTCTGAGTGCATTATATCGGTTACGAAGATTTTCGATAATCAAATTCTGATTCTCTGTTACATTTTTATGATTCTGATTGATTAGATATATCAGAGCGGTGAAGAGAAATGAAATAATGAGTATCGTTACATCTTTTACATAATGAAGCGTGGAGTATATTTTGCCCGACACCTTGTCTCGATACCACCACCACTGCATTTTAGAAAACACCGGACTGAAGATGGCCGTAATAAGGAACAACAACACCAACAGTAGCCACATTTTATATTGATGACGGCTGTTCGAATACCGTGCAATGGCCCAAAACTGAAATCGAAACAAAAAATAAAAGAGCAACGTGTTTGAAAGAAGTGAAATAACCGATTTAATGGATATCAGATTAGAGACATCGATATCCGTACTGCTGTCGATCGATAGAGCATAAATTGACGATGAGAGCAGGATAAAGGCTAAAACAAAACTCAAAATAATAGCAGCAGTAAGAGCCGTTTTCTTATCGTAACCTAGGAAAAAAGATTTTTCTTTGTACAATTTCATATTCGAATTTTTTGAAAAACATATTGCTGTCAAGGTCTGTGACTTTTGCAGCCTGATCGACTCGCGACATCCGACAGCAAATGTATAAAAAACTCCTCCAAACACACCACGCGACTAAATAATAGAAAAAACCCAACGAACTGCCCAAACTTACGACGAGCAATTTGTTGGGTTAATTCACCGGAGATGACCTTTCCATAAACAACCATCGCTAATCTCCATCATCTGTCCGGCAAACATATTTAGAATCGATAACCTACTCCTAGGCTTACCGCCTGGCTACGCACTTTTGCATCATCTTTTAGTCTGTCAAGCTGATTGATAACTCCTACCTGATAAGCAGCATTGATCTGCAATTTGTTGCTCAACTCGTAACCCAACAAGGCACCGAATCCAAAATCCCAGCGCTTCATTTCTTTGTCGCCATCCACTTTTTTGTAAAGATCGATTTTCTCGCCATTTTCAACCTTCCACTTTGCGTCGAATCCGAATCCGATGAAAGGTCCAACTCCACCATAGAAACGCCCATTGCCAAGTTCGGTCTGTCCTATCGCATATACGGGAATCGCCATTCCCCATTGTTTGAATTTATCGTTTGGGGAATCTTCTTCTTTGATCTTCGATGTTCTGTAAAAAAACGACACTTCGGGCTGAATGGCAAAATTTTCGTGCAAATCGATCTTCATAAAGCCCCCAAGATTGGGTCCCACTTTCATCCTGCTGCTATAATCGTCTAAATCGGACAGGAAAAAATTCGACATGTTAAGCTCGGCTTTAACCCCATAACTAATGGGTGCTTGTGCATTTACTTTCACTAAACCGGCTGTCATCAAAAGCGATAAACATGCTAAATAAATCTTTTTCATTTTCATTGTTTTATAATTTAATTGTTAGTAAATCTGAAACAAATCCTTAATTCTCTATTTTGTCAATGCAAAGATAAGCATCAGGGGAGCCTTCCGATTCGGGAATCATCTCCAATCGCTATTTTTCAGCACCGAAACGCAATAAATTCAAACCGAAGCAACCGGCCCGATAATGCAAACGGTGCTTTAATGACCGGTCAAAACACCAAAAAAAGAGACTGCCTTTTTGAGACAGCCTCTTTTCAATGTATAATGTATATCGATAAAATTCGATTAACAGTCGCCGTTTACTTTTGCCATGTGAGCAATCAAGTCGAGCACTTTGCAGGAATAACCCCATTCGTTGTCGTACCAGCTGATTACTTTCACAAATGTCGGGCTCAGTTGAATACCTGCTTTTTCATCGAAGATGGAAGTGCGGGGATCGCCGATGAAGTCGCTCGATACCACATCTTCGTCGGTGTAGCCGAGGATACCTTTCAATTCGCCTTCCGAAGCTTCTTTCATGGCCTTGCAAATTTCTTCGTAAGTGGTTTCTTTTGCCAAACGTACCGTTAAATCAACCACGGAAACATCAATGGTAGGAACACGCATCGACATGCCGGTGAGTTTTCCGTTCAATTCGGGAATCACTTTACCCACTGCTTTGGCAGCACCGGTGGATGAAGGAATAATGTTGGCAGAAGCTGCACGACCACCTCTCCAATCTTTCTTTGAAGGACCGTCAACGGTTTTCTGAGTGGCTGTGGTGGAGTGAACGGTGGTCATCAAGCCTTCGAGTACGCCAAAATTGTCGTGAAGCACTTTCGTAATCGGTGCAAGACAGTTGGTCGTGCAGGAAGCGTTCGATACAAACTGTTCGCCTTTGGTATATGTTTTTTCGTTTACGCCACATACATACATGCGGGTATCGTCTTTCGAAGGTGCCAACATTACTACATACTTGGCACCTTCGAAAGACGAT
>DFUT01000035.1 GCA_002381125.1 Bacteroidales bacterium UBA4179 | reverse complement strand
ATTTTTACTTTACCGAGTAAAATGCCAATCGAAATGACCAGTGACAATATAAGAATACCATGTGCAACACCGGTTCCGAAAATCAGTTCATATAACCATTCCATATAAAAAATATATAACCTAAATAAATTTTTGTGTGATATTTTGCAGGTACGCTGCTGTTTTAGTTTTGCATTTAATTGCAAAGATAACATTTATTTCATGAATTTCTTTATCTTTGTGGAATTGTGACGAGGGTTTAGTCTAAAGAAAACAAGGTTTACAATCAATAAATTTTTTCAATATGAGAGATTACAAAAGATTATTCGTTATTTTATTGAGCGTTTTATTTATCTGTCCTCTTTTCGCTCAAATTAATGAAATGGTTATTAAAACCAATAAACCCGGCGCTGAGATTCAATCTACCATGTATGGTCTTTTTTTCGAAGACATCAATTATGCAGCCGACGGAGGGTTATATGCCGAGTTGGTGAAAAATCGCTCTTTTGAATTTCCCGACCGTTTCATGGGGTGGAAGCCGTTTGGCAAGGTATCTGTCCGCAACGATGGGCCTTTTGAAAAGAATCCGCATTACGTAAGACTCGAATATGCGGGTCATCCTCATAAACATACGGGATTGGATAACGAAGGATATTTCGGAATTGGCGTCAAACAGGATGAAGAATACCGTTTTTCGGTCTGGGCGCGAACGATGGATAATGCGAAAAATGCAAAAATCAGGGTAGAGCTGGTTGATGTTTCTTCCAATGACGAACAACAGGCCTTTGCCTCGCAAGAACTGATCATCGATTCTTCGGAGTGGAAAAAATATAGTGTCATTTTGAAACCCAATAAGACGTTTGCCAAATCGGTTTTGCGAATTTTTTTGACTTCGCGCGATGGAGTTGATTTGGAACATGTTTCTCTCTTTCCCGTGGATACGTGGAAAGGGCATGAAAATGGGCTCCGCAAGGATTTGGCTCAGGCGCTCTACGACATGCATCCCGGTGTTTTTCGTTTCCCCGGAGGGTGTATTGTTGAGGGAACCGATTTAGCTACCCGATATAATTGGAAAAATAGTGTTGGGCCCGTGGAAAACCGCCCGTTGAACGAAAATCGTTGGCAATATACTTTTACCCATCGTTTTTATCCCGACTATTATCAGAGTTACGGCCTTGGGTTTTATGAATATTTTCTTTTATGCGAGGAAATCGGGGCAGAACCTCTTCCGGTGGTCAGTTGTGGTCTTGCATGCCAGTTTCAAAACGACGATCCCAAAGCCCATGTGCCTGTGAGCGAGTTGGGAAGCTATATTCAGGATGCATTGGATCTGATTGAATTTGCCAATGGCGATGTTACGACCACATGGGGCAAATTGCGCGCAGAAATGGGGCATCTCGCTCCGTTTAATCTTAAATTTATCGGTATAGGCAATGAACAGTGGGGGCCTGAGTATCCTGAACGGCTCGAACCTTTTGTTAAAGCTATTCGTAAGGCTTATCCCGACATAAAAATCATTGGTAGTTCGGGTCCTTCATCCGAAGGGGAACAATTTGAATACCTTTGGCCTGAGATGAAACGCATCAACGTGGATTTGGTGGATGAGCATTTTTATCGTCCCGAAAGCTGGTTTCTCAAACAAGGTTCACGCTACGATAATTATGACCGCAAAGGTCCTAAGGTTTTTGCAGGGGAATATGCCTGTCATGGCGAAGGCAAAAAATGGAACCATTTCTATGCTTCTTTACTCGAAGCTGCCTTTATGACCGGAATGGAACGCAATGCCGATGTAGTGCATATGGCAACCTATGCTCCTCTTTTTGCTCATGCAGAAGGTTGGCAATGGCGGCCGGATATGATTTGGTTCGATAATTTACGCTCGGTGAAGACGGTCAGCTATTATGTACAGCAGCTTTATTCGCTGAATAAGGGTACACATGTGCTTCCGTTAACCATGAATAACCGTCCTGTGGCAGGAGCCGATGGGCAAAACGGCTTGTTTGCTAGTGCCGTATGGGATAAAGACCAACAGCAGATAATTGTAAAAATCGTGAATACTTCAGATAAGGCTCAACCGGTTAAACTGAATTTTAATGGATTGAAGAAATCTGAAAAATTGACCGACGGAAAAATAATCACGTTGAAGTCGGACAAGTTGGATGCCGAAAACACCTTGGAAAATCCTTTTCTTATTGTTCCAAAAGAAAAAGAGGTTGCCATTGATGGAAATGTGTTGGAATTACATATCGAGCCCTATTCATTTTACCTTTATAAATTCACATTAAGCCGATAGTTTATTTTGCCTGTATTTAGCAGCATGAAATATATTAAATGCTGCTAAATACGGTCAAAAAGAATTTTTTTTTACATTAAATTCTATTATTTGTGAAAATAATGGGCTACGTTTGCGCTTTCCAAGCGTAAATATAAGGAGAGGTTTTAATTTATCTTAACTCTTTCGTACGACAGACACGAAATGTAATTAATGATAATACAAAAAGTTCATACACAACACAATCGTATCAGCTATCTGTTTTTGTACTGTTGGCTCTCTTTTTGGGCTTTGAGAGTTGCGAAACGGATGAAGAAAATGGAGATAATTTAACGATTTACGTCCGCTATTGTCGGGAAACATTTAAGGACGATTTTCAACGATTCATCACCCAAATTCGGTATTTATTTTTCGATGAGGATGGGATTCTGCAACACGTGGTGTTGTTGCAACGTGGAATAGATTCCGATCTTCAACATCTTTCTCCAATGCTGCCTTATGGTCGTTATACATTGATTGCGATTGGTAATCGTGAAGAGCATTCGGATTGTGAGTATAAAGTGGGCTTTACCCGTATGGAGGAGGTGACATTGGCAACGCATCTTCGACAGGCGGGTGATCTGCAAGGCGATTGCGACCCGATGTATTGGGGAATACTTCCTTTTGAATATGCGGCAAACAAGCCAAACGACTATATCTGCGATATGAGCAATATTCATTGTCGGTTGCGTGTTACCGTGAGATGGGCAAATCATTTGCCCGGCTATCGCTAGGGGTACTCGTTGCATCTTTATAATGTTCCCGGCGTGTACGGTTTATCGCCTGCCTATCGCATACGACTTATACCCGATGCGGATGCCGATCCTTACGAAAGTACGTTGTCGCAGGTTGTACATAGTTTTCCTGAAACGGATGATCGGATACCTTCTCTTCGGGTGTATCACGATAAAGAGGCAAAGATGAATTCAATCTATTTATTCCGGATTCGGGAAACAAAATGAGTTCCACAAACAAGGTGGCTTATCGGATTATCGGCGATGGCATCGATTGTGCGGCATATCGGTACGAATTGGTTGGAGATTTCGAAGAAGGGGCTGTAGATTCACGGTTGAAGATCACGGGTCGGTATTTGGGCGATAATTATCTCGAAGAGGTAACAGAGAATACAATTTCCGACGAATCGTGGTGGGGCGTTCATAACGAAAATGATATCGTTCGAATTTTTCCTGCTTCCGGGCAGAAATCCATTTTTGATTTTTCTAACGGAAAAAAAGGTTGCTATTGGTCTTCTACATGTGATGAAAGTAATTCAGGCAATGCTTGGTGTATGCATTCGATAGTAGTGGAGTCTGTATAGAAAGTGAATCTCAAGCATATGCTCTAACCGTTCGTTGCGTGAAGGAATAAAGCCGACTTGAAGGCGGCGTTGCCCGATGGGCTCTTCGACCACTGAAATCATTAGCCCGGGTTTTGCTCTCCTTTACGATAAAGTTTTACCAAAACTTGATAAAGAAAAAGCCGATTTGCAGTCGGTGGCCGAGTTGTTTTATCGCTACTTCGATGTGCAGGAAGGGGCGTATCGCGGTGCGGCAATTACGCTGGTGAACACTTCCGGCATGGCGGTTTATGTCGAGCAGCCCGACTTGAAAAACCTAAATAACCTTTATCGGAAGACGGAATGGTGGATAGACCTTGTTGGTCGGTGAAAGTTGGTATTCACTCCTCAGGTCACGTATCTGTTTCGGCTGATTCATGCGACCATGTCGCAAACCGTTTATAAATGTGGGTTTTGTATAAAAATTGTCGGGATGACTGGATTCGAACCAGCGACCACACGCCCCCCAGACGCGTACTCTAAACCGGACTGAGCTACATCCCGAAAAGCGATTGCAAAAATAGCCTTTTATTTTTATTCCGGCAAATTTTGGGCGCTGTATTTTTTATTGCAGAGTCAACCGGCAAGTGCGAATTTGCACTAATTGTTTGTAAAACTCATTTTTTGGTGAATTCAACTCGCAAATGTGCCTTTCCATAAAAAAGATGAGGGAAATTCTTAAGGAAATTTAATCTCTGAATCTTTTGGTGAGATCTCCGTAGGCATCGATTCGGCGGTCGCGCAAAAACGGCCATATCCTGCGGATGTGTTCGGTGCGAAGGGTGTCGATTTCGACAATTTCTGCTGCTCCCTCATCTGCCGGTGCGCAGAAAAGCATTTCGCCTTGAGGTCCGCATACAAAACTGTTTCCCCAGAATTCGATACCGTGCGTCTGACCGGAAGGATCGGGTTCGTAGCCCGTGCGATTTACCGAAATAACGGGAAGGGCATTGGCAACGGCATGTCCCCGCTGTACGGTTATCCACGCATCGAGTTGGCGCTGTTGCTCTTCTTCTGTATCGGTTGATTCACGGCCAATAGCGGTGGGATAAATCAGCAGGTCGGCACCGGCCAGCGCCATCAATCGAGCGGCTTCGGGAAACCATTGATCCCAGCAGACCAATACGCCCAGTTTTCCCACGGAGGTGGGGATGGGGGTAAAGCCCAGATCGCCGGGGGTGAAGTAGAATTTCTCGTAATATCCCGGATCGTCGGGGATGTGCATTTTGCGGTATTTTCCGGCAATGGTGCCGTCTTTTTCGATCACGACGGCAGTGTTGTGATAAAGACCGGCGGCACGTTTCTCGAACAGCGAAAGCACGATGACCACACCCAGTTCGTTGGCCAATGTTCCGAACAGGTCGGTGGAAGGACCGGGAATGGTCTCGGCTTGTTCAAAAACGTCCGGGTCTTCCGTTTGGCAAAAATACAACCCGTTATGCAGCTCTTGCATTACAATGAGTTCTGCCCCTTGACGGGCAAGTGCGCGAATGGCGGTTTGCAGTCGCGAAACGTTTCCCTGTATGTCGGCGGTGTTGGCTTGTTGTATGATTCCTACTTTCATTGTTTTTTCCCTTATTTCATGTTTGAGTCTGCTTTAAAAAGTCCAAAATACTAAAAATTAATTTTGTAAAAACCTGACTTTTAAGTTGAATTTTTGCTCATTTTGATTTGCAACGTTTAGCCGGCAGTTTCGTTTTTGCACGTTGCTTTTAAAGAAAACCTTGCGGATATTGCATGGCTGTGCAGTGCAGTGAGCCGTGTTGTTGGATGAGTGCTTGGCAGTCGATACCGACAATCGTTCTGTCGGGAAAAGCTTTCTGTAACTGTTGTTTGGCCGTTTTGTCTTTTGGCGTGCCATAAAAAGGCATGAGTACGGCTTCGTTGATGACGAGAAAATTGGCGTAGGTGGCAGGAAGCCGATAGCCTTTGGCATAGACGGCATCGGCCATTGGCAAAGGGATCAACTTGTAGGGTTTCTCTTCTTCCGTAACAAACGACTGAAGTTCCTTTTCCATCGCTTTCAGTTCGTCGAAATGTTCGTCGTTCGGATCGTTGCATTGCACGTAGGCAATGGTGTGCTCGTTGCAAAAACGTGCGAGTGTATCGATGTGATGGTCGGTGTCGTCGCCTTCAAGATAGCCATGATTGAGCCAGAGCACACGTTTCGCTCCCAAGGTTGTTTTCAGATGATGTTCGATATCGTCGAGCTCCATCGGTTGGTTGCGGTTGGGTGAAGTGTGGCATTCCGATGTGGCAAGGAGTGTCCCTTTGCCGTCAGATTCTATCGCACCTCCTTCCAATATGAAATTGAGATGGCAACGGTAGTGCACTTGCGGTTGAAAAATATCTTGCTCGTAAAGCTCGCGAGTGATTTGGTTGTCGTAATTAGCTGCGAATTTCAATCCCCATGCATTGAATCCGAAATCGAGAATAACGGGCTTTCCATCCAAAAATACCGAGAGAGCGCCGTGGTCGCGTGCCCATGTATCGTTGCTTCTTACCACAGCCAAGAGCAGGTTTTTTTGCTCTTCTTTGTTGAAGTGCCGAATCACATCGTCCTCATTGGGACAAACAACGAGAAGTTTTTCGCGTTTGAGGATTTCTTTTGCGATGGCAACATAGCATGCGGTTACCTCGTCGAGCATGTCGAACCAGTCGGTTCCGGCATGGGGCCACGTCAGTTGCACACCGCTTTGCGGATACCATTCGGCCGGAAATACCGTGCGTGACATATTTTTATACTTCCATGTTTCCTCGAACAATACCTCGGGACGAATTACGAACAAAATTGAGAATATAATCGCGGTCGACGGAAACCGGAAGTTCGTTTTCTATCCTTTCCATTGCTTGCGTAGTGTTGTATCCCGATTGATACAGGTAGCGGTAAATTTCTTGAATAGAATTGATTCTTTCGCTGGTAAATCCTCTTCTGCGAAGCCCTACAACATTCAATCCGACATAAGAAATGGGTTCGCGCCCTACCATTACATAAGGGGGAATGTCTTTGGGAATTTTCGAACCGCCCTGAATCATGGCATGGGCTCCTATACGGGTAAACTGATGGATTAATGTGCCGCCACTTACGTTGGCATAGTCTTCTATTTCCACTTCACCGGCCAGTTGTGCTGCATTGCCGAGAATGACATGATTTTTGATGACACAATCGTGTGCAACATGACTGTAAGCCATAATGAGGCAATCTTCCCCGACAATCGTGAATCCTTTTGATGCTGTTCCCCGGTTTACGGTGGCGCACTCGCGGATAACGGTTCTATCGCCAATAATGGCAACCGTTTCTTCTCCTTTAAATTTCAGATCTTGGGGAATGGCGGATATGGTTGCATGAGGAAATATAGTGCAATTTTTACCGATACGTGCACCATAAAGAATAGTTGCGTGGGTCATGATGCGGGTTCCATCCCCAATCTCCACGTTTCTATCGACGTAGGCAAAAGGGTCGATAATCACATTATTCCCGATTGTCGCTTCGGGGTGCACAAATGCCAAAGAAGAAATTAATTTCATGTTTCCGGTCTTTAAATTTATTTGTTTTTTATCACTTGAGCTGTAAAGTCGGCTTCAGAAACCACTTTATCGCCTTTGAAAGCAAGCCCCCGCATGGTGGCAATGCCCCTTCTGATTTCACTCGTTAGTTCTACCCTGAAAATAAGCGTATCGCCCGGAACCACTTTCTGACGGAATTTGACGTTGTCGATTTTTAAAAAATAGGTGGAATACCTTTCCGGTTCGTCCAGTCCGGAGAGGACGAGTAAACCGCCCGTTTGTGCCATCGCTTCCACTTGCAATACGCCGGGCATGATGGGCTCTTCGGGGAAGTGCCCGAGAAAAAAGGGCTCGTTGGCCGTAATGTTTTTGATACCAATGATGTATCTGTCCGTTTTCTCGATGATTTTGTCTACCATCAAAAAAGGATAGCGATGCGGCAAAATTTGTCGGATGCGGTTGATATCCATCAGCGGTTCCGTGTCGGGATCGTAAATAGGCGGTTGTACTTCGTTCAACCGAATATCCTTGCGAATGAGTCGCGCCAATTGGTTGTTGATGTGATGCCCGGGACGTTTGGCGATGATTCGCCCCTTTAGCGGTTTGCCTATAAGTGCCATATCGCCAATGAGATCCAGAATTTTATGTCGTGCCGGTTCGTTGGGGTAAATAAGCCCCCCCTGATTTAAATAGCCAAGTTTTTTTGCATCGTGACGGGGAGAGTTCATCAAATCGGCCAGTTTGTCCAGTTCTTCCTGCGGAATTTCATGTTCGTAAATCACAACGGCGTTATTCAGATTTCCCCCTTTTATCAATCCCGCTTCATGTAATTTCAGTACATCACGAACAAAAACAAATGTACGTGCAGGGGCAATTTCTTTTTCGAACTCCTCTAATCCTTCCATCGAAGCCGACTGGTTGGGTATATATTGCGAATCGAATTCGATGAAGGAATGAATACACAGACAATCGTCGGGAAGAAGAGTGAGTTTCGACCCGGTTTCCGGATCGGCAACTTCTATCTTTTTTCTTACGACATAATAGTCTTTATCTCTTTCTTGATCGATAATTCCTGCTTCTTTTATTGCTTTCACGTATTCGATGGCGCTACCGTCAAGATTTGGAAATTCGGGTGCATTCACCTCGATTAGACAATTGTCTATTTCGAGACCATACAATGCCGCCAAGCCATGCTCTACCGTACCAACAGTCACGTCGCCCTTTCCGAGAATAGTTTCGCGTTGCGTATTGACCACATTATCGGCCAGCGCTTCGATAATGGGCCGGTCTTCCAAATCGACACGCTTGATTTTATATCCATGATCTACAGGCGCCGGGTTAAATGTGATTTCAATATCCAAACCCGTATGTAACCCTACCCCCTTAAGGGTAAAACTTTTTTTTAACGTTTTCTGTTTCACTATTTTTTTCGATTATATATATTCCACAAATAAAGCTATTGTTTGTTTCTCGTAAAAGTCGGTTATTTTTCTGCCAATTTTTTCTTCAATTCCTCGATTTCTTTTTCAAGAGCTCTCAATTGACGATCCATATCGGGTAATTTGGCGAAAAGAACGCTCGATCGGAAGTAATTCTTAACAGGAATGGCGGGAGTTCCAATGATGCGAGAACCTTTTTCTGTATTGCTGAGGATTCCCGATTGTCCACCGATTTGCGAATCATCGCCAATGGTTACATGACCCCCGATACCTACCTGACCACCGAAAACGCAGTTTTCTCCTATTTTCGATGATCCGGCAATGCCCACTTGAGCTGCCATAACCGTATTTTCGCCTATTTCGCAATTGTGTGCGATATGGATAAGGTTGTCGAGTTTGACGCCTTGATGGATAATGGTTGATCCGATGACTGAACGGTCGATGGTGGTATTTGCTCCGATTTCGACATCGTTTTCGATAACCACATTTCCTGTTTGGGGAACTTTTCGATACCCGTCTTTTTCGCGACTAAAACCAAAACCTTCGGCGCCGATAACGGCTCCCGAATGAATAATGCAGTTGCTTCCGATAATGCAATCCTTGTATATTTTTACACCGGGATAAATAATGGTGTTTTCTCCGATTTTTACATTGTTGCCAATATAAACTTGAGGATAAATTTGACAATTATCGCCTATTTCGGCATTTTCTTCCACTACGGCGAAGGCTCCAATATACACATTTTTGCCCAATTGAGCCGACGAAGCTACGGCACTTTGAACGTCGATACCCGTCTTTTTGGGAGAGTTCATCTCTGCCATTTCCAATAAAGAAGCCAGAGCCGTATAGGCATTTGGAACTTTGATCATTGTGGCTTTTATGGGCTTTTCGGGAACGAAATCGCTATTTACCAAAACAATATCGGCTTGAGTTTTATAAATATAATGTGTGTATTTTGGGTTTGATAAGAACGTAATGGTTCCCGGTTTGCCTTCTTCTATTTTGGCAAATGAATGAACCTGTACATTTGGATTGCCAATCACTTCACCTTGCAAATAGTCGGCAATTTGTTTAGCAGAAAAAGTCATTATTTATTCTTTAACTTTAAAGTGAGTGTTATTTATTTTTGCAAAATAACGAATAAATTTTGATTGTACGAAAGAATAGTCTCATAAAAATAATCAATAAGTTGGCAAAATTTTCGTTCGATTACCTGGTTTTTCAGTATATATTTTTTACATTTGCACAGAGTTTTGGGAAAATTGAAAATATAAAAATCGAAAAAATTGCGTATTATATGAGAAAAATCTACAGCGTGATTACGGGAACGGGGAGTTGCGTGCCTACAAAACGAATGATGAATAAAGATTTTCTTTCGTACGAATTTTATGATGCGAATGGTCAAAAAATTCCTATTCCAAATGAAGAAATCGTACGGAAATTCGAAGAAATCACCACCATTTCCGAAAGACGCTATGCCGAAGACGACCAGGTTACTTCCGACCTGGCAGTTATTGCTGCCGAACGGGCAATAGAAGCCGCAGGAATCGATAAGGAAGAACTTGATTATATTATTTTTGCGCACAATTTTGGCGAGACACGAGTGGATAACATTCGTATAGATGTTTTGCCTGAGCTTTCTTCGCGTGCCAAACAAAAACTTGGAATTGCCAATCCGTTTACCGTTGCCTATGATGTTCTGTTTGGTTGTCCGGGATGGGTGCAGGCCTTAATTCAAGCCGATTATTATATACGTTCGGGTGATGCAAAAAAAGTGTTGGTGATTGGAGCCGATGTATTGTCGCGTATATCCGATCCGCATGACCGCGATAGCATGATCTATGCCGACGGCGCAGGGGCTGTCGTGGTGGAACCTAGCGAGAGTGACGTGCCGGTAGGTATCCTCGGGCATAACAGCCGTACCGATGCACTCAATTATGCGCATCTGCTTCATATGGGATATTCGTACAATCCCGAATTGGCCGAGAAGAAAGATTACTATTTGAAAATGAACGGCCGTCGATTATATCAGTATGCGTTGGAAAATGTGCCGTCGACCATTAAAGCCGGCCTCGATAAGTTGAATATCGGTATCGACCAGATAAAGAAAATTCTTATTCACCAGGCTAATGGCAAAATGGATGAAGCTATTCTCAAACGGTTGTATAAACTTTACAATATAGACGTGGTGCCTAAAGGGGTGATGCCAATGACCATTTCGTGGTTGGGAAATTCATCGGTGGCTACCGTTCCTACCTTGTTGGATATGATTGTACGTGGCGAATTGGACAATCATGAGCTGACCGGTGGCGATACGGTTGTGATGGCCTCGGTGGGTGCCGGAATGAATATAAACAGTGTGGTTTATCGTTTTCCGTAAATTCACTTTTCGGAAAAGACATCAAAAGAAAAAGCAACCCGGGCAAAGGCTCGGGTTTTTTTATTGGTAAAAAGAATGTTGTTTTAAGGTATTTGAATCAGTTAAACCTATACCTTAAACTTAATGCGAACCCGGCGTACCAGTAATCGTTGTAATCGTTGATGAAGTTGATGGATGGTTTCCAGTCGAGCGAAAGGGCAAAAGGGGCTTGTGGAAAAATATATTCGGCACCAAAAATAATATCTGCACCCAAAAGAAAGCCGTTGCTCCGATGTCCTTTATCGTAAAGCCCTCCTAAATGGGCACCAAGACCCAAATACCAGTCCAAGCTGGGAGCTCCCGGCACCGGCTGCTGATATTCATACAACCCCGTCAACTGAAAATGATGGGGCGATGCGCTCAGAATTCCCTCAAAAGCATTTCCTAGGGAAAAGAAATTCTTATATGTCAGACCACTGTCGTAACCTAATCTGACCCCGAAAGCAGATTGATAATTCTGCGCTTGAAGTGTAGTTGTTAAGGCAATAGCCAATAAACCGGTGATGAGTAATTTTTTTAGTTTCATAATTGTGTGTATTTAAGTGATGTTGCTTTCTCATTTAGATAACAATCGTAAAAATGAATTGTTTATTTTTGGATGAGGAAAAATTATTTTCCTCTTACTATTTTTTTGATCTCATTGAGTTTGTTGAGTGCTTCAATGGGAGTTAATGTATTTATATCCAAATTGAGGATTTCGTCACGCACTTGGCTCAATACCGGGTCGTCCAATTGAAAAAAACTCAATTGATATCCCTCCCGTTTTTCGATAATGTCTTTAATGGGTCGGCCAATACCTTCTTTGCGATTGTTCGATTCCATTTGTTTCAGGATGGCAGCCGCTCTATTTGTGATGCTTTGCGGCATTCCGGCCATTTGTGCCACATGAATTCCGAAACTGTGTTCGCTTCCTCCGGGCACCAGTTTGCGAAGAAAAATCACCTTGTTGTCGATTTCTTTTACGGCAACATTGTAGTTTTTGATGCGCTTGAACGATTTTTCCATTTCGTTCAATTCGTGATAGTGGGTTGCGAAGAGTGTCTTTGCATGTGCGTAGGGATGCTCATGAAGGTATTCCACGATTGCCCATGCAATGGAGATGCCGTCGTAGGTGCTGGTTCCTCGTCCGAGTTCGTCAAAAAGCACGAGGCTGCGTTGCGAAATGTTGTTGAGGATATTGGCTGCCTCGTTCATTTCGACCATAAAAGTGGATTCACCCAGCGAAATGTTGTCGGATGCGCCAACGCGGGTGAATATTTTATCGACCACACCGATTTTTGCCGAGTCGGCGGGTACGAAACTTCCCATCTGTGCCATGAGGGCAATAAGTGCCGTTTGGCGCAGCAAAGCCGATTTGCCCGACATGTTGGGGCCGGTGATAATGAGAATTTGTTGGGTTTCGCTGTCGAGATACACATCGTTGGCAATATATGGCTCGTCGGGAGGAAGTTGTTTCTCGATAACGGGGTGGCGGCCGTTTTTGATGTCGATGATATCCGTTTCGTTGATTTCCGGACGATTGTATTTGTTTTCACGAGCCACCTTGGCAAAGGAGAGCAAACAATCGATTTGTGCAATAATGTTGGCATTGATTTGAATGATGGGGATATATTCTATCAAACTTTCCACAAGCGCATTATAAAGTTCCGTCTCCAAAAGGATGATTTTTTCTTCCGCACCCAGAATTTTTTCTTCGTATTCTTTTAATTCTTCGGTGATATAACGTTCGGCGCTCACAAGGGTTTGTTTGCGTACCCAGCATTCGGGTACTTTGTCTTTGTGGGTGTTCCGTACTTCGATGTAATAACCAAAAACGTTATTGAACCCAATTTTAAGCGAAGGGATTCCTGTTTTTTCACTTTCACGTTTTTGAAGCTGCGACAAATAATTTTTCCCCGATCGGGCAATTTTGCGAAGTTCGTCCAGTTCGTCGCTGACTCCTTTTCGGATGATGCCTCCTTTATTTAAAAGGGTGGGAGGGTCGGATACGATTTCTTTTTCGATACGGTCGCGGATCAACGGACAGGGATTCAGCTTTTCTCCCATTTCCCTGAGGTTGACATTCTCGGATGCAAGGAAAGCGTTTCGGATGGGGTCGATGGCGGTAAGGGCAATTTTCAGCTGCACCACTTCGCGTGGAGTAATTCGTCCGACGGCAGCTTTCGAAATAATCCTTTCCAGATCGCCAATGAGGGAGAGCTGTTCTTCGAGCAGGTCGTTGAGTTCCGGCTCTCGGAAAAAATTATCCACCACGTCAAGCCGTTTTTCGATAGGGTTGATATCTTTCAATGGAAATACGATCCAGCGGCGCAACAATCGCGAGCCCATAGGGGTAATGGTTTTGTCGAGTACGTCGAGCAGGCTTTTTCCTCCTTCGTTGAGTGGGGCGAGCAATTCCAGATTTCGCACCGTAAATTTGTCGAGACGGACGTAATGGTCTTCTTCGATGCGTTTTAACGACACGATGTGGCTGATCTGCGTGTGATGGGTGATATCCAGATAATGCAATACGGCTCCCGAAGCGATGATTCCCAGTGGAAGATGTTCCACGCCGAAGCCTTTCAGGTTTTTGGTTTGAAAATGTTTCAGCAAGCGTTCTTGCGCCGCATCTTCGGTAAAAATCCAGTCGTCGAGTTCGAATAAAAAATAATTGTTGCCGAAATTTTCTTCGAATTTCTTTTTGTTGCCTCGTTCAACGAGAATTTCCTTGGGCGAGAAATTGGAAAGCAGTTTGTCGATATCTTCTTGTGAACCTTCGGAAGTCAAAAATTCACCTGTGGAAATATCGAGAAACGAAATGCCAAATAATTTGCTGTTCGAAAAATACAGTGCGCAAAGAAAGTTGTTTTCTTTGTGGTTGAGGATATTGTCGCCAAAGGAAACTCCCGGTGTTACCAATTCCGTGACGCCCCGTTTAACAAGCTTTTTTGCTTTTTTGGGATCTTCCAGTTGGTCGCAAATAGCCACGCGTTTGCCTGCGCGAACCAATTTGGGTAGATAAGTGTCGAGTGCGTGATGAGGAAAACCTGCCAACTCCACAAATTGTGCAGCCCCGTTGGCGCGCCGTGTGAGGGTGATTCCCAATATCTCCGATGCAACGATGGCGTCATCGGAAAAAGTTTCATAGAAATCGCCTACACGGAACAACAGCACTGCATCGGGATATTGTTTTTTGATTGAGGCATATTGTCTCATCAGTGGAGTATCGGCAATTTTTTCACTCATAATTACAGGTTTGTTCTCTTGATTTTCAGATAAACAAATTTACATGATAATTTTCAATTTACATATTGATATATAAAAAATTCCTTTCTTGCAAATTCGACGGGTTTTATCGCAGGAATCCGGAAATAATGGATTTGGAGGAGAAAATTGGCCGAAAGATTTTTCCGATAACGGATGCAACGGATTGGGTTAAATCTCATGAAATGCGTGAACAAACGAAATGGAAGGGAATAAAAAAACGTCGCAATTGCAATTTCATTTCAATTACGACGTTTGACACGTTTGATTATACAGAAATTCTTTATTTTGAACCGAGTAAATTCTTTTGCGGTGCGGACGGGACTTGAACCCGCGACCCCATGCGTGACAGGCATGTATTCTAACCAGGCTGAACTACCGCACCAAAGAGCGCCATCTGTTTTTTCGATAGCGAGTGCAAAGATAATTATATTTTCTTAATCGCAAAAACATTTGCAGAGAATTTTTCGACGTGCGATTATTTCTTTAACCACTGGTTGAACCATCGGGCAAACTCACGCTGAAACAAAATGGCATTTTGCGGTTTTGTAATCCAGTGATTTTCGTCCGGATAAATCAATAGCCGCGAGGGAATTCCCAAGAGCTGTGCCGCATTGAACGCCATCATTCCTTGCGATGCAAGAATTCGGTAATCCAGCTCGCCATGCGAAATCATGATCGGCGTGTCCCATTTATCCACAAAGCGGTGGGGAGAATTGGCATATGAGCGTTGTGCCACAGGATTCGATTTATCCCAGAAGGGGCCACCCAAATCCCAATTGGCAAACCACATTTCCTCGGTTTCGAGGTATTGGGCTTCCAAATTGAAAATGCCGGCATGAGCATAAAAGGCCTTGAAGCGTTTGTTGTGATTTCCGGCCAGCCAGAATACCGAAAAACCGCCGTAACTTGCGCCCGTACAGCCCAATCGGTTTTCGTCCACATAGGGCTCGTCGGCTAAGGCATCGATGGCGGAGAGATAATCTTTCATGTTTTGTCCGCCATAATCGCCGCTGATTTGTTCCAACCATTCCATTCCAAATCCCGGAACACCGCGACGATTGGGTGCAACTACGATATAACCGTTTGCAGCCATCATTTGGAAATTCCATCGGTACGACCAGAACTGACTGACCGTATTCTGCGGCCCGCCCTGACAATACAACAAGGCGGGATAAACTTGCGTTGAATCGAAACGGGGTGGATAGATTACCCAGGTGTGCATCTGTTTGCCATCGGAGGTTTTTATCCATCGTTCTTCCACTTTGCCCATGGTCAGTTGGTCGAGAATTTCCTTATTTTCGAACGAAAGTTCGACAGCTTTTCCCGACGCGATATCCACCGAGTAAATCTCATCGGGTTGCAACATGGAATGGCGTTTGGCAATCAGTTTTCCCTCTTCTCCCAACGCCACCGAGACATAATCGTGGACACCTTCGGTAATCGGCTTTACTTCTTTTGTCGTTCGGTCTGCCATGAAAAGTTGCGTTTTGGCTTTCACACAGGAGACAAGGAACAAGGTTTTGCTGTCGGCATTCCAGATGAAGGCATCGGTATTGTAATCGAATTTTTCGGTTACATAGGTTTTTTCTTTCGATTGCAGATCCATAACGAAAAGGCGGTTTTTGTCCGACTCGTATCCTTCGCGTTCCATACTTTGCCAGGCAATGTATTTTCCGTCGGGAGAAAATTGCGGGTTGGTGTCGTAACCCGGCATGCCTTCCGTAATGTTGATGGTTTCGCCGGTTTCCGGATGATACAGATAGATGTCGGAATTGGTGGATAGTGCATATTCCTTGCCTGTTTTTTTGCGACAGGTATAGGCAACGATTTTACTGTCGGGGCTCCATGCCAGTTGTTCCATTCCGCCGAAAGGCAGCATGGGCGATTCGTACGGCTCGCCTTCCAGCACGTCTTTGGCGTGTTGTAATTTGCCTTCCGAAAAATCGGCCACAAACGGGTGCGGTACTTCCGTTACCCATTGATCCCAATGCTTGTACATCAAGTCGTCGATTATTCGTCCCGATGCTTCGGGCAAATCGGGATAGCGGTCGGCAGCCGTGGGTTGTGTTTTTACGTTTTTGACGAACAACACCTTTTTTTCGTCGGGAGAGAACGAAAAACCATTGATTCCACCTTCGATATCGGATATTTTTTCCCAATCGCTTCCGTCGGGATTCATGGTCCAAATTTGAGGTGTTCCCTCTTCATCGCTTAGAAAAGCAATTTTTTTTCCGCCGTTTATCCAGCGGGGGTTGTTCTCGCGGGAATTGGAATGGGTCAATTGCTTTTTCTCCGAACCGTCGGCTTTCATTACAAAAAGCTCGGTATTCATTTTGTTTTGCGGTATACTCACGTAAGTGACTTCATAAACAATGTGCGATTTGTCGGGAGAAACCTGCACTTCGCCAACCCGTCCAAAGCTGTACAATACTTCCGGCGTCATAATGCCGTTTTCAATTTTTGGAGATGACTTTCCAATGATTTCTTCCATTTCGAATTTTTTATCCGATTTTTGTGTGTTTGTCGTACATGACGACATCAATGCTCCTGCTAACATATATGCGATAATCGTTGATTTTCTTTTCATAAAAGGATGTTTTTAAGTCTGTTTTTGGTGAAGCCGAAACACCGCGTAAATTATAACGTTGGCCGGTCATTTTTTGCGAAAGAATGTTGGGGTTGAAAAATTTTGCCGTCTTTCAGGTGGATCGTTCTGTCGGTGAGCGCCGCCAGCTGTTCGTCGTGAGTAACGATTACGAAAGTTTGGTTGAGCCTGTCGCGCAACTCGAAGAAGAGGTTGTGAAGTTCGGATTTGTTTTTTGTATCCAAACTGCCCGACGGCTCATCGGCCAAAACCACCATTGGGTCGTTAATCAGGGCTCGGGCTACGGCCACCCGCTGTTTTTCGCCTCCCGAGAGTGCGGCAGGTTTATGATCCATTCTGCCTGTGAGCCCCATCATATTTAGCAGCTCTTTGGCTTTTTTTTCTGCATCGCCGTGTTTTCGGTTTCCGATTAACGCCGGAATCATCACGTTTTCCAATGCGGTAAATTCGGGCAGCAATTGATGAAACTGAAATACGAAGCCGATATTTTTGTTGCGAAAATCGGAGAGTTCCTTCTCTTCGAGTCGACTCAGGTCGTCGTCATTGAAAAAAACTTTCCCGGAGTCGGCCTTTTCAAGTGTTCCCATAATCATTAGCAACGTGGTTTTTCCCGCACCACTGGGACCCACAATGGATACGATTTCCCCTTTGTCGACTTCCAGATCGATGCCTTTCAAGACCTGAAGATTTCCAAAACTTTTGTATATCTTTTCAACTTTTATCATGAATTGGTTTCGTCACATATCTTTTGGAATTGCGAAGTTAAGAAAAAACCGGGAATGTAAACCAAAAAAGCAGCGAAATGGTTTGTAAAGTACTCGATTCCAATTCACAAATTTAGATGCGTTTATACCAAATCGATATGCCGTGTCTTGCTCTTTTCCTGCTTCTATTGTTGTATGAATATTGGGAACAGAAATTATTTTTCCTTGCTTTCCAGATGTTGTTTTCCTTGCCGGAACAATTTCGCAACCTTTTTTAAGATCGACTTTCGTGTCGGAACAATTTCCTCTTTCGCTCCCAATATCAAATTTTGTCCCGGAACAATTTTTTCCTCCCTTCTCAACATCGATTTTCATGCGGGAACATTTTTTCTCTCCTTTCCCCACTTTGATTTTTGTACGGGACCATCGTTTTGCTCCAATTTCATTATTATTCTTTAACCGGAACGGTCGTAGTTATCAAAACATGTTATTGAAATTTAAGCACAATCGCCGTTGCAGTTAAATTGTGTTATTCATATTTAACCACTGCGCCCGTAAGCATTAAAGCATGTTATCGAAAAACAGGCAAAACGCGCGTTTATACTCGATTTCGATCTCGCAACGAAGGCAAAACTACAGCATTTGCTGCAACCTTGCCGTCATATTCGACCGCAACGTTGTTCCTACCAACAAGTATATTACCGATAGTTGATTACAATAGCGGTTCTGCCACAAGCATGTTACCGGTATCCAACCGCAAGGTTTGCGGGCTTTACATTCCGTTTATGGAAAGTGCGCCAAATAGCGGTCGGCATTACATCGTACGCTTTATTTTCGTACAGGCTACGGCTTGTTCTGCCTTGTGCAGACAATACGTCACAATACCGACGAAGCGACAAACTTGTTTTGTCTTGTGCAAGACAATACGCTCCGTACCACATGCAAGACAATACGCTCCGTACCTCGCAGGGGTTTTTTTATTTTTTTTGTTGAAAACGTTGATTATGCAGAAATTCAAATTGAGTTGGATGGCGCTGTTGAGGAACGACGAACACGCCCAGTTGATCGAGCAGCTGTGCGGCATCCTCGACGATTGCCCCATCGACAATCTGTACGTAACGAAAGCGGCCGCAAAGGTGAAATTACACCTTCCCGCCCTGCGTTGCGTCAGATCGGAATCGCGCAAGCACGAACTGACGGCCGTGCTGGACGAGTTGTCGGAAAAACGCCGTCGTACGTTGATCTCGCTCGACAACGGATCGGCTCCTGTAGCCATCCCCGATTTCACGCGCGGACATTGGAACGATGTGCAGGGATACCGTCACGCATTCGTCGAATAGTTGCCTACGCAACTTGGCGGTTGCATGCTTATCGAAGTTGCTGCATTATTTGAAATCGAAAAAATGTTTTGATAATGAAAAAAGCACTTTTGTTTGCGATGATTTTCGCATGTTATCATGTTATGGCTCAGCATTCCATCACAATTGGTATGTTGGATGATGAATACTGGTGGGGTGGTTGCCTATGGTGCGCGCATGCCTTATATACAACCGGTTGAAGAATTCGATTTAGCCCGACAGAATAATAACAATCAAGTAGTTCCGCTTTTGCTTTCCAACAAAGGACGGTATGTGTGGAGCGATTATCCGTTTAAATTTTCGGTATCGGGAGATGAAATTTTCATTCGTTCCGATTATGAACAAATTACTGTTCAAACAGCAGGTTCTACTTTACGGGATGCTTACCTCGATGCTTGTCGAAAGTATTTTTCTCCTAGCGGACAATTGCCCGATACGTTGTTTTTTACCCGTCCGCAGTACAACACGTGGATCGAATTGATGTATGATCAAAATCAGAAAGATGTGCTCAAGTATGCGCAAGGGATTGTGGATAACGGATTTCCGGCCGGAATCCTGATGATTGACGATAACTGGCAAAAATATTACGGAAATTTCGAATTTAAGCCCGATAAATTTCCCGATCCGAAAGCAATGGTAGATAAGCTGCATAGTATGGGGTTCAAAGTCATGTTATGGGTATGTCCTTTTGTTTCTGCGGATAGTCCCGAATACCGCATGTTGAGGTCGAAGGGTTATCTTCTTGAAAGTAAAAATGGCAAACCGGCCATAATCGATTGTTCGCCATATGGAATATGCGTTTCCCGGGGAAGGTTTTGCCGAATGCAACGATCAATATATGTTGGGCGATCGTTATTTGATTGCTCCAATTGTTACAAAAGAAAATACCCGTATCGTCAAACTTCCAAAAGGAAAATGGAAAGACGATACGGGTAAAATTTACAAAGGTGGACGAACGATTTCTATTGATGTTCCCTTAAATCGTTTGCCTTATTTTGAACGATTGAAATAAAAAGTCGTTATTTCTTTGGCTTTAGCATGATTCCCAGCTCGTCCAATTGTTCTTGTTCGACGGGAGCGGGAGCATTCAGCATGACGTCGCGTCCCATATTGTTTTTGGGAAAGGCAATGCAGTCGCGGATGCTGTCGAGGCCGGCAAACAACGATACGAGTCGATCCAGTCCGAAAGCTATGCCGCCGTGGGGTGGTGCTCCGTATCGGAAAGCATTCATAAGAAACCCAAATTGTTGTTCAGCCCGTTCTTCGGTAAATCCGAGAACGGAAAATATTTTTTTCTGCAATTGACTGTCGTGTATACGGACAGATCCTCCGCCGACTTCCACACCATTGATAACGATATCGTAGGCATTGGCACGAACAGCTTCGGGATTGGTGTCAAGCAGTGGAATGTCTTCGGGTTTGGGAGAAGTAAAAGGGTGATGTCTGGCAAAGTAACGATTCAGCTCTTCGTCTTTTTCCAATAACGGAAAATCGACAACCCACAAACATTGGTAGTCGAATTTGTTTCGTAATCCCAACCGAGACCCCATCTCTAAACGCAGTTCCGACAGTTGTTTTTGCGTTTTTTCCGTTTCTCCTGCCAGTATAAGAAGCAAATCGCCGGGTTTTGCATGACACCGTTCCAGCCATTTTTTCAGGTCCTCTTCATTGTAAAACTTGTCGACGGACGATTTGATGGTGCCGTCTTCGTTATACCGTACATAAATCAAACCCTTTGCTCCAATTTGCGGGCGTTTTACAAAATCGGTCAGTTCGTCCAACTGCCTGCGTGTATAATTGGCACACCCTTCTACGCAGATGGCACCCACATATTCAGAGGAATCGAAAATGCCGAAATTGTGTCCTTCGGTCAAATCTTTGATTTCCACCAGTTTCATATCGAAACGGATATCGGGTTTGTCCGATCCATAATATTTCATGGCATCGGCATAACTCATTCTTGGGAAATTGGGGAGATCGACACTTTTGATGGTTTTAAAAAGGTATTTTACCAGCCCTTCGAACATGTTTAAAATATCGTCGCGATGAACAAAAGACATCTCGCAATCGATCTGTGTGAACTCGGGTTGGCGGTCGGCCCGGAGGTCTTCGTCGCGAAAACATTTCACGATTTGGAAGTATCGGTCGAATCCGGCAACCATAAGCAGCTGTTTGAGCAGCTGAGGCGATTGCGGAAGCGCATAGAATTCACCCGGATTCATCCGTGAAGGCACAATGAAATCGCGTGCACCTTCGGGTGTGGAAGCTATGAGCGCCGGTGTTTCTACTTCCAGAAAATCCCTTTCGTCCAAATATCGACGGGTTGCGAGTGCCATTCGATGGCGAAGTTCGAGGTTTTTGCGAACGGCGTTGCGACGGAGATCGAGGTAGCGATATTTCATGCGCAAATCATCGCCTCCGTCCGTATCGTCTTCGATGGTAAAAGGAGGCATATCGGAAGGGTTCAGTATATTGAGTTTCGAGACGATGATTTCGATATCGCCTG
Organism: Bacteroidales bacterium UBA4179; assembly: GCA_002381125.1. GTDB lineage: Bacteria > Bacteroidota > Bacteroidia > Bacteroidales > Dysgonomonadaceae > Anaerorudis. Next base: position 7,683 of record DFUT01000035.1, on the reverse strand, counting down.
TAGGAATGTGAGGGTTTTTAGAGGAACGCTCCGTTACCTTGCCGACAACTTGTACGATCCATTCACGACCCAATTTGTTGGCTTTTTCAAAAAGATCGGGGTTGACTTCCTCATTAAACGACAACTGGGTAATGCCGTATCGGTCGCGGAGGTCAATAAACGTTATTCCACCCATTTTACGAATTTTGTGTACCCATCCTGCCAATGTAACTTCTTCATTTACATTCGACAGGTTTAATTCTCCGCACGTTTTGTTTCTATACATATTATCAAGCTTTTGCTTTTTCATTTAAATGTGCAAATTTACACGATAATTTCCAATTTGCACAAAGCCCCATAAAAATTCCCTTTTTCGCAACATTTATCTTGCTGCTTAATTCAGCTCGTTTTTACTCATTTCGATGGAGCGGTTTTTGGCAGCCTCCAGCACCCCCTCAATCAATTGGTCGATGTGATGTTCGTAATAATAATTCAATCCGGCTTCTGTGGTTCCACCTTTGCTGGTGACGTTGCGAATGAGTTCCTCGATGCTGCATCGGGATCGGTTTTCGGAAAAATAGCTCAACGTGCCTTCCGTCAATTGCACCAATAATTCGTCAATTTCAGAATCAGGGAGATTGAATTCGCGTATTTTGTCCCTGAATACGTTCAGGAACGCCAGAATGAAAGCGGGTCCGCTGCCGAAAACGGAAGTAAACAGGTCGAAATCGTTTTCATCGACTTCTACCACCTTCCCCAGTTTTGTCAACACACGATAAATTTCGTTTACCCTTTCATTATTTGGATGATGGGTGGCAAATGCCGTTACCGATTTTTTGTACGCGATGGCAAGGTTGGGCATGATGCGCACAATGGGTTGATCTTTTCCGAGGTAATTTTCGATGAAGGCGATGCTTTTTCCGGCAACCGGCGAGACAACGACTTTCCCTTCTCGAGGGAGGGGTTGCAGTTGTTGCAAAACTTCGGTCAAGTTTTGGGGTTTGACGGTGAGAAAGATAACGTCGGCAAAAGTCGTCAATTCTTCCAATTGGAGAAAGGGAAGTTCAACGTTTTTTCGAATTTGATCAAAATAGGCAAAACGAAGGTTGTCTTCGTTTTTGAGGCCTTGGTAGATGGCCGTCGCCAAATTACCAAAGCCGATAAATCCGTAGTTCATTTTATTTTTTGAATTTGGTGAATGGAATCGCGTTGTTTAACGCATTGATAAGATAATTGGGGCGTTGTCCGTTTACAATCCACATTTCTACTCCGTTTTCCATGCAGATTTCAGCAGCGTGGATTTTGGACGTCATGCCGCCTGTTCCCAATGCGGATTCTTTTTCTTCGATGCAATCCCGAATGGATTTCAAGTCGGAAACATGGGCGATAAGTTCGGCATCGGGATGAAGATGTGGATTACGGTTGAAGATGCCGTCGATATCCGATACGAGAATCAACAGATCGGCATTGAGTATTACGGCAACCAATGCCGAAAGTTTATCGTTGTCGCCCAATACGATTTCTTCGATCGAAACCGTATCGTTTTCGTTTACGATGGGAATGTAATCGGCTTTCCAAAGTTTATGAATCGTATTTTTGGTGTTTTCTTTTGCCGTCGGATTTTCGAAATCGCGATAAGTCAACAGAATTTGAGCGATATTCAATCCAAAACTGCTAAAAACGGAATCGTATAACTCCATGAGCCGCGTTTGTCCGATGGCTGCCATTGCCTGCTTGGAATCCACATGTTTGTTGTACCCGTTGATTTCCACGAATTGGCGGGCAGTAGCGATAGCACCCGAAGAAACGATCACGATATCGTATTCGTTTTTGAGTTTTACGATTTGCCTGGCCAGGTTTTCGATGACGGCAAACGATATGCGGTTTGTTCCCGCCGTAAGGGTAGATGTTCCTATTTTTATGATTAATTTTTTCTTCATATATATAGTTCGATCAATTTATTCGCGAATATGGCCGTTTCCGTAAACGAACCATTTGTTGGTCACCAATTGTTCGGCACCGATGGGGCCTCGGAAATGCAGTTTTTGCGTACTGATGGCAATTTCTGCCCCCAAACCAAACTCTCCGCCGTCGGTAAATCGTGTGGAAGCATTGTGGTAAACGGCTGCGCAATCCACTTCTTGCATGAAACGGGTTGCCTGTGGAAATTCGTTCGTTACAATCGTTGCCGAATGTTTGCCGGAATAGGCATTGATTAATCGGATGGCCTCCGTGATATCGGGTACGAGGGACAGGAATATTTTAGGCGCAAGAAACTCTTCATAAAGTACCTTTTCGTCGTTGGTTTCGATAATTTCCGAATTTAAGCCGTAAACGGATGAATTACCCAAAACTTCAATTCCCCTGCTTTTTAAAGCGGATACGAGTTGGGCAATTTTGTCTTGAATGTTTGGCAGATTCTCATCAATCAACACTTTATCCAATGCGTTGCAAACGCTGATTCGTTTTTTCCCGTTGAGGATGATGCGTACAGCCATTTCAAAATCGCAGTTTTTATCTACATAGAGAAAATTGTTTCCCCGTCCGCTAACGATAATGGGAATGGTGGTATTTTCTTGAATAAAACGAATCAGATTTTCTCCGCCGCGAGGAATAATCAAATCCACGCGATGCGTATTTTCTTTGATCAGCCGTTGTGTTTCTTCGCGGGTTAAATGAAGATATTGAACATAACGACTATCGATGCCGGTTTTCTCTAGTGCTTGTTGCCAAAGTTTCGTCAAGAAAGAATTGGTGTGATACGACTCTTTTCCGCCTTTCAACAGAATTCGGTTTCCTGCCTTAAAAGCCGTTGCCGCTGCTTCGATAGTTACGTCGGGGCGCGACTCGTAGATGATGAGGATGGTTCCGAACGGTACGGTGCGGTTTTCAATTAGCAGACCATCTTCACGCGTGTAGGCATATAGGGTTTTCCCTTCGGGATCGTTCAAGCTTGCTACTTGCGTAAGCGAACGAATCATTTCATCGATTTTTTTCTCGTCCACTTTTAACCGGTCTTTCATTGCTTCGTCCATTTCGGGATAATCGGCCATATCTTGCAGATTGGCCTCGATAATTTGCGCCCGGTTTTGTCGCAACAGATCGGCCAATGAAGTAAGTACTTTGTTTTTCTTTGAAGTTTGCACCATAATATATATGTTAATATGTGCTGCAAAGGTAACAATTTATTGCCAAAATTTTAATGATAATCACACAAAATACAACTTTTGGATTGTAGCGAACTTTTGTTTTTGAAACATGTTATAGATATAGAAAAATAAGAAAATCATTTTTATGGCTCATCATACTCACTACAATGAAAGTGAAAAAAATATACGGACGGCATTTTTTCTTAATCTGTTTTTTACCATAATTGAATTTATCGGCGGATTTTTAACAAACAGTATGGCCATTCTTTCGGATGCCGTGCATGATTTGGGCGATAGCTTTTCAGTGGGATTGTCGTGGTATTTTCAGAGAATGGCAAAAAAAGGTCGCGATGAAGAATACACCTATGGATACAAGCGGTTTTCTCTTCTTGGGGCAATCATCAATTCGCTTATTTTAATCGTAGGGAGTGTGGTGATTCTTTTTAATGCTGTTCCGCGTTTGTTTCATCCTGAACAACCCGATTCGGGAGGTATGTTGATTTTGGCAGTGCTGGGTGTTGCGATTAACGGTGCCGCGGTGCTCAGACTTAAACGTGGGCATTCGCTCAACGAACGCGTAATTTCGCTTCACTTGCTGGAAGATGTACTCGGCTGGGTGGCCATTCTTATTGGCGCTTTGGTGATGCATTTCGTAGATGTTCCGATTCTCGACCCTATTTTATCGGTCGCCATAACCCTTTATGTGTTGTTTCACGTATATAAAAATATAAAAGAAAGCCTGCATATTATTTTGCAGGGAGCCCCCATCGACATAAAAATGGATGAGATCGAGAAAGAAATATTGTCGTTGGATGACGTGGACGGCGTTCACGATTTGCATATCTGGTCGGCAGATGGCGAATACAATGTCATGACGGTTCATGTGGTTTTGAAGCAGGCGTTGTCGATGGACAAATTGCACAAATTGAAAAACGAAATTCGTGAAAAAATGCAAGCAATGAAAATACAACATTCCACCATCGAATTTGAAACCCCGGGCGAAAATTGCGAAATGGAGGAATGTTGTTGAGAAAGATGAATATCAGTCCAAAAAAGCATCTAGCGCTTTGGTTGGTCTTCCGTCGGATCCCCATGCGCTTAGGGGGTAATGGCTCCACGAGCGGGCACCTTGGGGTTCCCAATAAAACACGCCCAACCCTTTGTTGTCAGGTACCTCTTTCACTTTTTGAATAACGGCTTTCAGCATGTTGTAGGTGTTTTCGGGTTCATCGTCTTCACCTCCCACTTCCACCACCATTACTTCTTTGTTGTAACGTTGTGCCATATCGCTGAGGTTGTGGCCCAGATCTTCTATGGTTTCGGTATAATCGGGTTTATCTTCGAGCCAGTAAGGATAGTACGACATTCCGATGATATCATATTTTGCTCCGTATTTTTCGGCATTGTCGAACCATTGGCGAAACCGTTCATTGTTGTTTCCCTGATCAACATGCAGTATGATTTTGGTTTGCGGGCTCACTGCCTTAACGGCATCATATCCTGCGTTGATCAGTTGTGCCAGCTGAGGCCAGTTATCGGTATGCCCTTCGGGATAGATCATTCCGGTAGGGATTTCGTTGCCCAATTGCACCCATTCAGGCGTTACGCCGGCTTCTTTTAATGCCGACATGACCTCAAACGTATAGTCGTACAAGGCTTTTTTGAGTTGTTCAAAAGTGAGTCCTTCCCAAGCTTTGGGTTTGCGTTGTTTGGAAGGATCGGCCCAACTGTCGCTATAATGAAAATCGATCATCACGCGCATTCCCCAATCTTTTGCCCGTTTGGCCATTGCCACGGTTTCGTCTTTGCTGCAGTGTCCGCTGAACGGATCATCCGAAGGATTTACCCACGTGCGCAGTCGAATGGCATTGATGCCGTGATCTTTGAGAATCTTAAAACAATCTTCGGCTTCCCCGTTGTCGTTGTAAAACGTGTATCCGCTTGCTTCCATTTGAGGCAACCAGCTGATATCGGCTCCTTTGGCAAAATCCTGTGTCGAAAGCGTCTTGGTTTGGTCTTGCGACTTGCTTTGACAGGAAAAGCCGAATAAAATGAGCGGGATGAGTAGGAGATATTTTTTCATTGTTTTTTAAAAAAAATGCCCATCCGACAACCCTGCGTTATCGGATAGGTAAGGTTGAAAGTTTACTTTTTGGGTTGGTTGGTCATATAAAACACCAGAGAAGCACCTTCCATAATATCGTTGTAGCCGATGGTCTGTTTCTCGTAGGGTTTGCCGTTTAGTTCGATTTTTTCTACGTATTTATTGTCCTCGGAAATATTTTTGGCTTCCATTGAAAATACTTTTCCGTTGCCGACATCGATTTTGGCTGCCGGAATTTGCGGAGCGCCAATCACGAATTCACCGCTTACCGGATTGACCGGATAAAAGCCGAGCGATGAAAAGATGTACCAGGCCGACATTTGTCCGCAGTCGTCGTTGCCGATCAATCCGTTGGGAAGATTTTTGTAGAAATCGGTGCAAATTTGGCGAACCAGTTCTTGCGTTTTGTACGATTGACCCAAATAGGTATAAAGATAAGCAATATGATGACTGGGTTCGTTGCCGTGAGCATATTGCCCGATCAGTCCCGTTACATCGGAAAGCGTATTTTTCGATTTTGCCGTGGTAAAGAAAAGCGAATCCAGCCGTTCTGCGGCTTTCTTGTCGTCGCCCATCAAAGCCAGCAGCCCGGGAATATCCTGAAGCACATGCCAGGTATATTGGGCGGCGTTTCCTTCGGTATAATCGCCCCCCACGCTCGAATCGCCGTGTGCCAGTTCAAACGGATCGAAAGGCGTGCGCCAGTTGCCCTTGCTGTCGCGCCCACGCATATAGTTTGTGGAGGGGTCGAACAGGTTCTTATAGTATTCGGCACGTTTTCGGAAAAATTTGGTATCCCTTTCTTTCCCGAGTTTCTCGGCCATCAAACCGGCACAATAATCATCGAATCCCGATTCCAACGTGCGCGAAACCGATTCTACCGTTACCAAATCGAATGGATAATAACCGTATTTGTCGTATATCGTCCAATCGGATTTGGGATGATTGAGCGTAAGCGATTTTTTTACTTCGTTGTAGGCGCGTTCGGGGTCAAACCCTTCAAATCCTTTCAGATAAGCATCCACAATCATCGGAACCGAGTGATTGCCAATCATGGTGTAGGTTTCTTGTCCCCACAATGCCCAGATGGGCAGATGCCATTGTTGTTCGCTGTAATCGAGCATCGAATTCACAAAATCGGGGATCAGCTCCGGGCTGATGACCGTGTATAATGGATAAGCGGCACGGAAAATATCCCATTGCGACCAGGTGGAATAAAACTTTCCACCCGACGATTGCGCTATTTCCTTTCGTGGGCCAATATATTTACCGTCCACGTCTGCAATGTTGTTGGGTTGTATGAACAAATGATAGATAGCCGTATAGAAATTGTTTTTCTGTGCATCGGTTCCTTCTATATGAATGCGTGAAAGGTATGTATTCCAAGCGTTTTCGGCCGTTTTCCGAACGGTATCGAAATCCCAGTGCGGTACCTCGGCCTTCAGATTTGCTTTAGCACCCTCTACACTTGCCGACGACATGGCGATCTTCATGTTGAGCGTCGTGTCGTTTTGCATATCGAAGGTGAGAATATAACGGGGTGCTTTTTCGCGTGGATCACGTTTGGGAAGTTCCTCTTTTGCGACGATGGGTTTATCGAATTCGATCACGAAATAATACATGCGCTCGACCCACTCTTTGCGACGGGTATAACCCGAGATTGTTTTTTTGTTCTCGAAATTTACTTCATTTTCGAGCACATGCGTATGTATTCTATCTTTCGTCCATACCAATCCGCTTTGGAAGTCGGCCAATATGTTGGCAGCTTTTCCCTCGCCAAACGTATATTTATGGAAAGCCACGTGCGGAGCAGCTGAAATCTCCACGTGCACGTCGTTGTCGGTCAATTTTACCGTATAATATCCCGGCGATGCGTCTTCGCTTACCAGATCGTATTTGCTTCGCAAGTCTTCGCGTTTATCCCCGGAAAAAGGTTGGATGAGCAGGTCGCCAAGATCGATACAGCCCGTACCGTTTAATCGGGTTTGCGAAAATCCGTTGATGAGCGAGTCGCCATAGACGTATCCTGCACAATATTCCCATGAGTAGTTGCCGGTTTCGGGACCTGCCTGAATCATACCCAGCGGATAAGTAGCCCCGGGGAAGGTGTGTCCGGTGTACGCTGTTCCGATGAACGGATCCACATATTGTGTATAATCGGGTTCTTCTGTAATCGGCTGCTTTTTTTGCTTTTGTGTACAGCCCACGAGGAGGAAAAAGAATGCTAAAATAAATAAAGATGCTTTTTTCATATCATGAATTTTTTATGCTTGAACAAACATACGGTTTACCACCGGTTTACCACAAAGGTAGAAAATTAACTTTGACTTTGATTAGGAACTCGCATAGAATCCCACACGAGATAGCCGCACAGGAGAATATACATGCCCAAAGCCAATCCTTGGGCACCGGCACTCTCGGCCCATACGTCGTTTCGAAGATCTGCACCGG